>CAMNFS010000054.1 GCA_946537255.1 uncultured Erysipelotrichaceae bacterium
TTTTTCGACAGTTCAGGAAGAAAGAAAATGGCGGAAACCGCATTACAAAGAGGAAATCCGCCATTTTTGGCATCATGCACTCTGTTGTATGGAAAACGGATTCTGTTATTCTTTTCCGTTTCATTTCAAACGGAAAGAGGTGCAGATCATCCGGTTTTTCCTTCGAAACCGGAAAATATGGTTTCAGCCGCACGCAATCCGTGTTTCTTTCCGGACTCCCTGTCTGTTGCCTGAAAAAGAAACGGATGCCGGAGACGGAATCTGTTAAAATAGATTCATAAAAACACAGGAGGATCATAATGGCAGTAAAACAGATGGAATACGTAAACCCGAAAAGTTCACTGAAGCTTCGTGTCTCGAAAGGACATTTCGCAACAAGCCACAGCCATATTAATTATTACGTTGACCTCACCTTCACAAAGCATCGTCTGTCCGAGGCAAGGGAAGCCGCGAGAACCCTGGCCATGCAGTATAAATCATCTACGATGATTGACACGATTCTGTGTCTTGACGGTACCGAAGTCGTCGGTGCATGCATGGCAAGCGAACTCACCAAGGTCGGTTTTTCCAGCATCAATGTTCATAATACGATCTATGTCATTACTCCGGAACATACGACCGGAAGCCAGCTGCTGTTCCGTGACAACATCATCCCGATGGTCAAGGGAAAGCATGTCCTGATTCTTGCCGCATCCGTCACGACCGGCTATACCGTTCAGGGCGGCATCGAAGCCATTCAGTATTACGGAGGATCCGTTGCCGGCGTCGCGGCAATCTTCGCTTCCATGAATGAGTGCTTCGGATATCCGATCGCTTCCGTTTTCAGTCCGGATGGAATTCTCGATGATTACGAGAGCCATGCGAGCCATGAATGCCCCCTCTGCAAGGCAGGGAAAAAAGTGGACGCAATCGTCAATACCTATGGTATTTCCTTCTTCCGTTAAGGGGTACAGAACAGATCTTTCATTCCGGGTTCCGCTTCTGCGGACCCTTTTTCTTTCCCCAATCCGACAAATTCAGAAAAATGTAGTCAATTATCGAAGAAATACCTTCCAAAACTGATGGAAAATCATTTATAGTAGATGGGCATTCGGTTTTTTTGAATCGAAGAGAGGATAGAAACATGAAGAAAAAGAAAGTTAACATTACTGAAGTGGTGCTGCGGGACGCGAACCAATCGCAGATCGCAACCCGCATGCCCAGATCCGATTTCGAGGATATCCTCGAGACCATGGATCAGGCGGGGTACTATTCCATGGAAGTCTGGGGCGGAGCTACCTTTGACTCCTGCCTGCGCTACCTGGATGAGGATCCCTGGGACAGACTTCGCTTTATCCGTTCCAAGGTGAAAAACACAAAGCTGCAGATGCTGCTGAGAGGACAGAACATCCTCGGCTACCATCATTATTCTGATGAGACCGTACGCGCGTTTGTCCGCAAGTCGGTCGAAAACGGAATTGACATCATCCGTATCTTTGACGCTCTGAACGACCCGGCCAATATGGCAACCGCGATTGATGAATGCCTGAAGGCCGGCGGTCATGCTCAGGGAACCATCTGCTATACCACCAGCCCTGTACATACCTTCGAAAGCTATGTCGCCCTGGGGAAAAAGCTGGAATCCATGGGCTGCCATTCCATCTGTATCAAGGATATGGCGGGAATCATGAGCCCGAAGGCATGCTATGACCTTGTCACAGAACTCAAGAAGGATCTGAAGATCCCTGTATATGTGCATTCCCACACCACTACCGGTCTTGCGCCGATGACGCTGCTCAAGGCAATTGAAGCCGGCGCGGACGGCGTGGATACCGCAATCTCCATCTTCTCCGGCGGAACTTCTCATATGTCCACCGAGTCTCTGGTCTATGCTCTGGAAGAAATGGGCTATGACACCGGTGTCAATCTGAAGGTCTGCCAGAAGATCAACGATCATTTCAAGCCGGTTCAGGCCCGCTTCCTGAAGGAAGGCGGACTCAACCCGTCCGTTCTTACCACAAAGATCGATGCCCTGAACTATCAGATCCCCGGCGGAATGCTCTCGAACCTTATTTCCCAGCTGACCGCGGTTGACAAGCTGGATCAGCTGGACGCGGTTCTTGAGGAAACACCGAAGGTACGCAAGGATATGGGATATCCTCCCCTTGTCACTCCGATGAGCCAGATGGTCGGAACCCAGGCGGTCACCAATGTCCTGACCGGCGAAAGATACAAGCTGATTTCCAAGGAAGTCAAGGCGTACTGCCGCGGAGAATACGGGCACTCTCCCGCTCCGATCAGTGAGGATCTCATGAAAAAGGCACTTGGCGACGAAAAGCCGATCGAGGGCAGATATGATGACACGATCGAGCCGGAATTCCCTGCCGCAAAGAAATATCTCGGCGATCTTGCCGAAAGTGAAGAGGATGTTCTCAGCTACATTGCCTTCCCTCAGCAGGCGGAAGCCTTCCTCAAGGAGCGCAGAGAAAAGAAAGCGCTCAAAGTCAGCTATACCATCCAGGAGGCTGAGTAACCATGAGTGTAATAAACGCGCTGATTGTAGCCGTTTCCGGATTTCTGATTGTCTTCCTGATGCTGTGTCTGCTCTGGTTCATCATCGTGATGATCAACAAAGCGGTTACGGCTCTGGAAAAATCCACCAAAACGGAAGCACCTGCGGCAGCGCCCGCCTCTGCATCCCCGTCGGCCGCTCCTGTTAAGACAAGTGAGCCGAAGGAAGAGGCAGTATACGGCGGAGAGCTCGCTTTATACAACGTGGATGAGAAAACAGCCGCATGCATTATGGCCATCATCTCGGATGAAACAAAGATTCCGCTCAGCCAGCTGATCTTCAAATCGATCAGGGCATTGGACTAAAGGGAGAATATTAGACATGAAATACGTCATTACATTAAACGGCAAGAAATATGAAGTCGAAGTAGAAAAAGGAGAAGCCACAGCCGTATTTGCCGGCAAGGCTGAACCTATGACAGCAGCCGCTCCTGCGCCCGCCGCAGCTCCTGCTGCAGCCGCACCCGCACCTGCCCCTGCTCCGGCAGCGGCACCTGCTCCGGCAGCCGGTGCCGGCGATCCGATCAAGTCACCGATGCCCGGAACCATTCTGGATATCAGATGCTCTGTAGGTCAGGCAGTCAAGGAAGGCGACATCCTCTTCATTCTTGAAGCGATGAAAATGGAAAATGAAATCGTTGCACCGCGTGCCGGTTCGATCACATCGGTTACCGTCAGTAAGGGAGCTGGGGTTCAGACTGATCAGGTGATCGCGACGATTCAGTAGGAGAACGCCGGATGAATATTATTGACATTCTGATCCAGATCTTTCAGGAATCCGGTTTTGCCGGACTGATTGAAGACCCAAGATATCTGGTCATGATTATAGTGGCATGCGTCCTGCTTTACCTCGGTATCGGCAAGAAGTATGAACCGCTCCTTATGATTCCGATTGCCTTCGGTGTGCTGCTGGCAAACCTGCCGCGCACCGGTATTACGGAAGGTCTGATTCACTATCTTTCCCTCGGTGTTGAGTACGGAATCTATCCTTCTCTCGTGTTCCTTGGAACCGGCGCAATGACGGACTTCGGTCCGCTGATCGCCAATCCGTCCTCCCTTCTGATGGGAGCCGGTGCTCAGTTCGGTATCTTCACCGCCTTCCTGATGGCGCTCGTTCTCGGATTTGATCCGAAAGTTGCCGCAGCGATCGGTGTCATCGGCGGTGCCGACGGCCCTACCGCAATTCTTACGGCATCCAAGCTGGCCATGGAGTATCTTCCGGCCATTGCCATCGCGGCCTATTCCTACATGGCGCTGATTCCGATGATTCAGCCGCCGATCATGCGCATGCTTACAACCGAGAAAGAACGCAAGACCGTCATGAAGCAGACCCGTGCTGTTTCCAAGACCGAGCGGATTATCTTCCCGATTGCCGTTACGATCTTCGTTGTTCTTCTGATTCCGGATACCGCACCGCTTGTCGGTCTTCTGATGTTCGGAAATCTTCTGAAGGAAACCGGTCTTACCGACCGTCTGAGTGATACCGCGCAGAACGCTCTGACCAATATCGTCATTATCTTCCTCGGTATCTCCGTCGGTGCCAAAGCTGTCGCAACCAACTTCCTGACTCTGAGAACGATTGAAATCGTTATTCTGGGTCTCATCGCCTTCGCCTTCTCTACTGCCGGCGGACTTCTGATCGGCAAGGTTATGTACAGGGTAACCGGCGGAAAGGTCAATCCGCTGATCGGCTCAGCCGGTGTATCGGCAGTTCCGATGGCTGCCCGTGTCAGCCAGATTGAAGGCCAGAAGGCCAATCCGAACAACTATCTGCTCATGCATGCCATGGGACCGAATGTGGCTGGTGTCATCGGCTCAGCGGTCGCTGCCGGCTTCATGCTGAAAATGTTCGGGGCATAATCCATTTCTGCAAAAGCTGCTTCGGCAGCTTTTTTCTTTGCTCTCGAGAACCTATGGGAAACAATCCGGAAGCGGGTTATAATTTCTGCAAAAATGAATGGAGCGAATCATGAACAGATCACTGAAACTTCCAATTATACTGTCATCTCTTCTCACCATGACCATCCTGCTGACCGGCTGTATCTCCCCTGCCGAAAACGTACAGCCTTCTCCCCTTCCTTCCACGGAACCCTCAGCCGCGCCCTCAGAGACCGCGGCATCTGTAATACAGGAAGAACCGGAATACGCATATATTCTTTTTACCACCGACATCCATTGCGGAATCGATGAAGGATTCGGACTGGTAGGACTCGAACAGATCCGGAACGTCATGAATCAGAAGGGTATTCCGAATCTGCTGGTGGATAACGGCGATGCCATCCAGGGAGATGTGATCGGCACCCTGACGGAAGGACTGGCCATTACCCGGCTGATGAACCGGCTTCACTATGATGCGGCAGTTCCCGGCAATCACGAGTTCGACTTCGGCTGGCAGGCATTTGAAACGGTTGTGAAAACCGCAGAGTTCCCCTATCTTTCCTGCAATATCACGAAAAACGGCACCCGCATGTTCGAACCCACCAGAATGTGCGACCTCGGCCCGTTCAGGATCGGATTCATCGGTATTACAACACCTGATACCCTCCGAAGCACAAATATCGTCAATCTTGAAAATGAAGAGGGAGAGCGGATCTTTGATTTCATGCAGGATGACAGCGGTGATCTTCTTTATGAAGAAGTGCAGAAAAACATCGATCAGCTGAAAAAAGACGGTGCGGATTATGTGGTTGCCCTGTGTCATCTGGGCAGTGATGAGTCTGATGACCCTTACAATTTCCAGAATCTGATCGAACGCACCAGCGGTCTTTCCGCGGTTCTCGACGGCCATTCCCACGACACCCACCTCGTGACCATGAATGACCGGGACGGAAACCCGGTCCCCCGGGCGGACTGCGGCACCAAAATGGAAGCGATCGGCTATATGCGCATTCATCTGAAGGACGGAACCGTCTCCACCGGTCTCTATACCTGGAACAACACGGATACACCCGCCTCCCTCTTCGGAATTGCCAACGAATTGACAGAACCTCTGAATCAGGAACTCGCGGCAGTCGATGTCCTTGAGAAACAGGTCATCGGAAAAACGGATTTCCCGCTTCTGATTTCCGATGCCGAAGAAAAGGATGAAAACGGCGCAGCGGTACGGCAGGTGCGCCGAAAGGAAACCAATCTCGCTGATTTTTATGCCGATGTGATCAAGTATTACTCAAAAGCAGAGTGTGTAATCGTCAATGGCGGAGGTGTCCGCTCCGATATCAGGACCGGAGAGATTACCCGCGGCGACATCATCCGGACATTCCCGTTCTCCAATCAGATCTGTGTGTCTCTAGTGAGCGGACAGACGATTCTTGATGCGCTTGAGTGGGGCACGTCGCATTATCCCAGTGAAGCCGGCGCGTTCCCTCAGGTATCCGGCATCACCTATGAACTGCACGCGGCCAATTCGTCCAGCTGTATGACCGATATCGAAGGAAACTTCTCCTGCAGTCTGGGCGTCAGGCGGGTTCAGAATGTGAAGATCAACGGGGAGCCGGTGGATCCAAAGAGAAAATACCGTCTTGCCAGCATTGAATTCCTGCTGAAAAACGGCTCTGATGGTTATAAGATGTTTGATCCTGAGGAAATCATCATGGACCAGATCGGCGTCGACAACCAGTATATGATCAACTACATTGTAAATGTGCTGAAAGGCGTCATTCCTTCTGAATATGAAAACCCAGCCGGCAGCGGCCGTATTACGATTATCGAAGACTGACGGTAAGAAAGCGGAAAACCGGATCTGTTCAACCATAGAACAGGTCCGGTCTTTTTATTTCCATAAAGAGAGGGATACTTCTCCGGAAGAAAGCACATAAGTCTGATCTTCCCCTTCAACCAGAAGATTTCCATCCTCATTGATACTCACTGCTCTTCCGGAAACGGGTTTCCCGTTGTAAAGAAAGGAAACCTGCCGTCCCAGAAGGAAGGAATGGCTTCGATAAGCCTCCAGCAGATGCGGATCCCTGAGATTTTCACAATAGAGAAGAAGGCGTTTTGTCAGAGATCCCGCAAGCCTGTTCCGATCAAGATCCGGGCAGTTCAGAGAACCCGCCTTTCCTTCGAGTTCCGCAGGGAATTCCTTCTGAGCGATGTTCACCCCGATCCCGATAATGATCCTTTCCGGCCCGGATTTTTGATGCGGTGCTTCACAGAGTATACCGGCCACTTTTTTTCCGTTGAGATACAGATCATTGACCCACTTGATTCCGCACTCAATGCCGGCGGTTTCCAGAATCGCCTCCTGAAGTGCCACTGCCGCAGCGATAGTTGTTCTTGCGATGGCGGCGGACATGTCCTTCGGAGATATGACAAGCGTATAGTACAGGCCTTTTTCCGGAGAGAAAAAGGTATTTCCATGTCTTCCCCTGCCGGCACTCTGATAATCCGAGACAAGCACAAACGGCGGTTTCATTCCCCGCTCCAGAAGCCGCCTTGCCTCCGTATTCGTTGAGTCAATTGTCTCGTAAACGATTACATTTACCGATGGGTCTCCGATTTCCTTCAAAATTTCCAAATCCCGCAATTTTTTATTGAAATCTTCTGTTTTGTCTATTTCATCACGCATAAAAAGATTATATACTAATGCGTGAGTTCGGGAATTCTAACCTGAATTCCCCAAACAGAAAGAGGTAAGGAACAAACATGAGTCAGATTGATTTAACAAAGTATGGCATCACCGGAACAAAGGAAATCGTGTACAACCCTTCGTATGAACTCCTTTTCAAGGAAGAAATGAATCCGGAACTGACCGGCTATGAAAAGGGCCAGCTGACTGAGCTTGACGCAGTCAACGTCATGACCGGCATCTACACCGGCCGTTCTCCCAAGGACAAGTACATTGTCATGGACGAGAACTCCAAGGACACCGTCTGGTGGAACACACCGGAGTATCCGAATGACAACCACCCGCTCTCTGAAGCCAACTGGGCAGTTCTCAAGGATCTCGCCCTCAAGGAGCTTTCCAACAAGAGACTGTTTGTCGTTGACGCATTCTGCGGCGCAAACAAGGATACCCGCATGGCGGTCCGCTTCATCATGGAAGTCGCATGGCAGGCACACTTTGTAAGAAACATGTTCATCAAGCCGACAGAGGAAGAAGCCGCAAACTTCCAGCCGAATTTCACCGTTTATACCGCATCCCTGGCAAAGGTTGACAACTATAAGGAGATGGGTCTCAATTCCGAGACAGCGGTTGCCTTCAATATCACAAGCCGTGAGCAGGTCATCCTGAACACATGGTATGGCGGCGAGATGAAGAAGGGTATGTTCTCCATGATGAACTACTACCTCCCGCTGCAGGGCATCGCTTCCATGCACTGCTCCGCAAACACCGATATGGAAGGCAAGAACACTGCCATCTTCTTCGGTCTTTCCGGAACCGGAAAAACTACTCTTTCCACCGATCCGAAGCGTCTTCTCATCGGTGATGACGAACATGGCTGGGATGATAACGGCGTCTTCAACCTCGAAGGCGGCTGCTACGCGAAGGTCATCAATCTTGACAAGGATTCCGAACCGGATATCTACAACGCAATCCGTCGTGATGCGCTGCTTGAGAACGTTACTGTGGATGCCAACGGCAAGATCGATTTCGCAGACAAGAGCGTAACCGAAAACACCCGTGTTTCCTATCCGATCGATCATATCGAAAAGATCGTTCAGAAGGTTCGTCCGACTTCTTCCGGCCCTCAGGCAGAGAATGTGATCTTCCTGTCCGCTGACGCATTCGGTGTTCTGCCTCCGGTTTCCATCCTTGACGCGGAACAGACCCAGTACTATTTCCTCTCCGGCTTCACTGCAAAGCTTGCGGGAACCGAGCGCGGAATCACAGAACCGACTCCGACCTTCAGTGCCTGCTTCGGACAGGCCTTCCTCGAACTCCATCCGACCAAATACGGCGAGGAGCTCGTCAAGAAGATGAAGAAGAGCGGCGCAAAGGCATATCTCGTCAACACCGGCTGGAACGGAACCGGCAAGCGGATCTCCATCAAGGATACCCGCGGCATTATTGACGCGATCCTGAATGGAGATGTTCTCAAGGCTCCGACAAAGCGGATCCCTTACTTCAACTTCGAAGTACCGACTGAACTGCCGGGTGTCGATACCGGAATTCTCGATCCCCGCGATACCTATGCAAATCCTGCTGATTGGGATGAAAAGGCAAAGGATCTCGCCGGACGGTTCATCAAGAACTTCCACAAGTACGAGAACAACGATGCCGGCAAGGCTCTGGTTGCGGCCGGACCGAAGCTCGACAAGTAATTGCTTTCAGAAAGTCACCGGAGGAAATCCGGTGGCTTTTTATTTTTGAAACCGAAAATGACTGAATCATGTATTTTTGAAATTTTTTCACTTGTTTTTGCGTCGTATTTTCAATAAAATAGCGAATTATCGAAGTGCTTTGGTTCTGTTTCTCTGCGTCCGTAAGATCAAACAAACCTGCCGTAAGAAAAAAGGAGGAAAGCGATGAGTTATTCAGATATCACCCCATATGTCAAAGGCCTTTCACAGCTGTCCAATGCCCGCAATCATATAACCCCCGAACTTTACAGCAAGTACAAAGTCAACAAGGGACTGCGCGATCTCAATGGCAAGGGCGTAGTGACAGGTCTTACTGAAATATCTACCGTAACCGCAAAGGAAATCGACGCGGAGGGAAATGAAGTTCCCTGCGCAGGAAAACTCTTCTACCGAGGCATCAATGTGAATGATCTTGTCCATGGATTCATGGCAGACAGACGGTTTGGATTTGAGGAGACCACCTATCTTCTTCTGTTCTCCAAGCTGCCCAACCGGGCGGAGCTGACGGAATTCCAGAATTATCTCGCGGATATCCGGACCATGCCGGAATCCTTTACCAGAGACATGATTCTCAAGGCACCCGGAAAGGATGTCATGAACATCCTTTCAAGAGCGGTACTTGCGCTTTATGTCTACGATGAGAACCCGGATGACATCTCCATTGCCAACGTTCTGCGGCAGTGCCTTCATCTGATTTCGGTATTCCCGATGCTCGGTGTATATGCCTACCGGGGATATCGTCATTATCATCTTGGAAAGAGTCTTCTGATCCGCAATCCGAAACCGCAGTTTTCAACTGCCGAAAACATCCTTCATATGGTGCGCAAGGACGGAAAGTTCTCCCAGATTGAAGCCAGAATGCTGGACCTTGCCCTGGTGATTCACGCGGATCACGGAGGCGGAAACAACTCGACCTTCACAACTCATGTTGTGACTTCATCCGGAACAGATACCTACTCGGCGATTTCCGCCGCTCTTGGTTCCCTGAAAGGGCCGCGTCATGGCGGCGCCAATATCAAGGTTGTCCAGATGTTCAACGACATGAAAAAAACGATTAATGTGCAGGATCACGATCAGGTCAGAGATTATCTGGCTGCCCTGCTGGATAAGAACGCGTTTGACAAAGCCGGACTGATCTATGGAATGGGACACGCAATCTATTCCATTTCAGATCCCCGTGCGGAAATCCTGAAGGAATGTGCCCGCAGTCTGGCGGTGGAAAACGGATTTGAAGATCTGTTTGAACTGTATCAGTATGTAGCGGAAACCGCGCCGGTACTGATCGGTGAGAAGCGGAAGATGTACAAAGGCGTCAGCGCCAATGTGGACTTCTATTCCGGACTGGTCTATCAGATGCTCGGGCTTCCGGTCGAACTGTTCACTCCGATCTTCGCGATGGCCAGGATTTCCGGATGGAGTGCCCATCGGATCGAAGAAATCCAGAATGCAGGCAAAATCATCCGTCCTGCCTATATCAGCGTCAAAAAGGAAGAACCTTACGTACCGCTGAGTCAGCGATAACCGTTTCTCTGAACAGAACTCTCTCAGGGTTCTGTTTTCCTTTCCTTCCGCCTCTCATTCATAAAAAGTCAGAATTCACCGCAGCCGGTGTTACTCCTGGATCATCCGCACTTTTCCGCAAGCTCTGCGCAGAACGCTTCAAATTTCAGGCAGTCTCCGCCGGATGAAAACTGGAAAACAAGTCCGGCGGGATCCTCATTCTGACAATACAGATACATCCAGGGCCCCGTACTGCCGGATTCCGCGGAATCCCTCCGTTTCCTCAGAGTTCCCTGTTTCAGATAACCGACGAAGGAAAGCCACTCTTCTTCACTGAGCTCCTTCTGCCCCATCGCCGTTCTGTCCTTTTCTCCTGCCGGCCCATACCCGTTTTCCACTTTCCGCTGCTCATGGAAAAACATCTTCTTTCCATCTTCCGTAAAAAAGCGGTATCTCTGATAAAAAGCATTGAAATTGATATTCTCCTCCGTATAGTAGAATTCACTGAAACGCTCGCTTTTTATCTTTTTTCCATCCGCAAACACTATGGTTTCTGAATCCTCTGAAAAAGAGTCGGAAGGAATCTTCAGCGCCGCACATCCGCACAGAAGAAATCCGACGCTCAGACACAGTGCCGCCCGGAATATCTGTTTCATAAACATCACCTGCCGATCGTTCAAAAAAAACTGCTGGATCTTTGATTTCATTATAAATGCACGATGCCATGCCGGGGCTGGAAAGACAGGATTTCCGTTTCCGGCATCCTTTCAGAAAAAGAAAATCAGTTGGTATAATGGAAGAAACTGATCAGACTGTTCCGGAGGTCTTCAGAATGATAAAAAAACTGAGCTTTCTTCTCTTATTCAGTGCCGCTCTGCTGTTTTCTTCTTCCTGTGCTTCTCACCCTGCATCCCCTTCTTCCTCCTTTTTTCTTCCATCTTCCGTAACCGTTTATCATCGCAGCCTTACAACCGGTGAATGGGAGGAGGAATACAGGCAGATGTATACGTACGAAAACGCCTTCCCTCTGACTCAGACAATGGAAGAAAAGGAAGCCGCGCCCATACGTTCTCCTTTGAATACAGCCTGGAAAACGGGATTCCGGTCTCCATGAACAAATATGATCAGGATGGAACCCTTCTGCTTACCGCCCAATACAATGAAGGCAGAGTATATGAGGTCCGCTCAGAAACAGCCGATTCAAAGACCAGACAGCTTTATCAGTACGGATGCGGCGGCGAATACTTCACTGCCTTCCTGAATGACACCAGGCTGAAGAATGGATCCAGCATGGAAGAAATCGATTCCGTCAATGTGACACTGGAAAACGGCCTGCTCAGAAAAACCATTCATTCCGGTCTGTATGCCAATACCGGCGCAGGAGAGGAAAAGGAATGGATGCGCTTCAACGGCACCTATACGCTCGATTATACGGAAGGTCTTGTAAGCAGAACCAGCGTGGTTTACCGGGCCGGTCCTCCAGGTGAAACAGGAACCTTTGAATACACGAAAGAAAACGGTCTTGTCACAGAAGTCATTGTCCGATCCCAGCTTCCGGATCAGGATACTCCTGAGGATCATCTGAAAATCGTATTTGCATATACTGATATCGGAATTGATCAGAGCAGATATACCCGCATGATCAACGCCCATATTCTCGGCGATTCCAGCACATTCTACAGTTTCAACTGGTACTGAGATGGATACGGTCCTGCCTGAGATCATACGGGCCAGGAGATAACATCATGAAAAAGATAACAGGAATTCTCATAGTCACAATACTCATTCTCATTGGAGGTTTCATTATGTTCCAGTCCGGTTTCGGCTCAAAACCCCTGAAAGACAGCAATGGCAAATTCAGAAAAGACATTACCCTGAAACAACTGCAGATGCAGAAGGCAGAACACGGCCCGCTGACAGAGGCTTCCTTCATGCATGGCGGAGGAATGGAAGGAGGCACGGACAGCATCCTGCTTTCCAGGGATGAAAACGGAGCCCCGCTGATCATGACCCGCTCATCCCCCAATCATTACCTTCCTCTGATCGTGAAAACCTATACGGCAGAAGAATCCCTGTTTGTCTCATTGCGGGATCTGATTGACAGATACAATCTGTCTGTCTGGGGTGATCTTCCATTCAATGATGAAATGATTGCGCTTGACGCTCCGTCCACTTTGATTCAGATGACCTTTGATGACTCGGATCTCAGCGGAAATAAACATGCATACATATCCATCAGCTATGATAATGTGATACCGGAAGGCGGACGGGAAGTCCTGAACCAGTTTGCGGCAGTTCTTCGTTCCGGGGCAGATCCGGATCATTTGAAGGAAGAGTTTTTTGAAGATCATGGAGAACGGATCGTTCTTTCTGCCGCATCGTCCAACACCGAAGCGGAAATCAATGCCATCTGTTCCGGTGTCTGGCATTCCATCGATCAGGGCAGGGAGTTCCGTCTTTACAGCGATGGTCTCAGTTCCTCGCTCGATCTTTCCTGTCAGGAGAAAGAACCGACAGGCAGCGTGATACTGGAACAGCCTGAAATCATCATGACTCCTTATCTTGACGCGGACTGCGGATGGCATGTTCTTCTTCAGGACAGCAGCGGCAGCCCATGGGTGCTTTACGCGGAAGGAACCCGGCTTCATTTTGTGAAGCAGGACGGAAGCGAACAGATTGTCATGGAACGGTATGGATAGTCCTCAGCCGCTTCTCCCGCATCTTTGATCGAGCAGAACCGGCATCCGGGAGTTACTGAGAGGAAGGATTCACAGAAAAAGCAGAAAGACCCTGCTTTTTCTGATCCTTAGAGACAGACACGGAGGCTTTATATGGATAAAAAGAGCGTCAAACTGTATCGACTGTTTTATCTGATTCTGATGATTCTGATTCTTGCGGAACTCATCCTGTTTTTTCAAAGCGGCGGAAAGAAATCGGACCATACGGATTCATCAGCGGACCCCACGGTCAGTTCCGATCTGGCCGCACAGTTTGAATCCGCTCTTTCCAATGGAAGGATTGAGGTATGGTATCAGCCGATCATCCTTTCTTCCAATGAACAGCTTGCCGGGGCAGAAGCCCTTTCCAGATGGAAGGACGGAGACAGTCTGATCTCTCCGGGCGTTTTCATTCCGGTGCTTGAGGAATCCGGAAAAATACCCCAGCTGGACCGCTATGTGTTTCAGACCGTCTGCAGATTTCAGAAGGAGCGTTTTGAAACAGGAAAGGAACTGTTCCCCATCTCAGTCAACCTGTCTGCGAAGACCTGCATGCAGAGCAGCGTCGTTTCGGAATATGATGAAATCTTCACAGAATACAATCTTCCTGATGGAGCTGTCAGTATTGAAGTGACGGAAAGCTCGGAAATGGAAAAAGACAGACTGTCCGAAGTAGTGAGGGAATTTCAGTCTGCCGGCTTCACGGTGGAAACAGATGATTTCGGGTCAGGATTCGCAAATTATGAGAACCTGGCATCCATCCCTTATGACGTACTTAAGATGGACAAGAGTCTGATTGACGGCATCGGTTCTGAAAGAGGAAACCATGTGGTTCATTCCATCATTGCAATGGCGAAGGAACTGCATATGAAAACAATAGCCGAAGGGGTGGAAACAGCAGATCAGAAAGAGTTTCTGAAGTCTGAGGGATGTGACGCGGTTCAGGGATATTTTTACAGCAGGCCACTTTCACCGGAGGATTTCAGAACCTATCTGGGTTCCCGTTGATTCAGATTTCTGCGTGCATGTCGATAGAGCAATCCAAACACAGGCAGAATTACGGATACGCGCTCAGCGTCTGATCCGGCGCCATGATCCTCAGCATTTCATATCCGATTCCGGCCGCTCCATAAAACAGGGACGGGGAGAAGATCTCCTGCACATTCGGTGAAAGACAGTTGAAATGTCCGTTCCGTACTGCCCTTTCAGACATCATCGCGGCGCGGGTTCTCGCTTCATCATAAAGTCCGGCCTGCAGAAGAAACTCAATAACCGCGCTGTTTCCGCAGCAGAGAAAATCCTTGTACAGAAGCGGTTCACGCAATACGGCACGGACCGCTCTTTTCACGATGGAATCAGAAAACGCAATAATATCATCCGTATGTCGAAAGATCAGACGCGGCTTTTCAGGAAAGCAATCATCCTGTCAAAGGCGTCTTTTGCCACCTCGTTTACACGCTCCGATGCAACAAAGCAATGCTGCATTTGGAGATTACGTTCGGCCAGAGGATCAACTAAAACGTGTTCCACGCCTGCACTGGTTAATGCGGAGTCCATTTCCCGCATATCTACGTAATATTCACTGCCCAATAAGAACGCATCCGGATAGTTTGAATCAACCCACAGGATGTTGTTATATTTTTGCTTTTCCTCACGATTGAGGAAGATGGAACCTTTCACATAGTTGCCTACAAGCACCTTGGTCCCCAAAGAAAACTTATCATAAACGAGAGGTGCATCGTCAAGCACGACTGCCTTGACCTGCTCCGGCCTCAGCACAGGTGCAATACCCAAGGTTTCAGCGTAATCCGGATCAGTAATAATGCTTCCAAGCTGGCTTGTGATAATCGCTCCTGCAGATGAGCCCATAATAACCACACGATCCATGTCCAGATGATATTCATCCGCATGATCGATCAAAAACCGAAACGCCTCGTTGGCCTGAATCAGCGGGGCCGGAAAATGGTATTCCGGGACCAGCACGTAATCAATATTGACAAGATTAAACCCTTCTGCACAGATATCGTCCAGCAATGCCGTTGCATCACTTTCAGCGAGAGGATCCCCGAAGCTCTTACTGCCGCCGAAGAATCCGCCGCCATGAAAGTAGATAAGAGTGGGCCGTGCTGTTTCCCTGTTTTCATCCGGGTAGGTGATATCCAGGAAGCTGTTTGGATAGTTTTCAGAATACTGAACCTCTGTAATGATGTACTGACCATTATCCTTCATACCTTCCATCGGCTCGCCAAGAGGCTCAAAGGAGTTTATGGTATTTACAGTATTGGCCGACAGCTTTTGAATCGTACCTACGATGATCTGTGTGTGCGTCATAAGGACCATAGCGGTTATCGCCAGAACAGCCAGTACGCTTGCAAGAACGATTAATAGAGTATGTCTCTTTTTCCCTGCTTTTCTGCTCATTTGTTTTTCTCCACATCCTGCCAGTTGCTGTTATGAAGGATCTCCGCATTCTCACCAACGAATACCGCAGCAGCATCTTCATCTCCGCAGAGCTGCCACAGCATCCATGCTGTCATGTAGCCGTCACTCCGAGCAAGCATGTCTTCGTGCTCTGCGCCGGTCGCTCTTGCACGTACCTTAAGCACTTCATCGCTGATCATTTCATAATTCTCAATCATGGAAGCAAGCGGCGAAACTCCGGCATATTCCTTGATGATATCAGCCACACCTTTATCATCGGTTGCTCCGGTTCCTGCTGCCATAAAGTATGGAATCGAGATCTTGGAAACATCATATTTCCAACCCATGTTTCCGGCAAGAAACGGATAGGCTGCGCTCCCGGTAAATATCGTTTTATACACGGTACCATTGTCGTACATCGTTACTGCTGCCAGGGCTCCGGCTCCACCCTGTGAGAAACCCACGATTCCGATGTTCTCTGTGTCAAGCCTGCCGTTCAATCTATGATTCTGCGGCAGATCCAAAAAATAGTCGAGCATGATGGACGTTGTTTCACCGGTTCCTGCCTGCGGGTCTTCGTTTCCGACAACAATGAATCCCCACGACGCAAGCCGCTTAAACCACGGTTCATATTTGAAAGCAGGTGTCCCGCTGGCATTCACGACTACGATCACTGGATACTTTTCATCGTTGCCCGCCAGTTCTGAAGGATACCAGAAACGCACCTTTTTTATCGTCTCATTCTCAGATGGATCATCGAGAGTGAAAACCTCATATTCACCGGGCTGTGAATACTTCTGCTCAAGGGGCGCGGAAGAAGAGAACTCTGTAT
>CAMNFS010000055.1 GCA_946537255.1 uncultured Erysipelotrichaceae bacterium
TACCCAGGATAATTCAGTTTACATATTTCAGAATAATCCGGGTTCCATCGGGACAAGTTATTATTCCCACTCAATTGTTCCGGTTGGCTTGGGTGTCAGATCAAACAGTACTCGGTTGACCCCAGGAACTTCATGGGTAATACGCTCGGTAATCTTCCTGAGTACTTCATAAGGAACTTCCTCAATTGTCGCGGTCATGGCGTCTCTTGTATTAACCGCCCGGATGACTGCCGGCCAGGCGAAAGAACGTTCGCCATTGACAATACCCGTTGTCCGGAAATCCGGAACAATCGTGAAATACTGCCAGACCTTTCCTGCCAGTCCCGCCTTTGCGAATTCCTCTCTCAGAATGGCGTCGGATTCGCGTACAGCCTCAAGCCGGTCTCTTGTAATCGCTCCAGGTGTGCGGACCGCAAGTCCAGGACCCGGGAACGGCTGCCGTTCAACCATGGATTCCGGAAGACCAAGCTGCTTTCCGACGACTCTTACTTCATCCTTGTAGAGAAGCTTGACCGGCTCAACCAGTTCCATATCCATATTGCTGGGAAGACCGCCGACATTGTGATGGGCCTTGATCCCCTTTTCACTTTCAAGAATATCCGGATAAATGGTTCCCTGACCAAGGAAATGGATACCGGAAAGCTTCTGTGCTTCCTCATCAAATACCTTGATGAACTCTTCACCGATGATATGACGCTTCTGTTCCGGATCACTGACATTGGCAACCTTGTCAATAAAGCGGTCGCTGGCATCCACATAAATCAGATTTGCACCGAGTTCCTTCTGAAAAACCTGGATAACCTGCTCCGGCTCACCTTTTCTGAGGAATCCGTGATTAACATGCACGCACACAAGATTCCGGCCAATGGCCTTGATCAGAAGCGCTGCGACAACAGAGGAATCAACTCCGCCGCTCAGCGCCAGCAGAACCTTTCCATCTTTCACCTGATCACGTACGGCCTGAACTTCCTGATCAATAAATGCCTGAGCAAGTTCTGGGGTTGTAATGCGTTCCATTGTTTCGGGGCGTTTGTTTTCATTCATTTTGAAGATCCTCCTCCATCCTGTCATATTCTTCAAGTCCCTGCCGCATGTCGGCAAGGAAGGTGCGGGTTACCGGTGAGATTTTACCGAAGGTACTTCGGATCAGATCAAAATAATGATTGCCGAGATCCAGAGCTTCTTCGGTTTCGTGACTGCGGATCAGAAGGGAGATCAGCCGTGCGGCAGTGCGCAGTGTTTCACGCGAATCCTCTCCGTAAATCTCCTTCCGCTTTTCATATACATACCGTTTCAGGGAAACAGCTTCTTCAAGATTTCCGTCCATGTAATAATAATCGGATAATGCACTGACCGCCTTCAGGGTCAGGGGATCGGTATAGCCAAGCGAATCCCGCAGATGCGTGACAGCGGCTTCGCCAACCCGGATCGCACGTCTGCTGTCATTGTTTTTCGCGTGACACTCCGCCAGAAACAGCTCATCCGAAATCGTCTCAGAAGCGGTCGGTCCGCATAACTGTGCCGAAAGAGCCGCATTCTTTTCCGCAAGCTCAGCGGCTTTTTCATAATAACCGGCATTGCGGTAATAACCGGCAAGATTTCTTGCGGCTTTCAGTGTTTCAAAATGTTTGTCACCATAAAACCCGCGGCACTTTTCAAAAGACTGCAGGCCATAGGCAACCGCCCGGTTATGATCATGCGATCTGCCGTAGGCATAGGCAAGATTATTCAGAATCGTAATCGTATCCGGATGGTTTTCTCCCTGATTTTCGCGGATCTGCGCAAGCACTTCCTGCTCCATCCGGATCGCGTCATCATATCTTCTCAGTTTGGTATAATATCCAGCCAATAGATCGGCAGTTCTGAGAATACATGAACTGTCATCCTCTGCCGCGCTGTATCGATGCATGGCTTCCTTGCCAAGAAGGATTGCTTTTTCATAATCACCGGTACCGGCATAATAACTGCTCAGATTTTCAGAAGAAACCGCAGCCTGATGACTTTCAGGTCCGTAATACGCTTCCCGTTCCTTTTTGATCTCAGCCCCCAGTTCCGCAGCCTCCTCATATTTTCCGGAATCGGCATAGATATTGGCCAGTCTGCCGGCCGCGTTCCAGGTCAGCGGATCCTGTTTCCCATGCTTTTCCTCCCGCATTTTCAGCGCATGCCGGGCAAGACGCTGGGCAAGGGCAAAATCGCGGCGATGGCAGTAATAACCGGCAAGCCGGCTGTAACTGTCGGCGATCGCATCCTCATCCTTTTCATCCATGGTATTGCGTTTGGTAAGCATTTCCTCTTCCAGTTCAATGGCCGCATCATAGTCCCCGGTCCGGTCGTAATAATCCGCGAGCCGGTCCAAAGAAGCGAGAGTATCGGGGTGATCCTCGCCCTGCATGATCCTGTTTTTTTCATATGCCTTCTTCAGAGTCAGGTACTCTGCATCCGGTCTCTGCTTTTCTGCCATGACTGTATTCTCTTCAGGTTTTGACTGTATGTATTATATCGTGCCTTTTCCGGATTGAAAACGCTTAACCAAGCAGAGTATCCAGAGTTTCTCCGTAGGAGGGAAGGAATTCCGTCATGTAATCCTTCACCTCCGGAAGCCGCTCTGCCATCTGGTCGAGCTTCTGTTTCGTGCTCATCCGGGCAGTGTCGAACTCATGGTTGCCTGCCTGCTTTTCTTCCATGCATTTGATATAGGCACTTAAGCGATCTGCTGCTTTCACCAGATCATACACATAGGCATCCTCCGGATCTTCCCTTTCCTCCATCATGATGTCCGTGTACACCGCTTTCAGATCCTCCGGAAGCTGCTTCAGAAGCCGTATTCTCGCTTCCTTCTCCACTTCCTTGTAAGAATCCCTGATATTGTTGTTGCCGTATTTTACCGGCGTCGGCATATCCCCGGTAATGATCTCGGATACATCGTGGTACATCGCGATTACCGCCGCCTTGTCAGAATTCAGATGGCGTCCGTACCGCACATTGGCGATCATGCAGAGAGCGTGGGCAATCATGGCAACCTCCAGAGAGTGCTCCGAAAGATTCTCACGCCGACTGGAGCGCATCAGTGCCCAGCGCTCAATGTACTTCATTCTCGACACAGTCGCAAAGAAATGGTAATCCATAGAATTAAGTCTCCTGTTTTTCTATTTTCTCTTCAAAAATTCCCGTTTCCGGGAATTCCTGTCTGGTTCTTGTTCAGCGTCCGTAAACGGGATACAGGTGCAGATCACTGCCGGTGTTCTTGATCCACTCCCCCGGCTTCCATCTCACATAACCGGTATTCTCCGCGTAATCCCAGCCGATCAGTTTCATGCCTTCCGGCGCCCAGAATACATTGGAAGGCGCCTGCCAGTACTGATTGACATAAACGGTGCTGACCCGGCCGTCTGCCTCCATTGTATTGGAATGACGCCAGTCGACATTGATTTCGGCCGGTCTTCCATTGGGATTGGAAGAAGGACTTCCGGATCCTTCTTTGTACTGATGCGGAACCCCACCGGTTCCAAACCACCAGAGAGATCCGTAATCATCGCGATAGAGATTGTATCCCTCTGCAGAACGATATGCGAAGGAATAGACATAGTCATGAACATCGGTCCGCCACCAGGAGCCGGCATTGTTTCCATACCAGCGATTCGGAATTCCGCCGGCTGAGAACCACCAGTAATTTCCGTAATCATCCCGGTAGATGTTATATCCGCTGCTGGATGTATACGAATAGTGCATGACATAATCATTGTTCTGCGGCTGCGGTGCGCTGCCGCCGAATGGGTAAAGCTGACCGTCTGCCCCGACAGTAAAGAGCTGATTGTTTGGATTGGAATAGATGGCGGTTCCGTTGAAGGTGCCATAATAGGTCAGTCTCATTTCCGCAATGGTTCTTGCGGCTGCGGCCGAAATACCGTCCAGTTTGTTTCCGTAAGCATCCAGATAGGTACGGTTTCCATAATCATCATAAACCCAGGAATATCCGTTCTGAGAATAAACCGTCCACCCTTTTCCGTTGATCTCCCAGGTATAGTTTCCCTCAATATCTCCATATGGCCCGCCGCCGTTTAACTGCGCATGTACCGGAATCATCCCGAGAATGAATGCCAGAACCGCTGTCACAGCAGTTTTCCAGAATGTTTTTCTTCTCATCAGAAGCCTCCTTTCTCTTCCCTTATATATCATATTTACGGACAGGATCCCCCTTTCCATCACTGTAAGATCTTCTGTCGTTTTTTCAGCTGAGCATGGAGGGAACTTCTGCCGGTGAATCATATTCCTCATCCAGCAGCATATCCAGAAAACGACTCAGAAGATGGGCTGGAATAATAATCGGACTCTGTTCCGGAAGCGGATCAATCAGAATTCCTTCCGTGCCAAGATCCTGCATTGCCGTATAGAGCTGACGCATGGTAAGCTTCATCTCCGGTTCAAATGATGCCGCACGGCATGCGAAAGGTCCTGAATACAGAATCAGATAGGGATTCCCATCATCTCCCTGAGCTGTCACAAACTCAATCCCTTCCTCTCCGACCGAATGAATATGCGGAGTAACCTTTTCATTTCGGACCATCAGTTCCGCAAGGGCAAGAAAGATTCTCACAAAATTTCTCTGGTTCGGATAAATGCGGAACTGATCACAGCAGTGTTCCAGAACATTTCCCTGAAAGGATGAGATCTCCGGCGGAATCCCGTTTTCCGCAATCCGTTCCATGCTTTCTGCATCGGCCTCATCCGGATCAAACCAGTATTCTTCCATCCAGCGGTGTAATTCCTCCAGCTTTTCTCTGCATGTCCGGGCCTTTTCATGCATGTCGTTATTCTTATAGAAATCTTCCGCAGCCTGCAGAAGGATGCCGGAGGTAAAATCCGGCTCCTCACACTGACTGATATATCGGTCATACACCTGTTCCGCGCCCTTAATATCATTCTGATCACAGAGCTGTTTTGCTTTGGCCATGCAGGCCCACTCATTCATCGGCGATTCCTCATACCAGGCATTGATCATCTTCTCAGCCTCATTCATGCGGCCAAGATGGATCAGACTGTCACAGTAAAAGTGCTTCCACTGTGATTCCAGATCGCCATTGAGTTCAATCACATCCGGCATCTCCTTCAGAATACGGTGCAGTTCTTCCCAGTCACCGGTTTCAATAAAAGCCAGCGGCAGATCAAAAATAAGATCTCTGACGCTTGAGGGAACTCCCGGTTCCAGAAGAAGTTTTTCCAGATCCATCGCAAGTACACCGGCTTCCCTTTTTCTCTTGCATACTTTCCTGAATTCTTCGAAGGCCTTTGAGTACAGCGTACACGGTTCCCCGTCATCCCACTGTTCACTGGCGGCGTTCATATACGCGTCAAAGCGCA
The DNA here is from genome assembly GCA_946537255.1 of uncultured Erysipelotrichaceae bacterium. Taxonomy (GTDB): domain Bacteria; phylum Bacillota_I; class Bacilli_A; order Erysipelotrichales; family Erysipelotrichaceae; genus Bulleidia. The sequence continues at coordinate 5,362 of CAMNFS010000055.1, forward strand.
GCCATTCGCTGCTCATTTCCTCCGGAAGCTCATCATCAATCATTTCTTCCAGTTCATAGAGATCCACCGGATCATCAAATTCTCCAAAGGTATCAATGGACAGATTCTCCGGAAGCGTGAATCCCCGTTCAGGATCGACATTCGAGGAGGCCGGGTCGATGTCGCCATGGATGTAATGCAGAAAGGTATTCCGTCCATCCTCAAATATACCTGCCCCTCTTGCTTCCACGACTATGACCCGCTCTTCATTGCGAAGATCCGCAGGATTCCTGTAAATTGTGATATTGAACTCCCACTTCTCACCGAGGTCATAGATGAACCGGCATTTATTTTCAAGATCCGAAACCCGGTAGTCCATCATCGGGTAATTCTGCTGATCTTCTGATATCTCCGGATAAAGTCCATAATGCCTGCCCTGACTGACAAACTCATACAGGTGACTGTCAAATGCCTGAAAGGATCCTTTGATGACAGCCGCAAAATGAACAAGATTCATATCATCTCTGAGATACATGACACGATAGAGCCGGTTCGGCGCATCCGCACTGGCAACTTTCACCTTTGTATATTTCATTCCGTATATTCTCCCCTCAGCATCTCTGCGGTTGTAAACGCAACAGATCCCCTGAATCAGGAAATCTTCAGATCGCCATCATGAACCCATCCGGTCTTCTTAAGAAGCGTGTGAATCAGAAGGGACAGAATGGCCGGAAGGATAAAACTGATCAGAATGAGTCCTGCCCAGTCCATCGCACCCGGAACAATCGGCACCGCTCCCTTTGCGGCAGCAGCTTCACTCGGCGCAATCCAGCCCGTCCACACACCGATCGGTCCGCAGAGACCGCTGGTGCCCATACCGGAATTGATCGGAGCTCCGTTCATCTCAAGATGAAAGAGACATGTCGCAACCGGACCGGTGAGCGCGGAAGCAGCAATCGGCGCGATCCACACCCGTGGGTTCTTAATAATATTCGGCATCTGCAGCATGGAGGTTCCAAGCCCCTGGCTTATCAGACCGCCCCAGCCGTTCTCCTTAAAGGAAATGACCGCGAACCCAACCATCTGTGCGCAGCAGCCCGCAAGCGCCGCCCCTCCGGCAAGTCCTGTCAGTCCCAGTACCGAACAGATCGCCGCTGAAGAAATCGGCAGAGTCAGAGCAATCCCGACAAGTACGGATACGACAATTCCCATCCAGAATGGCTGAAGCTTGGTAGCCTGATCAATAATAAGACCGAAAGAAGCCGCAGCCGTCCCGATCGGAGGCGCAATCAGCTTGGCAAGAACACCTCCGACAAAAATGGTAACTGCCGGGGTCACAATCAGATCCACCTTGGTTTCCTTTGACACGGCTTTGCCGCATTCCGCCGCAGCAATTGCGATCAGAAGCACCGCGAGCGGTCCGCCGGCCCCTCCCTCCGCATTCGCGGCCCATCCTACAGCCGCAAGTGAGAACAGAACCATCGGATCTGCCTGCAGGGCATACCCGATCGCCACCGCCATAGCCGGTCCGGAAACACTCATCGCATAGCCGCCGATATCCGCAAGCATGCCCCAGCCAAGCTGCTGGCCCAGCGTTCTGAGCATGGTTCCAATAAGCAGAGAACAGAAAAGTCCCTGTGCCATTGCGCCCAGGGCATCAATTCCATATCGCTTTGCGGAAAATACAATATTCTTTCTGGCCAGAAATTCCTTCACCTTATCCATTTCATCCCCCTGTATGCCAAATGCATACAGTTAAAGAATAGCACAGAGTCCCCGGATACAAGGGAATGGAATCATGCCATGAAAACATGTTTTTCCTTTGCCAGTTTTGCGTGCATGTCAAGCCCCTGAAGCTGCTCGAGATCCATGTCATAATACTGGATGCGGTCGAGATCTACCCTGCTGGCATCGAGAGTACCCAGAAAGCTTTCCAGACGGCTTTCCTGCTCTTCCCCTGGATCATCAACCAGAAGCATCTGGTATTCCGAAAACGGAATCACATAATATCCGCTGTCGAAAATACTTGCGATCCAGCGCATCATTTTCGGATAGAAAAGAGGCGCTGCGTAGGGAATCCGGTTATCTCCGGCGCCGATACAGAGAATCGTATTCAGAGGATCCTTCTCTTCGTGCCAGTCCTCCGGATGATTCCTGAACATGGTTTTTCCTCTCGCAACCATTTTGAGCTGAGGCTCCAGAATCCTCGGACTGTTTTTCATGGCATCCTCAAACAGTTCCTCTTCCGTAATACCGAAAATACTGATGACATCTTTGCTTACCATACCGGAAATATAGGTGGATTCATCGACATCCAGATATACATTTGCGGTCAGAATGTAACTTCCTATACGCCTGATCGGTGCTTTGTCCGCAATATTATCCTGATCCCTGTAATGGAAGGCCTTCAGAAACAGGTGTTCCCTCACAAATTCATAATCATTCATCCTGCTGATACCGGCAATTTCAATCTTTTCACACAGAATCTTCTTCATTTCCCCCAGCAGCAGCTCAACTGCATGGCAGTTTCTGTATTTTTCATAGAACTCTTCCAGATTGACTACCGGTGCAATATTTCTGATCAGTCCGCTCTTTGAATCATCCAGGAGCGAAAGGGCAGTATATGTACTTCCATCCTGCCTGACCGATGGGTAGATGACTGGTCTGCACACCTGATATTCTTCCGGAAGCCAGCCTGATATTTCCTCCTTTACCAGATCCTGAAACTCCTGAAAGGACATGATCTTTCTGTTCTGTCCGGATCTCTGCATCGCTCCATACTGGAAATCGGTTTTGTTTTTCGGCATTTTGTATATTCCCTCCTGTCATTTCGGAAATGCCGGAGTCAGAAGTGTCCTGTCTCCTGATATATACATTGTTTTTATTTTCCGATTTCTCCGTTTTTTCTGTTGTCTGCAGGAAAGAATAAACTGTTCCATTGCTTTATCTGTACCTGTTCCCTTTCAGCATCCGCGGCATAGCTTCTCGCTGTACGCTGCCGGCGAATGCCTGTTCATGCAGGTACGGAACGTGTTCTTCGGGCTTGTCGCACAGATTGGGCATCTGCTGTCTGCCACGAAGGCAGTGAATAAACGCCCGTAATCCGGCAGCTGCCGAAAAGATCTCAACGGTTGCGCTCATATGAAAACAGCCCCAGGATTTTCTTCCTCAGGGCTGCCGACATGTATCATCTTTGAGAAGTGATCTTCGGGGTTTCCGTTATGTTTTCTTCGAAGTTTCTCTTCCGGCTTACACCAGCCGGTTTTTTAACAAAGCTTTGCGCCTGCCGGGATATGCGGATCCACCATCAGGAGATTGAGCTTTTCCTCGCCCTCTTCCTTGTGAACAGCACTCAGCAGCATGCCGTTGGACTCCATACCCATCATCGCTCTCGGCGGCAGGTTGGTGATCGCGATCAGTGTCTTTCCGATGAGCTGTTCCGGCTCGTAGAAAGCATGAATTCCGCTTAAAATAACGCGTTTCTCATCAGTTCCGTCATCCAGGACGAACTTCAGAAGCTTCTTGGACTTCGGCACAGCCTCGCATTCCAGGACCTTCACGGCACGGAAATCGGACTTGCTGAAGGTTTCAAAATCGACGCAGTCCTTGAACAGCGGCTCAATCTCGACTTTGCTGAAATCAATGGGCTCTTCCACGCAGCACGTCGTTCCATCTTCCGGACAGCATTTCCCGGGTTCGGCAGCAGCTGCCTCAGCGCTTACACCATTTCCCTTGCTTCCGGTATTCACTGGCTTCATGGTCGGGAAGAGGAGAACATCACGGATACTGTTGACATTGCACAGCAGCATGACCAGACGATCGATACCGAATCCGATTCCTCCGGTCGGCGGCATGCCGTATTCCAGTGCCTCGACATAGTCCTCATCCATCTCGGACGCTTCATCATCTCCAAGCTTCTTCGCCTCGAGCTGCGCTTCAAACCGTTCCTTCTGATCAATCGGGTCATTCAGTTCCGAGAATGCGTTGTTGAATTCCACTCCGCAGATCAGTGTTTCAAAACGTTCCGTGAATCTTGGGTCATCCGGATTCTTCTTGGCCAGCGGGCTGATCTCAATCGGATGTCCGTAAACAAAGGTCGGATCCGTGATTTTCTCTTCACAGAACTGATCAAAGAACAGGGAAATAATATTCCCGACGGTTCTCTGATGCGGAAGAACTTCCACTTGATGCTCTTTCGCAAGCTGAAGCGCTTCTTCCACTGACATCGGCGCATGGAAATCCACGCCTGTTACTTCCTGTACCGCGTCCACCATATTCCATCTCTTATACGGAGCTTTCAGACTGACTGTACGGCCCATGAATTCAAATTCCGTTTTGCCGAACACCTCCATGGCCACATATTCATAAAGCCCTTCGGTCAGACGCATCATGCCCTCAATATCCGAATAGGCACAGTATGCCTCCATCGTGGTGAATTCCGGATTATGCTTGAGGTCCATTCCTTCATTCCGGAAAATCCGGCCGATTTCATACACGCCTTCAAGACCTCCGACAATCAGCCGCTTGAGCGGAAGCTCCGTTGCGATCCGAAGATAGAAGTCCCTGTCAAGAGCGTTGTGATGCGTGATGAACGGGCGGGCCGCAGCTCCGCCGAGAATCGGCTGGAGTACCGGTGTTTCCACTTCAATATAGCCATGATCATCCATATACTTCTGGATGGCACGGATGATGCGCGGACGCAGGATTGCGATCTCACGGGACTGATCATTCATGATGAGGTCCAGATAGCGCCTTCTGTAGCGTTCTTCCTTATCGGTCAGGCCATGGAACTTTTCCGGAAGCGGACGCAGAGCCTTGGAGAGATGCGTATACTCCTTCGCCTCAATGGAAAGTTCTCCGGTCTGTGTCTTGATCACCCGGCCTTTGATTCCGACAATATCGCCAAGGTCACTCGCCTTGAACAGTTCATAGATCTCATCACCGACAATCCGTTTGTTTACTACCACCTGAATCCTTCCATCGCGGTCCAGGATATGCATGAAGCCAAGCTTGCCCATTCTGCGCTTGGACATGATGCGGCCGGCGACGGAAACCTCCTGATTGAGCTGTTCAAGTTCCTCGGCGCTCTTCTCACCATATTCCTTCCGGATCATTCCAGAGCGGTGACTGCGTTCAAATGCCTTTCCGAACGGATCGATCCCCTGCTGGCGCAGTGCCTCCATCTTCTGACGACGGGCAATCTGCTGATCATTCAGTTCCTTATCCTTTGCTTTCTCAGCCGCCTGTTCCATTTTCTCTGCTTTCCTTACCGCACGCTTTTCTTCCGACGCGGCTTCCTTCAGAGATTCCAATGTTCTGTTTTCATCCATCTTATCTGCTCCTCCTTCAGAAAATAAAAAGCGCTCTCAATCCGCAGGGACGAGCGCTAGCCGTGGTACCACCCTGATTCGCATGAAACTCATGCCTTCATTGACTGTCGATATCGCCGAACTGCGGCCGCTCCGGAGCCCTTGTCGAAATTACCCTCTTTCCCTTCCTTTCACCATAACAGAAGGTCTCTTTCAGAAAGCGGATAAAGTCCTTTCTCCTTCGTCGCTGACGGTGTAATCATAGCACAACACCGGAATTGTTCAACATATAAAAAGCGGGCTGAGCCCGCTTGAACACACATATTTTTCCAGTTTTTTTATTCCTTGACGCCGCCGGCTGTCACACCGCCGACAATATACTTGGAGAGGACGAGATAAACGACAATGACCGGGAAGATGGAGAAGGCAATCATGACATAAACCTGGCCCATGTCGAACTTCAGCCAGTCTGCAGAACGCAGCTGAGCAATCAGAATCGGAAGTGTCTTCTTGTTATCCGAGCTGATGATCAGGGCCGGAGTAAAGTAGTTGTTCCAGGAAGAAACGAATGTGAAGATCGCTTCTACCGCGATGGCCGGTTTCATCAGAGGAATCACGATTCTGTTGAAGGTGCTGAATTCACCGCTTCCGTCGATTCTCGCTGCTTCAAGCAGGGAAAGCGGGAGGTTGGAATCCATGTACTGCTTCATGTAGAAGAAGACAACCGGAGCCGCGATGCTCGGGACGATCAGAGGAACGAAGGAGTCCATCAGACCAAGCTTGCCCATGAAGGAGATGAATCCAAGGACAGTGACCTGAGTCGGAATCATCATGATCATCAGGATGAATGTGAAGATGGCTTTCTTCCCCTTGAAGTTGTAGGCATGAATCGCATAGGCAGTCATGCAGGAGAAGTAAACACAGAGTCCGGCAGACAGACCGGCGATGATGATGGAGTTCAGCATGCCGCTCATGATCGGCAGAGTTCCATGGATCAGATTATTCCAGTTGGTAAGCAGATATCCGCCCGGAAGAATCGTGAAGCCGCGGCCCAGTTCGGAATTGGAACGGGTTGCGTTGATAAACAGAATATAGAACCAGATCAGGCAGAGGAAGGAAAGAATTCCCAGAACAGCATAAGCGATGAAACGTCTGACATGAATATTCATGCCCTTGCTTGTACCATTATTTGTACTCATCTTGATTTCCCCCTTTCCTTACTTCACTTCTCCGGCATAGGAGATGCGGAATACAATCAGACTCAGAACACCTGTGATGATGAACAGGAATACGGAGAGCGCGCCGCCCATACCGAAGTTCTTCGAATACAGATGCTTGTTCAGATACATGATCAGCGTCATCGAGGTACGGGTCGGATCACCGGTACCGTTGGTGAGGATCTGAGGAACGTCGAACATCTGCAGACCACCGATCAGGGAAGTGATCAGCACGTAAATCAGAATCGGACGCAGAATCGGAAGTGTGATTTTCCAGAAGACTTCCGTTGCCGTAGCGCCGTCAACTTCCGCTGCTTCAAACAGGGACTGATCGATACCCATCATACCTGCCATCAGAAGGATCGTCGTATTTCCGAACCACATGATGAAGTTCATGAATCCGACCAGGCATCTGACTGCCGTAACGTTGGACATGAACTTGAACGGCTGAGAAATGACGCCCATGTTTACGAGAATGGAGTTGATTGGTCCGCTGTCCGCGAATAAGGTGAAGAACAGCATGGAGAACGCGGAAGCCATGATCAGGTTCGGCAGGTAGATCACGGTCTTGAAGAACCGCTGCCCCTTCAGACGAAGGGAAGGATCTGTGAACCACGCCGCAAGAAGCAGTGAGAAGAAGATCTGCGGGATAAAACCGATAATCCACATAATCATCGTATTCTTGGAGTAGTTGATCAGATCACCATTGGTGATAATGGTCACATAGTTCTGGAGTCCTATGAAGTTCGGACCGATCTGGCTGAGACCGGAACGATAGTTCTCAAAGAAACTGTTATAGATGGTTGTGACTAACGGAATGAACTGGAAGATGAGCCATACAACCATGAACGGGATCAGGAAAATCACACCCCATTTGTTGTACGACACTACCTTACTGCCTGTCTGATGCTTGTACTTTTTGTCGCTCATGCATTGCCTCCCCTGTTATTTCATGAATGAACTGTCTGTTTCGCAGTACTTACAGCATTACCTTTCCATAGAAATCCAATGCTGGAAATACTGGAAACGTTTTTCAGAAAAAGAAGAAGTGCCTGCCCGGCCGAACCGGACAGGCACTTTAACCTTTCGGGTTTTGGAAACTCAGATTAGTGAGTCAGTTCCGGATACTTCTCCTCAACGCCCTTGTAGAAGAGATCGAGGGATTCATCCAGTGTAGCGTTGCCATCGAAGTAGTTCTTCATAGCCTTCTGGAACTCTTCTGTGCAGCCCTGATCATAGATGGTGATGTTGGACATGGAGATCTTGTCAGCACCAGCTGTGAACATAGCGAGCGGGTTCTGTCCGCCGAGTACTGCGAATGCATAGGAGTCATCCTTGGCAGCAGCTTCCATAGCAGGCTTGTTGTTAACGAAGTCACTGTCCTTCTTAACGATGTCAGCCATTACGGACTCGTTGCAGGTGAGCTGCTTCATGATTTCAGCAACGAGTGTCGGGTTGTCGGAGCCCTGAGCGCCGCAGATCCATGTTCCGCCCCAGTTGAAGCCCTGAGGACCTTCGACTGCGCCCCAGCCGCCCTTGGCAGCGATGGAAGCAGCGTCATCAGATTTCATGGAGAAGTTGATCAGCCAAGCCGGGCCGAAGTAGCAGAATACTTTTCCTTCCGGATAGAAGCCCTTGTTCCAGTCATCACTCCAGAGTTCAGCAGTTGTTGTATAGCCAGCGTCTACGAGAGCCTTGGAATCTTCAACCCACTTCATGATGTTAGGGTCAATATTGATCTTTCCGTTTTCAACCCACTTGGAAGTGACGTTGTTGGAATATACACGGTAAGCATCGTTGACTGTGGAAGTCATGAGGTAACCCTTTGCGTTGACTTCAGCAGCGGTAGCGTTGAATGTAGCCCAGTCCTTAACCTTAGCCTGAACAGTTTCAGGATCGTCGGAACCGAATACTTCCTTCGCAGCTTCGCGGTTATAAATCAGAACGCCCGGGCATCCCTGCCAGGATGTACCGCGGAGAATGCCGTCAGCAGTGACAACATCCTTTGTGTACTGATACTGGTTAGCAAGATCTGCATCTGTGAGGCCGAGGTCACCCTTGACATCGAGTGCAACTGCAGGAGAAGCACCTGTGTACTTCAGAGCGTAGTCAGCTTCAACCAGGAAGATGTCAACCTTGTCGTCTGCAGCTGCGGATGCGTTTGCCGGCAGAACTTCGTCGAGTTTGTTCTGGTAAGCGTTGTCTGTGCTCGGTGTGATTGTGAACTTGACAGTGACATCACCGATCTTACCGGATGTTGCGTCAACCTTTTCGTAGCCAGGGAAATGATCCTCGAGACGGCTCTTGAACTCTTCGTTCCAGCAGTAGATGTTGAGAACTTTGCCTTCCTCTGTAGCTGCTGCTGCAGGTTCAGCTGTCGGAGCTTCTGTCGCTGCTGCTGCCGGAGCTTCTGTAGCTGCCGGAGCTGCGCTCGGTGTTCCACTTGATGTGCTTGTGCCGCAAGCTACCAGACTTGCTGCCATCAGAGTGGAGAGTAAAACACTTGCTACTTTTTTCATTTGTTTCTTCCTCCCTTATAGCCCTGTGTCTGATCTCAATATTAATATAATGAGATCGTGGTAATCGAAGCGATTCCGTCTGGTTCTGTACCAGAGAACGTTCGGGAATCCATCCTGTATTTGTAGGACCTTTTTTCTTCGACAAGGAAAATGTAACCCCTATCATTTCAAATTTCAAGTATTTTTAGCAAAATTTCACAAAAAATATATTGACAACAAAAATTTTTTACCTTATTGTAAACGTTTCAATCTGCGATTTTAAGCCGCTTTTGTGCCTTTTTCATGTTTACATAAGAATTTTCGCCCATCTTGTTTTCTGCATCAAACAATGATAAATCATGGGTATAAAGTCCTGTGTAGCGTTACAAGAACAACTCGTACCAGCAAGAAGAGAAGCACGATGTACCGTCATTATTCTTTAGAAAGAATGGAAGGAGGAATTACTTATCAAATACGGTTACTTTGATGACAGCAATCGGGAATATGTCATCACAACTCCGAAGACCCCTCTGCCCTGGATCAACTACCTCGGCAACAAGGATTTCTTCTCACTGATCTCGAATACCATGGGCGGCTATACCTTTTACAAGGATGCCAAGCTGCTGAGAATCACCCGCTACCGCTATAACAACGTTCCATATGATAATAATGGAAAATACTTCTTCATCAAGGACGGCGACACCATCTGGAACCCCGGATGGCAGCCGGTCCGTACCGAACTCGACGCCTATGAATGCCGGCATGGCATGGGCTACAGTGTCTTCACCGGTGAAAAGAACGGCGTTGAGGCAAAGGTCACAACCTTTGTCCCGCTGAATGACACCTGCGAAGTTCAGAAAGTCTCGCTTACCAACAAGAGCGACAAGGCAAAGGATCTCAAACTGTTCTCCTATGTGGAATGGTGCCTCTGGAACGCCGATGATGACGAGCGCAACTTCCAGAGAAACCTCTCTACCGGTGAGGTTGAGGTCGTCGCGAGCACGATCTTCCACAAGACAGAATACAGAGAGCGCCGCAACCACTACGCGATCTACTCCGTCAACACACCGGTCGACGGCTTCGATACCGCAAGGGATCAGTTCCTTGGCTTCTACAACGGACCGGATCATCCGGATGCCGTGATTGCCGGACAGTGCACAAATTCCATTGCGTCGGGATGGTCGCCGATCGCGGCTCATCAGATCAACGTCAGTCTCAAGGCCGGTGAATCCAGAACCTTTGTGTTCGTTCTCGGTTATATTGAAAATCCTGACGATGACAAGTGGGAAAGCTACGGCATCATCAAGAAGGACAAGGCCTGGGCAATGATCAACCGTTATCAGAATGTAAAACAGGTTGACGCGGCTCTGCAGGAACTGAGGGATTTCTGGACGGATCTTCTTTCCAACTACCACGTTGAGACAGGCGATGAAAAGGTCAACCGGATGGTCAACATCTGGAACCAGTACCAGTGCATGGTTACCTTCAACTTCAGCCGTTCCGCTTCCTATTACGAATCCGGAATCGGCCGCGGCATGGGCTTCCGTGATTCCAACCAGGATCTGCTCGGCTTTGTTCACATGATCCCTGACCGCGCCAGAGAGAGGATTATCGATATCGCGAGCACCCAGTTTGAAAACGGCAGCGCCTACCATCAGTATCAGCCGCTGACCAAAAAGGGCAACTCCGATATCGGAAGCGGATTCAATGATGACCCGCTCTGGCTGATTGCCGGCACCTCCGCTTATGTCAGAGAAACCGGTGATACCTCCATCCTGGAAG
>CAMNFS010000056.1 GCA_946537255.1 uncultured Erysipelotrichaceae bacterium
TTCGAGATACAATTACACGTTGCCAGTACTTTTATTCTTAAAAGACTGTTTTTTCAAATAGTGGAGATGAGGGGAGTCGAACCCCTGTCCAAGAGCGGCCCCACATTCATGCGCCTACAGTTTATCTCACTGTTTAATAAGACAGCAGCCAAGACAATGAGCGAACCATCTGCTGAATCTGCCTGTCATTTTTTCGGGATCCCCCTACAGACATCAGGTTCTCCTTATCCATTTACCTACGCAGCCTGTGTCAAACGGCAAATACACAGACCGGGATCACTGCAGAGCCTCTAGCTCTATTAGGCAGCGAAAGCGAAGCTTGCGCTTCTGTTGGTGTTAGCGTTTAAATTTTTCTGTGATAAGGTCACAACTCCACTGCAGCATGAATCAAACCAGAACCTGTCGAAACCATTACATCCCCGGATTCTGCGCGCTTCTCTGCGCAGAAACAATATAGCACACGGAAAAAGAATTTCAAGTGACCCGCGGACTTTTTCAACCAGCGGTCTAATCGGGGTGAATGATGATCCACATCGCTGAAATACCGTCAAATTTCACATAGGAAAGGGAATGGCAGAAGATTCCGGATTCATTCAGGAAATGAAACAGCTTCTCATTTTCAATCAGGTCTGTCTCCGCAGCGGAAAGCGTTTCAGCATCCGGAAATTTCATCACCAGCCTCGTCATGCCTTCCGAGGCTCTGGCAACCAGATACTGACGCATCACTTCCTCATCATATCCATCAAAATACGCCTTCTGAAGGACATACCAGTCCAGTGAATCGTCCGTGCAGGATGGATAGTCTGCGTGAATGCCGGACGGCTCTGTTTCAAGATCATGTTCTTTCTGAATCTCACGGTCACTGACACAGAAGTAATTGTAGTTCATCTCTCCGGAGGAATATCCCTCAAACACCGGATCCCCCCAGGTACAGTCGCACCAGTAATACCGGTCGTTGATCCGGATCATGTTCCAGGCATGCCCCGCCGCGGTTCCATTGGATGGTCTGGCCGTTCCTGTTACATAGATGCATTCCAGTCCCGCTTTCTGACAGAGATACTGAAAGGCCCTTGCATACCCGGCACAGACAGAACGTTTATTCAGAAAAACACTCGTTATGGTCTGACTGTCCGCCGCATCCGACATGTCATAATCGGTCTCATTGATCACATAGTCATAGAGATACCGATATGCTTCATACTCCGTTTCCGGAAGTCCTGCGATCACTTCATCCGCTATGTCACTGATCTCATTGAGAATCGCTTCCTCATTGCCGGTGGTCTGATAGACCAGAGAGGTAACCGCACCGCTGGTATTCATATAATAAGTGCTGGAGGAGCTGATCCAGAAAAACTCCGGATGATCCATGATCAGCGCCGCATTCGCCTTCAGCATTTCCTCTTCTTTCACAGAAAAGGAAAGGCTCACTTCGGAATGATACTGACGGACCCCATCGAACAGAGTGCGGTAGACCGCCTGCTCATTTTCACTCAGAGCGGAATAGTAAAATCCTTCCGAGCTGCTCTTCCATTCCGCGTGAACCGGACTGCTGAGCGCCTCCGGTGCTTCCGGTTTCCAGCTGAGCGCCGGTTCCGGTTCTGTGCGGCTGTCGTTTTCCGCCGGTTCCCGATTGCGGGCAAGCATCATTGACGCCACACCAATGAGTCCTCCCAGAACAAGAACCGCCGCAGACAGAGACAGCAGTCTCTGAAACAGATTCTTTTTTCTTCTCCGTTTTCGTGCCATAGTCTTTGAGCCTTTATCATACACAATCTCCGGAATCGGAGAAAGTCATAATCTTTCACTGTGTCCTTTTTTACGCGTGTCATCCGTTACTTCCCTGTTTACAGAGGGAACTGAATCTCAGGCAGAGAAAAACCGTCCGCTTCATTATCTGCGAACGGTCTGTCACTGGAGAATCTCAACGCATCCGGCTGCTTTCAGAGATCGAAAGGGCTGTATGTCAGCGTGTCAGCTTCAGAGCCTTTTCCATAGCCCGTTTGGCATCACGAAGCTTTTCTGTTTCCCGCTTGTCATACAGATTCTTTCCTTTGGCAAGGGCAATTTCCATCTTTGCCTTCCCCTCCTTCAGATAAATCCGCAGCGGAACAAGCGTATACCCCTTGATCCGCACCTTGTCAAACAGCTTGCGGATTTCGATCCTGTGAAGAAGGAGCTTACGGTCCCGGTCAGGATCCACATTGAAGATATTCCCATACTTGTAAGGGCTGATATGCATTCCCTTGATCCACGCTTCGCCATGACGGATGGAAACATAGGAGTCCTTCAGCTGTATTCTTCCTTCCCGCACGGATTTGATTTCAGTGCCGGTGAGTACAATCCCTGCCTCTACCGTATCTTCAATGAAATAATCATGTCTCGCCTTGCGGTTATCTGCGACAACCTTGACTTTACTTTTTCCTTCTGCCATTGGACTTCTTTCCTTTTTTCCTGCCGCCTCTGCTTCGGGATGAATCATATCCGTACAGTTCTGCCTTACGGGCGGACCGGGATCTTGTCTTATGTTTTCCGGAAGACTTCACAGTTCCTTCCCTCATTCTTCCGCCGCTTTCTCGGATCACCCCGAACTCCACTGTCCGGGCTGCCTTGGATGCGGCAATACACTGCACATCAATCGTATCTCCGACCCGGTACATGACATGCGCCCGCTCATTGATCAGAGCCATGCGCGCTTCATCATAGCGGTAATATCCGTCATACAGGGATTCCACCCGGACCATGCCTTCTACCGTATTCGGCAGGGTGACATAGAAACCGAAGCCCTTTACGGAAGATATGATGCCGGTAAACTTCTCGCCGATATGCTGGCTCATGTATTCTGCCCGTTTCATATCATCACACTGATATTCCGCGTCATCTGCCGCCCGTTCTCTTTCCGAACTGGTCTCAGCGTATTCTCTGACAGCCGCTTCATCCTTTTTGCGGGATGTAAAGTCCTCTTCAAAGAAATATTTTCTCAGCATCCGATGCACAATGAGGTCCGGATATCTGCGGATTGGCGAGGTAAAATGCAGATACTCGCTTTCCGCAAGACCGAAATGACCGCGGCAGTGCGGATCATAGACTGCTTTGGACATGCTCCGAAGCATCTGGAATGAAAGGACGGAGTAATCCGGACTCCCTTCAATGGTTTTCAGGAAATTCTGAATATCCTTCGGAGACGCACCGACCCGTATGTCACAGGAATGCCCCAGCATATGGGCAACCTGCGAAAAATTCTTCAGCTTCTTTTCGGATGGCTCCGCGTGAATCCGGTAGATGCACGGAAAATCGTTTTTATTCATGAGATCCGCGACACAGATATTTGCGGCAATCATCAGATCTTCAATCACCCGTTCTCCATGCCCCCTCTCTGCCGGCATGACATCAACAGCGCGGCCGGTTTCATCCAGCGTGAATACGGATTCCTCAGTCTCAAAGTCAATCGCTCCGCCATTGACCCGGCGCATGCGGATCGCATCCGCGCAGTCCGCAAGATCGTTGACCAGTTCCAGAATATGTGCGTATTTCTCACACATCTCCGGATCCTTATCGAGCATCCGGTTCACATTTTTATAGGTCATCCGTTCAGTGGACTGAATGTAGGAAGGATAGAGTGAATAGTCTGTAATATTCCCGTTTCTGTCCACCTTCATCTCACAGGTATTCGTCAGACGGATCACATGCGGATTCAGGCTGCAGATCCCGTTGCTGAGAAGGTGCGGCAGCATGGGGACAACCTTGTCTATTACATAACAGGAGGTTCCGCGTTTTGCGGCTTCCTTGTCCAGGGGACTGTCTTCCGTCACATAATGCGAAACATCCGCAATGGATACCTTCAGAATCCAGCCGTCCTTATCCTTTACAACCGCTACCGCATCATCAAAATCCTTGGAGTCATCTCCGTCTATCGTGATCGTCGGCTCCCCGGTCAGATCTCTTCTTCCTTCCAGTTCTGATTCCAGAACTTCCTGCGGCACAGCCTCTGCCTGCTCCTTCACCGCTTCCGGAAACTCCGGATCAATATCATGTTCGAGAAGGATGGAAAGCAGATCCATTCCCGGATCATCCTTATAGCCGATTGTACGGATCAGGGTCAGCTCCAGCGGATTCCCATACCTGTCAATCGCGGCCAGCGCCTTCATTCCGACAATGGCCGTAAAGCCTTCCGGTTCCCGCATGGAAATCCCAAAGCCCCGGAACTGCTCATCATCCGGCCAGAATCTCGGTCCGTAAGGAGTATCGATATAGGTGCCTACCAATGTGGTTCTGTACCTTTTCAGAATCCGCAGAACACTTCCGCTTACCCCGTCTCCATAGGAATAATCCGAAGGTCTTGTCAGAATGGTGTCTCCGTTCATGGCCCCGTTGAGACGGGACGGATTGATTACAACAGAGGGCTTTCCTTCCCGGTCCACATATCCCACTCCTTTTCGGTTGATGGAAATCTTTCCGATCACAACCCCTGCCTGGGAAGGCGTGATGTAGGCATTCCGGTTTGTACGGAAAATCTCACAGGCTTCTTCCATCGCGTCCAGGGTCTGATCAAAAACAGCAATTTCCTGTGCCCCGGTAAATCCCAGCACCTCACACAGCTTATTGCGGGTAATCCCGTTTTTCCCGGCTTTTTCCGCCTCTTTCTGTATTCTCTCTTTTATTTCTTCCATACCGCATCTCCTATTTTTCAAAAAACAGCCGGCATACATAAGCCGGCTGTTATCTTCGATCAGGCAATTCGGACAGCAATTACCAGTACAAAGAAGAGGATTCCAAGTACCAGTGTGATATTGGAGATCACTTTCTCCGAACCGCGCTCTTTGACATTGGCAAACAGATTCAGACTGCCGTTGCCGGTGAAGGCCCCGGAAATACCATCGGTCTTTCCGCTCTGCAGCAGCGTCAGTATAATCAGCAGTGCGCTGTCAATCATCAGTAATGCATTCAGCATCTTTCCAAAAACTCCTTTTTTACATTTGCTATGCAATTATAGCAAACGTCATCCCGCAAGTAAACCTCAAGACATCACTTCAGAAGCGAAGCAAACTGTGTTCCGTATTCTCTGGCCGCCTTCAGATCAGCGTCAGAAGGCCGGAATTTCACACGGATGCCTTCCTGCACATTGTATTTGAGCGCAGTGAGCTTTGCGGTGAGATTCGGAACCGCTTCTCCGCTCCAGCCATAGCTTCCGAAAGCAGCCGCCGGCTTGCCGCGGACAAGAGCCGCGTGCAGACCGTTGAGAAGATCCGCAACCGGAGGAAGCGCTTCTCCCACAATGGTCGGCGATCCGACCAGCAGACCGTCCGCCGCAGTGATTTCCTCTATTACCCTGGCCGAATCCTTTTCCTCAACCATGTCGTACAGTACCGCCTTGGCTCCGGCTTCTCTGATTCCTTCCGCAAGAGCTTCCGCCAGCATTCCGGTATAGCCATAGGCGCTGACATAAGGAATTACAACCGTCTTGTGATCCTTTGGCTGCACCGCGCACCACTCCCGGTACTTTTCGACAATTTCATCAATGTGGCTGTCCAGAACCGGGCCATGGCCGGTGCAGATCATATCCACATCCAGGGTTTCCAGACGTTTCAGACCATTGACGACAAACGGATTCCGGAACGGTCCGAGAATGCAGTCAAAATAGTACTTCGTCGCTTTCCAGTAGCCTTCCTCATCGGTAACCAGTGAGCGCAGCACTTCCTTTGTCGCGAAGTGACTGCCAAAGCTGTCACACGGGAACAGTGTTCTGATTTCCTTAGCGTAGGTCCACATGGTATCCGGCCAGTGAAGGTTCGGAAGCACGTGGAATTCCAGGGTAATATCACCAAGTGACAGTGTTTCAAGATTCTTCACAATCTGGAATCGGAAATCCTCCCGGTTCATGATCTGCTTCAGATTATTGATGGCCGCGCCGGTTCCGATCACGGTGATTTCCGGATTGATCTTCAGGAGCTCCCCGATCCCGTCCGCGTGATCCGGTTCCGTATGATTCATGATGATATAGTCAATCTTCGATACCGGTGTTACCTGTTCAATTTCCTTCAGATAATCTTCAAAAAACTTTGTCTTTTCCGTCTCAAACAGAGCCGTCTTTTCGCTTCCCCTGAGAATATAGGAGTTGAAGCTGGAGCCGTATTCCGTGGTCATGATAATGTCGAATACGCGCATGTCAAAATCTTCAATTCCTACCCAGTAAAGGTTTTCCTTCAGTTTCAGGCTGTCCATCATCTCGCTGTCCTCTTTCTAATTGATTTCACCATTGATTATTCTACGGGTTTCCGTCTGTTTTGAAAATGGAATCTCAGAAAAATCCCCGCTTCATTCCGCCCCCGGCAGTCCGGTTGTAGGAATTCTCCGCGTGATATCTGCGGATCAGCTTCCGTTCCAGATCGTTGAGCTGACGCGGAGTACACGGATACACTTCAATCTCGATCCATTTTCCTTCTCTTCTGTCTGCGTAGATATCCCCGTTTCCCTTGCGGTTGAGATGACTGTGCACCCGATGATATACAGTCATCGACTGACCGGCATAAACACTGTCATACCCCATCGCAAACGGCAGAACGGGACGGAAGCGGTAGGCAAGAATGACATAGCATCCGGGCCGATCCCGATAGCACAGCCCCTTTCCCTTCGCCCGGTCCGTAATCCATCCGGCTTCAAACTGCTTCTGTGTATAGCGTTCACAGGCATTCCATCTGCCAAGTGCCATAACAATCACCGCAAGAAGCACAATGCCTGCGATCACCGCAAGAGCAGGCACAAGGGATGTGCCTGATTCCGCTGCCTCAGACCATTCCATCCCTGTAACCGGAATGATTCTGCCGCTTCTGATCCATCCGGCAGTCAGGATCATATCCGCTCCCCGGGAGATTCACTCCACCGCATTTACCGCTGCCAGCACGGCATCGCGGATTTCCGCGTTTGTTTTCAGTGCGTCCTCACGTGTTTTCCCCTGGGAGTAGAAATAGAATTTGATCTTCGGTTCTGTTCCGGAGGGACGCATCGCAAACCAGGAGCCATTGTCCAGGAAAAACCGAAGCACATTTGATCGGTCAATGTCCTGATATCCCTGAATGTAATCAATCACTTCCACCACTTTATGGCCTGCCGCCTCTTCAAACTGATGACGGCGGACATAGCTCATCATCCGGCCGATCCGGTTGGATCCCTCAATGCCGGTCAGGACGATATTCGGCTCGTCTTCCGCATAATAGCCATACTTCCGGTAGATCTCTTCCAGTACCTGCCAGAGCGTTTTTCCCTGTTTCCGGTAATACGCGGCCGCTTCCGCCACCAGCATGCCGGCGGAGATGCCGTCCTTGTCCCGGATTTCCGGGCATACCGCGTAACCGACGGATTCCTCATAGCCAAACAGATAGGTATATCCGTTCTCTTCCAGAAAAGAGATCTTCCCGCAGATGTTCTTGAATCCGGTCAGTGTCTCAAACATCCGGATTCCATAGGATTCGGCCATGATCTCAGAAAGATCAGAGGTCACAATGGATTTCACCATGGCGCCGTTTTCCGGAAGGGTTCCGGCGGTTTTTCTGCCTTCGAGAATATAGTTGACAAGCAGATACCCGGTCTGATTCCCGTTGAGCCAGACATATTCCCCGTCATCTCCGAGCACTTCAATCGCAAACCGGTCTGAATCCGGATCGGTCGCCATCAAGAGCTCCGCTCCGACCTTCTTTCCAAGTTCTTCGGAAAGCCGGAAGGCAGCCGGGCTTTCCGGGTTCGGATAGCCGACGGTTGTAAAATCCGGATCCGGATCGCGCTGCTGTTCCACGATATGCCAGTTGGTAAACCCTCTGTCCTTCATCATCTGCCCGAACAGAATGGATCCGGCACCGTTGAGAGGCGTATATACCAGCGGTATGGAACAATCGATTTCATCCCCGCTGTGAATCGCCATCTTTTCAATCGCGTCGAGATAACTGCGGTCCATCGACGCGTCCAGCACCTCAATCAGTCCTGCAATCACGCCTTCCTCAAAGCTCATGTGACGGACATCATCGAAACAGTCCACCGCGTTGATTTCCGCCGTCATGCCCTCTCCGACATCCGCACTGACCTGACAGCCGTCCGACCAGTAGGCCTTGTATCCGTTGTATTCCTTCGGATTATGAGATGCCGTGATATTGATTCCGGATACGGCCTCAAGATTCCGGATCGCGAAGGCAAGCTCCGGGGTCGGACGCATGTCCGGAAACAGATAGACCCTGATTCCGTTGGCTGCGAAAATCTCTGCCGCGTGATAAGAGAACTCCTTGGAAAAATGTCTGGGATCATGGGCGATGACAACGCCCTTTTCCATCGCGTCCCTGCCGCGTTTTCGGATATAGTTGGCAATACCCTGGGTCGCCCGGCCCACGGTATAGAAATTCATCCGGTTGGTTCCGGCACCCACAATTCCCCGCAGACCGGCTGTTCCAAAGGAAAGATCCTGATAGAACCGCTCCTTGATTTCATCTTCATCCGCCCGGATCGATTCAAGTTCCCTGCGCAGCGGATCATTTTCCGGCAGTCTGTTCAGCCAGTCCTGATACCGCGATATATAACTTGCCATTCTGTACCTCCTGAAACACTTCGTCTCCATTGTAACCGAAAGAAAAAGAGATGTCCTGTTTCCAAGGTACATCTCTTTCAACGTCAGTTCAGATGGGAGATATAACGGATGATATTCGACGCGTTGGCATACATATCCGCATGATCGCCATTGACCATGACCAGAGTCGGTGCCTGCAGAATGCCGTACTGCCGGACAAGATCCGCGTGCTCCTCCGCATCCACAATCTCATAGCTGAAGTGGTTTTTATTCAGCATTTCCTTGATCATGGAGCAGTTCGGGCAGGTCTTGGTCGTAAACAGCAGGGCGGTGCCGGTTTCCGTCTTCACTTCCGGCCTGACGGTTTCCTTCGGCTCTTTGTGAATCGGCCGCACGCTCGCGGATTTTGCTTCACTGCCCATCACCTGATAGGTCCTGCGGTCATGGAATTCCTGGGTTTTCCCGGCATTCCAGTTCTTGACCGGACGATAGTAACCGGTAATTCTCGAATAGACTTCCGTATCCGCTCCGCACTTCGGGCATTTCCATACTTCACCGGAGAGATATCCGTCATTCTTGCAGATGGAATAGGTCGGACTCATCGTGTAGTACGGAAGCCGGTAGTTTTCCGCGATCTTTCTGACAAGCGTGGCAGCGGACTTCCAGTCCGTCAGCCGTTCGCCGAGGAACGCGTGGAATACGGTACCGCTGGTATAGAGCGTCTGAAGCTCATCCTGAATATCCAGTGCCGTGAAGATGTCATCCGTAAAACCGACAGGAAGATGACTGGAGTTGGTATAGTACGGGGTGCCTTCCATATTGGCGGTGATAATATCCGGATAACGCTCCGTATCGTGCTTTGCCAGACGGTAGCTGGTGCTTTCCGCCGGCGTCGCCTCCAGGTTGTAGAGATCGCCGTATTTCTCCTGGTAATCGGAGAGACGTTCTCTCATATGATTCAGCACATCCTTCGCAAACTGCTGGGTCTCCTCATGGGTGAGATCCTTTCTCAGCCAGGAAGCATTAAGCCCTGCCTCGTTCATACCAACGAGCCCGATGGTTGAGAAGTGATTGTTGAAGGTGCCGAGATACCGTTTGGTATACGGATACAGTCCGGAATCCAGAAGCTTTGTGACAACCTCCCGCTTGATCTTGAGCGATCTTGCGGAAAGGTCCATGATCCGGTCCAGTCTCGCGTAGAAATCCGCCTCATCTTTGGCAAGATAGGCAATTCTCGGAAGGTTGATGGTGACAACACCGATCGATCCGGTGCTTTCCCCGCTTCCGAAGAAGCCGCCGCTCTTCTTGCGCAGTTCTCTGAGATCCAGACGCAGTCTGCAGCACATGGACCGCACATCGCTTGGCTCCATGTCGGAATTGACATAATTGGAGAAATACGGGGTTCCGTATTTGGCCGTCATTTCAAACAGCAGACGGTTGTTTTCCGTATCGCTCCAGTCAAAGTCCCGGGTAATGGAATAGGTCGGAATCGGATACTGGAATCCTCTTCCGTTGGCGTCGCCTTCGATCATGATCTCGATGAACGCCTTGTTGATCATATCCATTTCCTTCTTGCAGTCCTTATAGCAGAAATCCATTTCCTTTCCGCCGACAATTGCCGGCAGCTCCGCAAGATCATGCGGTACCGTCCAGTCCAGCGTCACGTTGGTAAACGGAGCCTGCGTACCCCAGCG
This sequence comes from uncultured Erysipelotrichaceae bacterium, assembly GCA_946537255.1. GTDB lineage: Bacteria > Bacillota_I > Bacilli_A > Erysipelotrichales > Erysipelotrichaceae > Bulleidia. Next base: position 10,240 of record CAMNFS010000056.1, read on the forward strand.
GCTCGGCGTATTCACACCGTAGATGAACGACTGAATATCCTGTTTGACCTGGGAATAGCTGAGGTTGTCCGCTTTTACAAACGGCGCAAGATACGTATCAAACGAGGAGAACGCCTGCGCGCCTGCCCATTCATTCTGCATGATGCCGAGGAAATTCACCATCTGATTGCACAGCGTGGAAAGATGCTTTGCCGGAGCCGATGTGATCTTGCCCGGAATGCCTCCGAGTCCTTCCTGGATCAGCTGCTTCAAAGACCACCCGGCGCAATAGCCGGTAAGCATGGAAAGATCATGAATATGAATATCCGCGTTGCGGTGCGCGTCTGCGATTTCCTTGTCATAGACTTCACTCAGCCAGTAGTTGGCGGTGATTGCGCCGGAGTTGGAAAGAATCAGACCGCCGACCGAATAGGTAACGGTGGAATTCTCCTTGACCCGCCAGTCCAGCGCCTTCAGATAACTGTCAACCAGCTTTTTATAGTCCAGGGTTGTCGCGGTAATGTTGCGGACATTCTCCCGCTGTTTCCGGTAAAGGATATATGCTTTCGCGACATCCGCATAACCGGCATTGGAAAGCACGCGCTCCACACTGTCCTGAATATCCTCAACCCCGATTTTCTCATCCCGGATCTTGTCATCAAAATCACTGGTGACCTGCAGGGCAATCATATCCAGAACACTGTCATGGTAGTTTCTGTCACATGCATCAAATGCCTTCTTGATCGCAGCGCTGATCTTCTTTACATCAAATTCAGATACCGATCCATCTCTTTTTACAACTCTGTACATACTAATCCTTAACTCCCCTCAGTTCCGCATTCGGCACAATTTCCCTGACTGCTTCAAGCAGTTCTTCCATTTCCCGGCGGGAATAGGCTGTCCAGCCAGGCTGTATCACATTCGGTCCTTCGTTATACTGCTGCAGATAGTAGTTTCTGCAGCCGCGGATCATTTCCGCTGTCTTCAGAAGATCCTGGCGGGTATGAAACTCCCGGATCACCGTGGTGCGGAATTCATACTCTGTCGTTCCGCTGATCAGATAATCCACGGATTCCCGGATCTTCTCCATCCGGAATACCTCCGGGTTCAGCCCTACTGTTTCCGCGTACCGCTCCTCACAGTTTTTGATATCCATCGCGATATAGTCCACCAGGCCCGACTCCGCCAGTTCCTTCAGACGCTGCGGATAATAGCCGTTGGTATCCAGTTTGACAGGATAGCCCATATCCCTTATCGCCCGGATGAAATCCGTCAGTCCTTCCTGCATCAGCGGTTCCCCGCCCGTGATGCATACACCATCAAGAATCTTTTTCCGTTTTTCAAGATAGGTGAGGACATCCTCCGGATCATAGAACTCATAACTGTCCGGCACAAATACCAGATCCTTGTTATGGCAGTACGGACATTTGAACGTGCATCCGCTGGTGAAGATCGTAGCGGCGACCTTTCCAGGATAATCCAGAAGCGTCATTTTCTGCAGACCGCCGATCCGGATGCCGGAGTACACCGGTTCCGGGTTCAGATACATCCGGGAATTGGTCGTGATTCTGTCCAGAAGGTTTTCAAAGCTGTCAAAATCCGAATTCATCCCAAGCTTCATCCGGCATTCATTCCGCAGATCATACAGCGTGGACATGATCTCGCTGGCCCGCTGCGTCGTATACAGCCGCTTGACCCTGCGGTCATTCTCATCTGTCCGGGCCTGAACATAATCCTGTTCAATCAGCTTCTGAATGCTTTTGGTTGTTGTTCCCTTGTCGACTTCACCGATCCGGGAGACTTCATTCATCGTGATGCCTTCATGCTCGTTGATCAGAAACAGGAAGATGAGCTGTCCGCTTCCGATGTCATATCTGGCCATCGTCTTGTCAAAGTATTTCTGAATATTCCGATACAGCGCTGATATGTCGATCAGAAAGCTACCATCCATATTCCCTCTCCCCAGACAGAATGAAGGAAATCCATAAATAGTTGGATTTCCAATCTTTTGCTCGAGTTCGATTTTACCAGTGTTTTTTTCAGAGTCAATGGAGTATTCAAATGAAAAAATGACGTGTTTTGGGAAATATATCCTTCCCTTTTTATCATTTTCCGATCAATCGCATTTCAGCTTCTGTCCCTCCGTGGGATTATTTCCCGGACTTGTGTCCCGGCGGGGACGCATTGTGAAAAAACTAATTACCGTGAAACGTGTTTCACGTCCCGGCATGCAATGCGCTTTATTTTTTCTCTGGATCGAAACTGTCAAAAATCAGAATATCAAACTGCTTTTTCATTTCTTCCATCACGCTTCTGTCCCGAATGGTCCACGCCACGGAAGGACAGCGGTAGAGTGATCTTGTAATCCTTCTGGAAAGATTGGACGCGTACTTCCAGTTGAACGCAATAAAGTCCGGACGGGTCAGAAAATTCGTGAGAAGGTATTCAAACGGAAGGTATTTCAGGCTTCCGGTCTCTTTCCGGAATCCGTCACTGAGCTGCCCGCGGATCAAATCCGGACGATTGCGCCGATACCATAAGACCGCTCTGGGATTGAAGCTCTCCACCACATAATCCCCCTTGTATTCTGAAAGCAGCTGATCCGCTTTTCTGCATACCTCGCAGCTTCGGTCGCTGTTTTCCATCTTGATTTCCACAATCAGGGGAACCTTTCCGCCTGCCGTCTTCAGGACTTCTTCCAGAAGGGGAATGCGTTCCCCGCTGTTCAGAAGATGAAACCGGTTCAGCTCTTCCAGCGTATAGTCCGATAGTTTTCCATTTACCGGTCTTCCTTCCCTGTCTCTTACCATGCGGTCCAGAGTAAAGTCATGAAATACGACCGGAACCCCGTCCTTAGTCAGCTGTACATCCAGTTCGATCCCGTATTTCCGATTGACCGCTTCCGCAAATGCCTTCAGGGAGTTTTCAGGCCGGTCGGAGGCGTTGTCATGAAACCCCCTGTGCGCAAACAGCACCTTCCGGTAATTCTCAGCCCATTTTCTGCGTCCGGAAGGCCTCAGCGCCAGAAGATAAGCTCCGGCAAGAGAAAGGCCCGCCAGTACAATCCGCAAGTCATTCCGTTTCATGATATCCTTCTTTCTCAGCACATTTCCATTTTACCGAAACAGACCGGATCGGGGAATAAAGCGTCTTCTCCCATTTCTCATTCCGGGCGTTTTGCGATACGATGGTCAAAGAAAAAGGAGAATCAGATCATGTATATCCCTTCAGAAACACGTTATCAGACCATGCCTTTTCACCGCAGCGGCCGCAGCGGGCTTCTGTTTCCGGCGGTATCCCTTGGTCTCTGGCATAACTTCGGTGATACCGGAGACTATCAGAATATGAAGGCCATGATTCATACAGCCTTTGACAACGGCATCACCCATTTTGATCTCGCGAACAACTACGGGCCGGCCAACGGTGCCGCCGAGCGGAATTTCGGAGCCATCCTGCGGGAAGATTTCCGCGGTTACCGGGATGAGATGATCATCAGCACAAAAGCAGGATATGAAATGTGGCCTGGTCCGTATGGAAACTGGGGAAGCAGGAAATCCATGCTTGCCTCATTGGATCAGAGCCTGGAACGGCTGGGAATCGATTATGTGGATATCTTCTACTCCCACCGGATGGATCCGGATACCCCTCTTGAAGAAACCATGTCCGCCCTTGCCACAGCGGTAAACGCGGGAAAGGCCCTCTATGCGGGACTGTCAAGATATGATGCGGAAACGATGAAAAAGGCCGAAGCGATTCTGCGCAGGCTCAATGTCCCCTATGTCATCAATCAGGACCGGTTCAGTCTGTTTGACCGCACAATTGAACACAACGGCGTCATGGAAGCTTCCATGGAACTCGGCAAGGGAATGATCATTTTCTCGCCGCTTGCCCAGGGACTGCTCTCTGACCGTTATCTCAACGGCATTCCGGAAAACAGCCGCATCCGTACCGACGGCAGGTTTCTCAAAGAGAATTCCTTAACGGCGGAAACCCTGAACAGAATCCGTCTGCTCAGCGACCTCGCCGCCTCCCGGTCACAGACTCTGGCCCAGATGGCTCTTGCCTATGTACTCTCCAAGCCCGCTGTCACAACCGTACTGATCGGCGCATCCCGTCCCTCACAGATCCTCGACAATATCAAGGCTGTCGAAAACACGGTTTTTTCCAGCCGTGAACTTTCAAGAATCGGTGAAATCACCGGTATTGCCGGCTGAGTAAGCCCGCAGATGAACGCAGCCCCGGATCCACTCCAGGGCTGCTTTTTCATTTCAGTTCCACACCGATACGGATACTGTCATCATATTCATTGATCTTGGCTTTATATTTTTCATACAGAGCCGCGGCTCCGTTTACATGCTGGTCATCCAGTTCCTTCATCGGAATCACCTTGAAATTCTTATAACCGACATCGTAATACGTATAGATGAGATCCGCCCGGGGATCCTCGATCCGGATCTCCTTTTCCTCTCCCCGGGTTGTTTTGCGGATCGTCACGCCGCCCACCATACCGACAAGATTGGGCTCATCGATCTGGGCACTGACCATGTTTCCCATGGCGTAATAGCAGATTGTTTTTCCATGATTCACCCATTCAATCGGCTGAATCACATGCGGGTGATTTCCAACAATGATATCTGCCCCGCATTCTGAAAGCTTCTGAGAAAGTTCCTTCTGTTCCTCATTTGCCTCCATGGAATACTCCGTTCCCCAGTGCATGGCAACGATCACCACATCTGATATTTCATCCGCTGCTCTGACCTGGTCCAGCAGTTCATCCACATGGTCCGTATAGATGTTTACGATATATTCCTTTCCCTCCGGGGGAAGCAGTCCGTTACAGCCATAGGTCCAGGAAAGAAAGGTATAGGTGATGCCGTTGACTTCATATACCGGAATCCGGTCATGATCCTCCTGACTGTCATAGGTACCGGCCATGTGCACGCCATGGGCGGCTTCCTGTTTCTTCCAGTACTCACAGGAGCGGTTGATTCCGGTAAGCCCCTGATCGAGAGAGTGATTGTTTGCGGTCGACACCAGACCGAATCCCATGCCCACCATGGCATCCCCGACCTCCTGCGGACTGTTGAATGTCGGATAGCCGTGCAGACCAAGCTCTGTCCCGCCGAGAATCGTTTCCTGATTGTAGTATTTCAGATCATATCCATCCGCAAGTCTTCCGACATTTTCCAGAATCGGGCGGAAGTCATAGCTCCCGTTGCCAAGATCCGCATCCATCCAGACGGTGCCATGAATCAGAGCGTCACCGGTAAAAAAGAATTCCGCCGATGTCTCTGTTGTCTCGGGTTCCGTGACAATCGTGGCTTCCGGTTCTGAAGAAGCGGTCTGTACCGGTTCTTCCTTCGGTTTCCCCTTTCTTCCGGAAACTGCGAACGCGATGATTCCGACCGCCGCTAAAGCTCCGATCACAATCAGAAGCAGTTTTCCGAAAGGCGTCATTCTGTATTTCTTCTTTTTCTTTGTCATTTTCCGCTCTCCGACTGTAAGAATAGCACATCCCATACACTCCATCCGAATTCCGCTTCCCAACAGGAGACTTTTTTCTCCCTGAATCAGAAAAAAGAGTTTCATTTTTCATGAACGCTGCCCGGAAAAAAAGCAAAAAAACATAGCATTTCCAAAATTAGTGTGCTACTATTAGTTGCGCTGACAAAGCAACGGGAATTAGCGCAGTTTGGTAGCGCGCTTCGTTCGGGACGAAGAGGTCATGGGTTCGAATCCCGTATTCCCGACTTAATTGGAAAAAGCCTTTATTT
>CAMNFS010000057.1 GCA_946537255.1 uncultured Erysipelotrichaceae bacterium
GGAAAAAGCCACATGATCCGGTACAGAATCCGCCGGAAGGGCGTGTCCCCTCCGTCTTCGAGATCGATCGGATCAGCCCGGTTGATGAACCATTGAACCGGCAGGTGGTATTTTTTCAGAAAGCAGGCGGCATAGAATATGCATGCATGAAAATAGATTTCCCGGGCAATCTCAGACGCCGTCATGTCTGAGATTTTTTTCTCGGCAATGATTTCCTCTGCTTTTTCGCGGCAGACCTCTTTGGAAAGATATCCTCTCGTAGCGGGAATGGCCAGCGATTTCTTTGCGGATGTCTTCATGAACTGAACTATAGCATGAAAACAGAAACTGGAACATGGGTTTCGAAATGCTCACTTTGGTAAACGGGAAAATGGGCGCGTGCGATAATGTGTGTTAGAATTCTGTGAAAAGTGAGGTGGTTGTTTTGGGCGTGATGAGACAGCTTTCCGGAAGTGTGAGGGAGTTCGGAAAGCCTGCGGTTCTGACTCCCGTATTTGTGGTGGGTGAGGTTATTTTTGAAGCGGTTATTCCTTATATGATTGCGCTGCTTGTCAATGACATCAAGGCAGGCTGCGGGATTGAAGTCATTCTTCGGTACGCGCTGATTCTGATTGTGATGTCGCTTGCGTCACTTCTGTTCGGTTATCTGGCCGGCATGACATGCGCAAGGGCAAGCTGCGGATTTGCAAAGAATCTCCGGCATGATGTTTTCTACCGGATTCAGGAATTTTCCTTTTCCAATATCGACCGGTTTTCTGCCGCATCGCTTGTGACACGTCTCACAACGGATATTCAGAATATCCAGATGGCGTTCATGATGATCATCCGGACTGCGATCCGGGCGCCGCTGAATCTGATCATGTCCTTTGCGATGGCTTATTACATGGGCGGATCCATGGCACTTATTTTTCTTCTGGTGATTCCGATTCTTGCGATCGGTCTCTACACCGTCGCAAGAATCACGATGCCTTTGTTCAGGTCCGGCTTTCCGAAATATGATGCATTGAATGAATCGGTGGAGGAAAACATCAAGGGGATCCGGGTTGTAAAGTCATTTGTGCGGGAAGACTACGAAACAGAGAAGTTTCACACAGCCAGTGAGAACATCCGGAAAATCTTTACCAAAGCTGAACGTATCCTGGCTCTCAACAGCCCGATGATGCAGATCTGCATTTACGGAGTCATGCTGTTTGTTCTTTCCGTCGGAAGCCGTCAGATCATATCAACCAATGGACAGGCGCTGGATATCGGACAGTTTTCCACGCTTCTGACTTACAGCTTTCAGATTCTCAGCAGTCTCATGATGCTGTCGATGATCTTTGTCATGATCACGTTCTCCGCGGAAAGCGCAGGACGGGTCTGTGAGGTACTTTCCGAGGAAAGCACGATCCGCAATCCGGAGAATCCCGTTCGAAAGATCGAAGACGGATCCATAGATTTTGATGATGTTTCCTTCAAGTACACCAGCGATGCCGAGGATCTGGTTCTTGAACATATCAATCTTCATATCCGTTCCGGTGAGACCATCGGTATTATCGGCGGCACCGGTTCCTCAAAATCCTCGCTTGTTCAGCTCATACCGCGTCTTTATGACGCAAGCGAAGGAGTGGTGCGGGTAAGCGGAAGGGATGTCCGCAGCTATGATCTCGAAGTGCTGCGTGATTCGGTTGCCATGGTACTTCAGAAGAATGTCCTTTTCTCCGGAACCGTTGCGGAAAATATCCGCTGGGGAAACAAGGACGCGACAGATGATGAAGTAAAGCATGTCTGCCGGCTTGCCTGCGCGGATGAGTTCATCGATCAGATGCCGGATGGCTATGAAACCCATATCGAGCAGGGCGGCACCAATGTGTCGGGCGGACAGAAACAGCGTCTCTGCATTGCCAGAGCACTGCTGAAGCAGCCCCGGATTCTGATTCTCGATGACAGCACCTCAGCGGTTGATACCCGTACGGATGCGAAGATCCGCCGTGCCATGAAGGAATATATCCCCAGTACAACCAAAATCATCATCGCGCAGCGCACCTCGTCAGTAGAGGATGCGGATCGGATCATTGTTCTTGATAACGGAAAAATCGACGCGATCGGTACCAGTGAAGAACTTCTGGCTTCAAACCGGATTTATCAGGAAGTCTATTACTCTCAGAATCATCAGGAGGCAGATGAAGCAGGAATCTCTTCTCTTCAGGAGGTGACCGCATGAGTCGTCAGAAGAAATCCGTCAGAAAGGGAACGATTGTCCGGCTTCTGAAGATGCTGATGGGATACTTTCCAAAGCTTCTTCCGGCGATCATTCTTCTGATCATAGTAAACGCAGTGATCTCATCCATTCCTTCGGTTTTCCAGCAGAAGGTGATTGCGCTGATTCAGGAAGCCTGGGAAAAGCAGAGGACCTGGGAAGAGACAAGGCCGGCGATCATGCGGAATGTAGCTGTGCTTGCGGCTCTGTATCTCTGTTCTCTGGCTGCCGGGTTTGCGTTCAATCAGCTCATGGCCGTGCTGACTCAGGGAACACTGGCAAAGCTCAGGGATGAAATGTTCTGTCATATGGAGACGCTCCCGATCAGGTTTTTTGATACCCATAAACGCGGAGACATCATGTCCTACTACACCAATGATGTGGATGCCATGCGTCAGATGATTTCTCAGTCTTTCCCGCAGCTGCTCGTATCGCTGATTTCCGTTACCACCATTCTCTGCATCATGATGTACTACAGCTGCTGGATGGGAATGGTCATCATTCTGGGTTCGTTTCTTTCCATTCACATTACCCGGGTCGTCGGCGGAAAGTCCGCCCGTTATTTCATGGCCCAGCAGAAGTATGTTGCCGGGGTGGAAGGCGTCGTGGAGGAAATGATCAACGGCGGAAAGGTCATCAAGGTATTCAACCATGAGGAAGAGGCGGAGAGAATATTTGATCAGGCGAATGAGGAACTGTATGAAGCGGCCTATAATGCCAATCGCTATTCCAATACCCTGATGCCGATCCTCAATAATGTCAGTTATATCATTTATGTTCTTGTGGCCGTGACGGGCGGACTTCTGATTGAGTTCAATGTCCGGAATGTGTCCTTCTCCGGGCTTCCGATTTCCATTGCTGTGGTAGTGCCGTTTCTTGGCATGTCACGGCAGTTTGCGGGTATGATCCAGCAGATCAGTCCGCAGATCAATTCCATTGTGATGGGGATTGCCGGAGCGGAACGGATCTTTGCCATGCTCGATGAAGCCCCCGAGGCAGATGATGGCTATGTGACCCTGGTGCATGCGACAGAAAAGAACGGGGTTCTGACTGAAACTGACGAGCATACGGAACTCTATGCGTGGAAACATCCTCATCAGGCGGACGGTACGATTACCTATACCAAAGTCCGAGGCGATATCCGCTTCTTCGATGTGGATTTTGCCTATCAGCCGGACAAGATGATCCTGCATAACATCACTTTATACGGCAAGCCGGGCCAGAAGATCGCCTTTGTCGGTGCGACCGGTGCCGGCAAGACAACGATTACCAACCTGATCAACCGCTTCTATGACATCGAGGACGGAAAGATCCGCTATGATGACATCAATATCAATAAGATTAAGAAAGGCGCGCTCCGCAGATCTCTTGGCATCATTCTTCAGGAGACGGTACTGTTTACCGGAACCGTTATGGAGAATATCCGCTATGGACGTCTTGAGGCAACTGATGAGGAGTGTATCGCAGCCGCGAAGCTGGCCGGTGCTCATTCTTTTATCAAACATCTGCCGCAGGGATATGACACCATGCTTGACGGGGATGGATCCAATCTTTCCCAGGGACAGTGCCAGCTCCTTGCGATCGCAAGAGCTGCGGTAGCCGATCCCCCGGTCATGATCATGGACGAGGCGACTTCGTCCATTGATACCCGGACCGAACAGATCGTGCAGCGCGGCATGGATGCTCTGATGGCAGGCAGAACAGTATTTGTCATTGCCCACCGCCTTTCAACTGTAAAGAATTCCAATGTGATCCTCGTTCTGGATCATGGAAGAATTATCGAACGCGGTACGCATGAGGAACTGATCGCGAAGAAGGGTCAGTATTATCAGCTGTATACCGGCGCCTTTGAACTGGAGTAAGGCAGGACAGAGTATGGATTACAGAAGATTTGGGAATGAACTTCTCGTCCGGATGGATCCGGGCGAGGAGGTTCTGCAGGAACTGACGAAACTGTGCGGGAAGGAAAACATCCGTCTTGGTGAATTCCGGGCTCTTGGCGCAGCGGATCATCTGGAACTTGGCGTCTATGATGTAAAGGAACAGGTATATCACCGGGAATCATTTGACGGAGCGTATGAAATTACTTCTCTGTTTGGAACCATCAGTGAAAAGGATGGGCAGGTTTATCTTCATGCCCATCTGAATGCCTCGACTTTTGACGGGAAAACGGTCGGCGGACATCTCAGTGCCGCAGTGATTTCCGGGACATGTGAAATGGTGGTTGCCGTTTTCGACGGGCGGGCTTCAAGAACACGCAACCCGAAGACCGGACTCAATGATCTGGATTTTGACATATGAACCCATTTTCAAGAACAGAATTGGTCATAGGACATGAAGCGATGGAACGGCTGAGCCGGGCAAGAGTTGCCGTGTTCGGCCTGGGAGGAGTCGGTGGGAGCTGTGCGGAAGCGCTGGCAAGATGCGGTATCGGAGCGCTGGATCTGATAGACAATGATGCAGTATCTCTTACAAATATCAACCGGCAGGCTTTTGCGACGCATCGTACGGTCGGAATGAAAAAGACAGACGCGGCGGAGGAGAGGCTTCATGACATTTCTCCGGAAACTTTGATCCGCAAATACCCGATGTTCTATCTTCCAAAGAACCGGGATGAATTCCCGTTTGCCGAGTTTGACTATATCGTGGACGCAATTGATACGGTCACTGCCAAAATCGATATTGCGGAGCAGGCGAAGAAATACCATATCCCTTTGATTTCCGCCATGGGATGCGGAAACCGTGTGGATCCCTCCTTTCTTCGCATCATGAATCTTTCAGAAACGCGCAATGACCCGCTTGCCAGAATCATGCGGCGGGAGCTGAAAAAACGCGGAATTACGGAGCTTAAGGTGTGCTGTTCCACCCAGCTGCCCTTAAAGCCGCTTCATAATGAAAACAGTGAGAAGAACGCACAGGGAAGATATGTTCCCGGATCAACCGCTTTCGTACCGCCGGCAGCCGGAATTCTGATTGCCTCAGAGGTTATGAGAGACCTGACAGACTTTGATCCAGACCGCCGCACCGCGGTCTGAAAACAGCGGAACAGGAAATATCTGCATGAATAAGCCTGATCCACGTTTTCGGAATATTTCAAGGGTTTTTCTAAAAAAAAGCAGTGCTAAAATGGCATCGATTCGGAGGTAATTGAATGTCAAAAGTAACCAACAACGAACTGGATGAATTACTGAAAAAACTTGAGGCGGCGGAAAAGGAATATGAGGAAAAGCTGAAGAGCACAGAGCTCACGCAGATTCTCAATAAAGAAGAGCTTCTTCGCAAAGAAGGGCACTGAGTCACCGGAAAATAGAAGGCAGGAATACTTCCGCAGAAGATGCGGGAGTTTTCTTTTGCAAAAACCCTGAAAATCCTCGGAATCCCTTTGAACATGCCGGGTGGAGGAAGTTCTGGCTAAAGGGGGATAAGATGTATTGACAAGCACATACAGCAGTACTACCATTATTTTAGAACATATGAACAACTGTTCATATGAAGAGGGCGGAAATATGAGTGAGACAGCGTCATACAGATATGAAATCACCGGTATTGACTGCGCGGACTGCGCTGCCAAACTGGAAGGAAAGATTGCCGGGATCGAAGGAATCCGGAACGTTTCACTGAACTTCATGAAAAACAGCCTTGTCTATGAATGTGATCATGATGAGGGAAAACGGATCGAAGAGGAAATGCGTGCCATAGTGGCCAGGGAAGAGCCGGAAGCGGAAGTAGTCTCCAAAGGCCACCGGCATCTGCATGCGGAACATCATGAGGAAGCGGAACATGATCATGAATCCGGTCATTGCCATTGTCATGAACATGAACACCATGAGGAAGAAGCTTCCTATCGGTTTGAAATCACCGGTATTGACTGCGCGGACTGCGCTGCCAAACTGGAAGGAAAGATTGCCGGGATCGAAGGAATCCGGAACGTTTCACTGAACTTCATGAAAAACAGCCTTGTCTATGAATGTGATCATGATGAGGGAAAACGGATCGAAGAGGAAATGCGTGCCATAGTGGCCAGGGAAGAGCCGGAAGCGGAAGTAGTCTTCAAAGGCCACCGGCATCTGCATGCGGAACATCATGAGGAAGACCGCGCACCGTCTCAGACGGGAAGCAGCGCTTCTGTTGGCGCCTGCCGTCTTTCGATCAAAAACGTGGACTGTGCGGACTGCGCCGCGGAACTGGAACGTAAAATCGGGGAGCTGAACGGTATTTCCAATGTCCGGTTTTCCTTTATCAATTCCCTTCTGACCTATGATGCGGAAGATCCTTCTGAGGCGGAAAAGCGGATCCGGGAAGTTGTGGCGGAGACCGAGCCGGACGCAACGGTTGGATCTGTGGAAGAAAGCGGAAACAAAGCCGATGCGAAAAGAGAAGACAGAGCGGACAGAAAGAAAATACTCCGTCTTTTCGCAGGTACAATCCTGTTTCTGATCTCCCTGTTTATGGGAAAACCTGCGTCTGATTTCGTATCCCTTCTTGCCTATTTGATTCTTGGCTATGATGTGGTTTACAAAGCATTCAAAGGAATCGGAAGAGGACAGATTTTTGATGAACATTTTCTGATGACTGTCGCAACATTTGCGGCGATGTATCTGAAAGACTTCAGAGAAGCTGCCGGAGTCATGCTGTTTTATCAGATCGGAGAATACTTTCAGGATCTTGCGGTACGGCGCAGCCGGCGTTCCATCGGCGACCTGATGGATATCCGTCCGGATATCGCTGCGGTAAAGCGGAACGGTGTATTTACTGCCGTGGATCCTGAGGAAGTACGGGTCGGAGAAATCATCCGGGTAAAACCCGGTGAGCGGATTCCTCTGGACGGAGTAGTGGTTTCGGGAGCTTCTTCCCTGAACACTGCTTCCCTGACTGGCGAATCCAAAATGACGGATGTGGATCAGGGTGACGCGGTGATCAGCGGTACGGTCAATGAAACCGGAGTTCTGGAAATCAAAGTGACAAAGGAATACAGTGAAAGCACCGTTGCCAGAATTCTGGAACTTGTTGAAAACCAGGACAGCAGAAAAGCCGAAGCGGAAAACTTCATTACCAGGTTTTCCAGAATCTATACGCCTGCTGTTGTCTGTTCCGCCGCTGTCGTTGCGGTGATTGTCGCGATTGTGACCGGAGATGTCCGGGAGGGTGTATACCGAGCCTGTACCTTTCTTGTCATCTCCTGCCCATGCGCTCTTGTGATTTCGGTTCCGCTGTCCTTCTTTGCCGGAATCGGCGGTCTTTCCTCCAAGGGGGTTCTTGTCAAGGGTGCAAATCTGATAGAACCGCTGGCAAATGTCAGACAGATGGTTTTTGATAAGACAGGTACTCTGACCTCCGGAATCTTTGAAGTAACAGAAATCACCGGATCCTCCGATCCGGAAAAGACGCTGGAATGCGCCGCGTATGCGGAAGCATTCTCTACCCATCCGATTGCTGAGGGAATCCGCCGGTCCTATAAAGGAACGATAGATGAGGCGAGAATCTCAGGCGTTCAGGAAATCGCCGGCCGCGGTCTTTCAGCGGATGTGGACGGAAGAACCGTTCTTGCCGGAAACATCCGTCTGATGAAGGATCATGGAATTGCCTGCGAAGAAAACGCACTCCCCGGCACAAAGGTTCATATTGCCGAAAACGGGGTTTACCTTGGCTGTATTGTACTGGAGGACGCGTTGAAGAAAGACGCACTTTCCACAGTCCAGTCGCTTCAGAAAAGCGGTGTCAGATGCATCATGGTATCCGGAGACAACAGGGAAATCGCTGAAAAAGCCGGTCAGAAGCTCGGTATGGACGAAATACACGGAGGCTGTCTGCCGGAGGATAAGGTGAACCGGGTGAAGGAACTGCGGGATAAGGCACTGACGGGATTTGTCGGTGACGGTGTCAATGATGCGCCGGTGCTTGCCGGAGCGGATCTTGGCATCGCGATGGGTGCCATGGGCAGTGATGCGGCAATAGAAGCGGCGGATATTGTCATCATGGACGACGCTCTTTCCAAAATTCCTCTTGCAATTACATCTTCAAGAAGAATTCTCAGGGTGGTAAAGGAAAATATCTACGGTGCCATTGCGATCAAGGTTATTACCCTGATTCTGGGAGCCTTTGGAATAGCCAATATGTGGTGGGCAATCTTTGCGGATACCGGTGTTGCCATGCTGTGTGTTCTGAATTCCATGCGGCTTCTTCGAATTGCGAGAAAGGTGTAAGGATTGCCTGAGAAAAATCATTCTGGAATGATAGAATAAAACCCGTATGAGAAAACTTATTACGGGTTTTATTTCTGTTTTCCTCGCTTTTCTGCCGGTTTACGCGGAGGAGTCCCCATCACCCACTCCGGAAGAAACCGCGCAGGAAGGGGCACAGGAAACAACGACAGCCGAGGAAGAAGAGGAGAAGAAGCTGATCGATATCAGTACCGACTATGCGGTTCTGATTGACGCAGATTCCGGCAAGGTGCTGTTTGATTCACACGCCGATACGCAGAGAGATCCCGCTTCCCTCACGAAAATCATGACGGTCTATGTCGCGATGCAGTCTGTGTCGGAAAGTCAGCAGATCACGATGTCTTCGGAGGCGTTTCAGACCTACGACCATAACCAGGGAGTGCTCTGGATTCAGGAAGGGGAAACGCTGAGCGCTCTGGATTGTGAATATGCGACAATGCTGGCATCAGCGAACGACACCGCTGCCATGCTTGCCGAGGCGGCAGCGCTTTCCCAGGAGGGATTCGTACAGCGGATGAACGCGGAAGCGGAATCCATGAAGCTTGCGAATACGAAATTTGACAATATTTTCGGGTATACAGGCGAGGGGAATCGTTCCACGGCCTACGATATCGCCATGATTACCCGGCAGGCGATCAGAAACGAAAGTTTCCGGAAGATCTTCGGGGCCAGCGGATATTCCATCAGTCCCACGAACAAGCAGCCGCAGAGCCGGGCAATTGCGCAGGATTGTGAACTGCTGCGGAGCGGGCAATACGCCTATGAGGATATCACCGGCGGCAAGATCGGCAGCACGGCTTCCGGAGGATTTGTTCTTGCGGCAAGCGCGAAGCGCGGGGCAACCTCTTTGATCGCAGTAGTGCTTCAGGAAGAAACTGCTGACAGCGCTTATCGGGATATTGTGAAGATATTCGAATACGGATTTCAGAACGCACAGACAGTAACCATTACACCGGCCGACATCGGAACAAAAACGGTTGAGGTAATGAAGGACGGAAAGCATGTTGCGGATGTCACTTTCTCGGCGGACAGCAGTTTTTCGGTGCTGATGCCGAAGGAAATGGACCCGGATGGGCTCACCTCCGAAATTGTCGTGATGAATGAAAAGGCATCCGAGCCGGAACGGATCAGTGCGGAGGTCCACTTTCTGATGAACGGGGATCTCATCGGTACCGCTCCGGCATCGAAAAAAATACAGACGGTGGAGGCAGAACCCGGAATTGTTGAAAAAACCGGCGGCTTCCGGGGCATTTTTGATCTGTTCTGTATCGCGGTGCTGGTCGGGGTGCTGCTGCTTCCCCCGGCGATCCGGCTTTTCCTGTCGCTCGCTCCGCCAAAGGAGTAAGGTCAGTCCATCTTACAGCTGCGTGACATTTCCCGCTCAGAAAAGGCCCGAATTGCCTTATGGCATTCTTTGAATCGGGTTCTATCAGGAAATGAATCGGCATGGAGAACGGATCATGGTACTTTTCTCTGAATTCTTTGTGAATTCGACAATGTTTTGATTGTTTTATGTAAGGAAGTGAATTAAATTCTTTGGTATGAAGAAACTTTTAAGAAGAGTGATTCTGAATTCCGTTTCACTCTGGGTTATTGATTATTTTTCTGAATCCATCAGTTTTCGGGATGGATTATCGGTGATTCTCACCGCTCTGGCACTGGCAGTACTGAACTCCACGGTCAAACCGTTTCTTAAGGTCGTTTCCCTGCCGATTACGATTCTGACAGCCGGCCTTTTTTCCCTGGTTATCAATGGAGCTGTTCTTTATCTGGCTTTTTATCTGAACAGCGGCTCCAGCATTTCTTCATTTGGTTCTGCCATCTGGGTTTCCATTATACTGACTGTTCTTAACAGCCTTCTGGAATCCATTCTGCAGGACAAGTAAAAAAGACAAAAGTATTCACTGAAAGGAGACGGCTGAATCATACCGCCGGATGGCCGGGGTTGAGCCGTTATTTGCATATGACAGTAATCAATGTGATCTATCAGTCACGCAGCGGCAACACCCGCAGAATCGCAGAAGCGATCGCGGGGGTGTGTCAGGTACAGGCAATCGATATTCATAAACCCCACAATATTTCGGGGACCGACCTGCTGTTTGTCGGAATGGGAGTATACGGCGGCAAGCCGGATAATTCCGTCCTTGATTATCTGGATCAGCTTCCTGCCAATACGATCAAGGGAGCTGCGCTTTTTTCAACGAGCGCTTCCGGAAAGGATCATATGGAGCTGGCGGTCAATCTGCTGGAACATAAGGGAATTCAGCTTTATCCGAAGCATCTGCTGCTGAAAGGAAAATTCCTGTTTCTGAATAAGAATATGCCGGGAAGAAAGGAATGCTTCGAGGCGGAAGCCTTTGCCGAAGAGGTGCTTGAAGCTTTTAATTACTGAGCTTTTATTTGTGATAAAGGAGGCCTTAGGCATGGAAAAACAGATCAGTCCGGCATCCACAGTGATGATTATCGCAGCGTTGATCGCAGGGATTGCTGTGCCGGTTGCCCTGTTTCTGTATCTGAAGAAAAAGAAGCACGCAGATCTCAAACCGTTCCTTGTCGGATGGATTGCCTTTTTTGCGGTGGTAATGGTGCTGGAACGGCTGTTTCACACTGCGGTTCTGAATTCTCCGCTGGGTCCGGTTCTGAACGGCAATCTGTTTTTTTACGCCCTGTATGGCGGTCTGATTGCCGGATTGTTCGAGGAACTGGCCCGGTATTTCTGCTGGTCCAGGCTTCTTCGGGACCACCTGGATGAAGATGTGAATGCATTGATGTACGGAGCGGGACATGGCGGCAGTGAAATGTTCAATCTGCTTACGGTAACCATGGCATCCAATCTTGTCTACGCCCTGACAATCAACACTTCCGGTTCCTCTGCGCTGATGAACGGGCTCAGTCCGGAACAGGCATCTGCTGTCGGACAGATTGTGAATACGCTTGCCAATACACCTGCCTACATGTATCTGTTTTCCATACTGGAACGGATTTCCGCCCTTGTGATTCAGCTATCCCTTTCCGTCCTTGTTTTTTACTCGGTAAAGTATCCGGATCAGGATCGGCGGCTATTGCTTCTTTCGGTAGAACTTCATGCGCTGGTGGATTTTCTTTCTGTGATCTTTGCGGGTACGATGCCGATCCCGGCTGCGGAAGTGCTGATTGCGCTTATGGCTCTTGGAACCGCATGGTTTGCGCGCATGATCTGGAAGAATCATCAGACTGAAAACAGCACAGAAAAAAGGACTGCGGAACAGTCCTGAGAGATGCAGTACATGAAAGGCTGGAATGCCTTTTTTTCGTGCCTACAGTTTTGCGGAGTATGTCTTCAGCGCTTCAAAGGTTTCTTCGCTCAGATCATGCTCAACCTTGCATGCATCCTTTGCGGCGATCTCGGAGCTGACACCGAGTTTTTCGAACAGTTCAGTCAGCACTTTATGGCGCTCATAGATTCTTTCGGCAACGACGCGTCCCGGCTTCAGAAGCTTGATCACTCCTGTTTTATCCATGGAAATATAACCGTTCTCACGGAGTTTTTTCATCGCAATGCTCACACTGGCTTTCGAGTATCCTTTTTCTTCGGCGATATCGATGGAATGAACGTTTCCTTTCCGTTCCTGAAGCATGAGGATCGCTTCGAGGTAATCCTCAGCGCTTTCATAAATATTCATCATTGTAGTGGGCTCCTGACTTATCGCTATTATAACCTTTTTCATGAGCGAAAAAAATGTCATCTTCGGATACCGGGAAAGGCAGGCCAGGGACAGGACTGTCGATGGGAAGAAAAAAGAAACAGAACACAGGATTCGATTCCGGGATGGAAATCCTGTACAATTCAGGTGTGAAAAAGTTGATGATATATGGACTCGATGAGCCATTGCTTTCAAGAGCAGAAGCGATTGCGGATGAGCTGGGAATTATGACTTCGATCATCGGGGATGATGTGCTGGAGGAAAAACTTGGCTCTCTGATGGAAAAACAGGAGGATTTTCCTGCCCGGCACTGTGAATTTGATCTGCCGTATCTGATTGCGGATGGAATGACGGTGAAGGATCTGGTTGAATATCTGACCGTGCTGAGAAAATCCGGCTGTGAGTTTGAGGGAATCAAGATCATGCGCACGGAAACAAATCAGGACTGGACGATAAGGAGGCTGTTTGAACATACCCGGGAAGAACATGAGGCTGCGAAAAAGGCAGTGATTCTGGATGAAATGATACGCTCCTGCAACGGCATTGATCTTTCAAGCGTGGAACAGCCGGCTCAGAACCTGCTGAAGGAACGGCTTCTGAAAGCTTATATGCTTCTGAAGTCCGGAAAGTTTTCGAATGAGGAAGTGACGAAAGCAATCGAGGATCTCTCGGAAAGTCTGAAGGGTGTCCGAAAGCTCTACAACTGAAAAAAACACAGTGGTAGAATATCGTTGTTATGCAGAACAGAGAACGGTTCCTTTTCAGGAACAGGAAATCTGTGAAAGAAACTGAAGAGCGGAATGGAATGAAAAAACAGGATGAATTGATAGAAACAGTTATTACCAAAGAAAGTCTTACACAGGCCCTGGAATCTGTCGGGATCGGGCGCAATATGATTCTGGAGGCACATGTTTCCCTGTCATCCCTCGGCTACGTGGCGGGCGGTGCCCGTACGGTTGTGGATGCGATCATGGATCTGATCACTGACGGCGGAACGCTTCTGATGGCTACCCAGACAGCCGATAATACCGACCCCTCTGAATGGGTGAATCCGCCGGTACTCCCTTCGCTCTGGCAGGAAATCCGCGACAGCATGCCTGCATATAATCCGGAGAATACCGATCTCTGTTATATGGGCAAGGTTGCGGAGAACTTCCGCCACCGCAGAAATGTCATTTATTCCAACCACCCGGCGGTCTCATTTGCAGCCTGGGGCAGATATGCGAAGCTGCTGTGCAACCGGCAGTCCATGCATTTTCCTCTGGCAGAAGAATCTCCGGCCGCGAGAATGTATGAGCTGAAGGGATACGTGCTTCTGATCGGAACCGATTTATCTACGGCAACCTGCCTGCATCTTGCGGAGTATCGGACCGAGTGCCGCCCGATTATCATCCGCTCCTCCTGTACGCTGGTGGATGGCAGAAGAAACTGGAAGCGATATCTGGATCTGGATATTGACAGCAGTGATTTTGAAAAGATCCGCGCTCAGCTGACAAAGAAAAACCTGATCCGTGAAATCATGCTGAATACTTCGTGCCGGATTCAGGTTTTCCCGGTGAGTGCCGCTGTGGATGAGGCTACCCGCTATTTTGAAAAAAATGCGATTTATGATCTGTATCGATAATTACCAGTGATGCTGCAGATATGCTGAAGCGATGTCTTCCGCCGCCTGCAGCATTTCTTTTTCCATTTCTTCCGTGAAGTAACCTTCAACAGGGGCGTCAAGATCAATTTCCATCACACACTCTCCTCTGACAAGCACAGGGACACAGAGCTCACTGCGGCTGGCACTGTCGCAGGCAATATGGCCAGGGAAGGAAAGTACATCCTGGATTCGCTGAGGAAGTTTTGAAGTGAAGGTCAGACCGCATACACCGCGGTCAAAGGGGATGTGCGTGCACGCGGTTCTGCCCTGGAACGGGCCAAGCACGAGCTCACCGTTTTTTACGAGGTAGAATCCAGCCCAGTTCAGGCCATTCCACTGTTCGAAGATACAGGCACTGACATTGGCCAGGGCGGCAATCATATCGGGCTCTTCCAGCAGTGCCCGGATCTGCAGATTAATGAGTTCCATGGTTTCACTTTATCATGGATTCGGTGTTATAATGAATCCCGTGAACAGGGGTGCTGAAAAGCTGAGATCATACCCTTATCACCTGATCTAGTTAACGCTAGCGTAGGGAGTTCCTCGGATTGAAATTCCTTACGCCTCAGAAACGGAGGTGTATTTTTTATGAAAAATGAGAAAACGCGTGAACTGACCTTCATGGCTTTGTATGTTGCCCTTTATATCGTCTTCTGGTATCTCGGAAAGCTTGTTCCGTTTCTGCAGATGCCGCAGGGCGGATCCATTGAACTGCAGTTTGCTGTTCTGTTCGTCGCGTCTTTCCATCTCGGATGGAAAAAAGGGATTGCGGTTTCCATGCTTTCCTGGCTGGCAGAACTCATTCTTGGAGGAGCGAACTGGTATCTGAATCCGATGCAGTATCTTCTGGATTACATTCTTCCGCTTGCCGCAGCCGGAGCGGCGGATCTCTTCGCGAAAGGAAAAAACCGTTACATTCTGGGCGTTGTGATCGCGATGATTCTGAAATATGCATCTACGGTTCTTTCCGGCGTTTACTTCTGGCCGCCTGAAAACGGAGTAGCCGGATCGGGTGCGGCCTGGGTCTATTCCCTCAGCTATAACCTCTGGTATAACCTTGCGACCTGCGTGGTGTGCGTCATTCTGGCGCCGATTCTTCTGAAACATCTCAAGAGAATGAAACTGATCTCCTGACCTTAACCGGACAGCGGATGTCCGGTTTTATTATGCGTACACAAAAGATGATCTGTAGTACAATAAAGCACATGTCAGGAACGCAAAACAACCTGCTTCTTCCGGAAGTAGGAACAGAGGTATATGTTCAGAGCTTCAAACACAACGGCAGTCTGCACCGTACCTGGTGCAAGGCCTTTGTTCTGGAAGCGGATCAGGACCGATATATCGCGGTGACAAACAAAGCCTGGGTGATTGAAGGAGACGGGCGCAAGTGGTTTACACGGGAGCCGGCGGTCTGCTTCTACTGGACGCGCAAGTGGTATAACGTCATTGCGATGCTCAGAAAATCCGGGATTTATTACTACTGCAATCTTGCTTCGCCGAGTCTCTATGACGGAGAGGCCATCAAAAACATCGATTACGATCTTGATATCAAACTCTATCCGGATCTCTCCTATCAGATTCTCGATGAAAATGAGTACAACATGCATGCAAAGGAAATGCATTATCCGGAAAGCATCATGAGAATTGTGGAGCGGTCGGTTACCCTGCTGATTGATGAAATGGATGCGGGCACGGATCCGTTCAATCAGGAATGCATTGAAGAATACTATCGGAAATATCAGGCAATGAACCTCTCGGTATGAACCGGAGGTTTTTCATACCTTTCAAATGCAGCAAGAAATCACGACCTTCAAAAAAAGAATGAATCCGCCGTGGATTCCGGAAACAGAAACGTACATAAGAATGACCGCGCAGGCGGAAAAACCTTCTGAGAAGCTTCCGGGAACCACCCGGAAAACGGTCTGAAAAAAGTTTTTAAAAAAACAGTTGACAGAAGGGGATGAGGGGATTATTATCCTAGAGCACGCTTCAA
>CAMNFS010000058.1 GCA_946537255.1 uncultured Erysipelotrichaceae bacterium
GGACGTCCTAAGAGCAGGTTAAGTTGATTAAAAATTGTTTTCAAGACAGATTTAAAAAATCAATTATTATCGGTATCCCGGCAAACCGGAATTAATTCATTTGTTTATAAGTCATGAGTGATTCTACATCCGGATCTTTGATCACCTTGTGGACCAGAATCATAAGTATGTCCTGATTCACGTTGTCGAAGAATTTGGATAAGTCCAGATCGACAATCCAGTCGCAACTGTCATTCATGTATTCCAGTGCCTTGAGTACCGCCTGTTCAGCCCTTCGCTACACTACCATTACAGGAGCTTCATCACTACTATGGCTTCTGCTGTCTTCTCATCGTTCGTTGTTACTGCGCTTCCTCTGCGTGACGTTCTTCACCTCGATTGGGCGTCGATGAAATCTCCCCGGAGAAGAGTGATGACTTTCTTCTCATGTGGCCTCCGGATTTACTGTTTCGTCTGGCAACCTGGACTTCACGTTGTTCGGCACGCTCATCCCAACTAACAGCCTTATATCCGGTTTCTGTTCGTAGGCCCGAGAATTTGCCCGCGAAACCTCTTTTGTGATTTCGCATCCGGCTTCCTCCAGAAGTGTTTATAGCCCATCATATGTGAGCCACCTCACGGTGCCCTCCTTGCCTTCGGCTAGCGCTCTACTGCTCATTGCCAACGCGCAACGGACTTTCACCGTCCAGCCAACAC
This sequence comes from uncultured Erysipelotrichaceae bacterium, assembly GCA_946537255.1. Classification (GTDB taxonomy): domain Bacteria; phylum Bacillota_I; class Bacilli_A; order Erysipelotrichales; family Erysipelotrichaceae; genus Bulleidia. The sequence continues at coordinate 697 of CAMNFS010000058.1, forward strand.
CCATGCCGGGTGTACCTAAAAAAGAGAGACCCGCATGTACTGCAGGTCTCCTGATTCCTGTTGTCAGCCTCTCATTCTTTGGAAAACTTTGTGTCCTCCCGTCAGAAAGATGCATTCCGCTCCCGGTGTTGTTTCGTATCGCGGAACTGATCTCTTACCGCAGAGTATCCACTTGCGAGGGAGATATTTCTGTGTTTCCGGTCCTTCTGTCCTTTCGCCCGGCAGAATCGGCTGCTGCCTCAAGCTCCGGATCAGACTGACCGTATCTGCGGTACGTCGTGCCTGTCTGCTGGACCACCTGTTTCCTCTGAAACAGAGACGTTTTCCGTATTGTTAACGCAGGCTCATCGTCAGATGGCGCTGCCTCCATGAATTCCTGGTCCCATCTTTGACCTCCCGGATCATTCTGTAACTCTTAATCGGATCCTTGTTCAACTATTTAATAATCGATTTTATTTGTGATTGAAAGCCCTTACATTTACAAATTAATATGCTATAATATTTTATTGTGAGAGCCAGGGCGCTTTTTTTATTCACAAAAAGAGATATTTTTCCATTACCAGTAAGACAATCAGATGCAGAGGATAGAACAGCCGGAACAGCCATGTGAACCATTTCGTCGCCGGCCCCCGTTTTCCGTTATAGAAGAGAAGAAACAGTCCGGAAATCAGAGCCCCTGTCTGTGACCAGTTGTGTCGGAGAAATCCCGACACAATCCCCGGCAGCGTCTGCGGCCTGGCATTATGAATCACATAATAAAGAACGTAAAGGAAAAGAATCACAAAAAGAAGGACAGGCTGTTTTTTCCCTGTTTTCCGGCTATGGGTCTGCAGAAGATCAAACGCCACGATCAGCAGGACTCCGACAAACCGATAGCTGAAATGGAAGTATTCCGCAACCCAGCATCCAGCCAGCAGAATCAGAAGCTTCAGCGGCACTGCCTTTGTCCGGTTCATCAGTACACAGACAAGATAACCAATGAAAATGGTAAACACAACATTTCCTTTTCCAGGGATGTAATACGCACCGCTGAAGAACAGGTCATATGGAATTTCGCTGACCACCGCAAGCAGAAACAGCCGGACCGCATGGCTCACCTCGGTATGGCGCATCTGCGTCGCATGTACGCTTTCAGCGACAAACCAGGCATAGATCGGCAGGGAAATCCGGCCGATAAAACGCATCATGCGCATATTATTCATAAAATGCAGACCGACATGATCCACAACCATGGTGATCATCGCAATCCATTTCAGCACAAATCCGGACAGACCTTTCATACCTGAACTTCCTTTCTGTAATCATAATCCGCTTTCCGCAAAGACGGTACGGATCCGGACAATTTTCTTTCCCTTTGTCTTTTTACTGCGCAGCTCATTCGGTATTCAATGAATCAGCCGGCAGTGTTTCGATCCGCCCGTACTTCTTCGGCAAAAAAGAAAAACGGCATTTCTGCCGGATTTCTGATCAGTCGCTTTCCTCATCCTCCAGTTTGCCGAGTTCACGCGCGTGCCGTCTTCTGTCGATGATGGTCAGATATTTTTTCCTGACCCGGATGTCGGTCGGCGTAATCTCAACAAGCTCATCATCGTTAATGAATTCAATTGCCTGTTCCAGAGTGAGAATTTTCGGAGGAACCAGCTTCATCGCTTCATCGTTGCCGGTGGAGCGCACCGCGGTCATCTTCTTGTTTTTAATCGGATTGACCGTCATATCCCGGTTCTTCGCGGACATACCGATGATCATGCCCTCATAGACCGGAGTCTGCGCGCCGATGAACAGCTGTCCTCGTTCCTGAATATTCCAGAGCGCGTAGGTCATCGCTCCTCCGGTTTCAGTAGAAATCAGAGCGCCGTTTTCCCGCTGGGGAATCTCACCCTTCCATGGCTCATAGCCTGCCAGTCTCTGAACCATGGTTCCTTCGCCATGGGTGGTGTTGATGAAATCACTTCGATAGCCGATAAGACCGCGGGTAGGAACCGTGTAGGTGATGCGGGTATAGGAGCCCTCATCCTCCATGTTCTGCAGCATGCCCTTGCGGATATTGAGAGCGGAGATCACCGTCCCGCTGTACTCATTCGGCACATCACAGACGACCTCCTCAATCGGCTCACAGGTCACTCCGTCGATCTTCTTCAGAATCACTTCCGGTCTTGAAACAGCCACCTCATAGCCTTCCCGGCGCATCTGTTCAAGCAGAATTGTGAGATGGAGCTCTCCGCGGCCGCTGACCTTGAAGGTGTCCGTGGAATCCGTCTCCTCCACTCTGAGACCGACATTGACCTCAAGTTCCTTTTCCAGACGCTCGCGGATATTGCGGGAGGTGACATATTTGCCGGTCTTTCCGGCAAACGGGCTGTCGTTGACCATGAAATTCATGGACAGCGTCGGCTCTTCAATCCTGATGATCGGCATCGGATCCGCGGTTCCTTCCGGACACAGCGTATCACCGATGGAAATGTCAGGAATTCCGGAAATCATGACAATCTCGCCGCACTGAGCTTCCGGAACCGGCACCCGGCTCAGTCCCTTATAAACAAATACCTGGTTGGTCTTTCCTTTTCCTTCCTTGCCCGACCGGTTGCATACGGAATAGGTGGTCGCTTCCTTCAGGGTTCCGGAATAGATCCGACCGATTCCAAGACGGCCGATATAATCATCATACGCAAGAGCGCAGACCTGCATCTGCACCGGTTCATTCATCAGGTCAGGATATGCCTGGGCATGGTGAATAATTGTTTCAAACAGCGGGGTGATATCCTCATTGGTTTCCGAATCCCAGTTGTAGCGGACAATTCCCTGACGGGCAACGCCGTACAGAATCGGGAAGTCCAGCTGATCATCCGCCGCGTTGAGGTCCAGAAACAGATCATAGACCTCATCGATGACCTCATTGGCTCTTTGATCCGGCTTGTCCATCTTATTGATCAGAAGAATCGGACGCAGACCGATCTCAAGGCTCTTCTGAAGAACAAACCGTGTCTGCGGCATCGGTCCTTCGCTGGAATCGACCAGAAGAATAACCGTATCGACCGTACGGATAATGCGTTCCACTTCGCTTGAGAAATCCGCATGGCCCGGAGTATCGACAATATTGATCTTATAATCCTTATAAGTTACAGAGCAGTTCTTGGAATATATCGTAATACCGCGCTCACGCTCCAGCGCGTTGGAATCCATGACACAGTCCACGACCTTCTCATTGTCCTTGAAAACATGGCTCTGTTTGAGAAATGCGTCGACCAGCGTGGATTTGCCCGCGTCGACATGTGCAATCACTGCTATGTTGATAATCTTCTGATAGTCCATATCCGTTCACCCTCAAAACGTTCCTTATTATAGGATGCACACCGGGGTTTGACAACCGCAACCGCCCGATTCCCGTTCTTTTCGCTGAAAAACACATTCCGCTCAGGGCCTGAAACGGATGGTATCTCCGCCTTCCACTTCTTTTTCTTCTTCCTTCCGCGGTTCAGAAGATGCCGGATGACTCTCTGACTTCCTCTCTTTCTCCTTTTTCGCTTCTTCCGTCTGTTTCTTCTTTACGGTACGTTTTTTCGCCGGTTTCTTCTTTTTCACCGGCCGCAGCACCCGGTAAAGCACCTGACATACCAGCAGAAGCAGAATTCCAAGAAGCACCACCGAAAAAATCCACACCCGGCCATTGGAGAGATCCTCCAGCAGGGTGTTGAAGGCACCCATCATGGAAAACTCCCTGCTTTCCTTTACCAAAAGGCTCACTTCACCCATTTTCTGATCATAGGCATAGATTTCCAGAGTCCCTGCCTTCTCCCCTTCCGCAAGCGGCGCACTGAGCGCGTCGGGAAGAACCGCGTATAAATGCACATTCTCATCATCCGATGGAAGATCCAGGGTCACGCTGTCATCGACAACGATCTCAACCTCGGTGTTCATCGTATTGCGGACCGGAAGAACTCCCCAGACATCCCCTTTCTTGACAGGGGTGCGTCTCGCGAAATGGGTGCGGTACCAGTTGTAAATCACCGAGGCATCCTCAATGCTTGCCGGATAATGTGCTTCCTTGTATCCATGCGCGTTGACCAGGGCAAGATTCATCCCGTTCACCTCTGCGTTTGAGACAAGGGTATACTGTCCTTCGATCGTATATCCGCTCTTTCCGCCGATAAACCCGGGGATGCTGTAGTTATGGGAAAACTGAGGATGTTCCTGATTGATATACATCAGCACGAAATTCACCATGCCGAGTCCTCTTGGAAAGTGCGCGACCGGAACGGAAGTATGGTTTTCCGTCGTGATGATTTCCATGAAAAGCGGATTTTCCATGCAGTACAGATAAAGCTTCATCATATCCCGGCAGGTAGTGTAATGATCATCGTCATGAAGGCCGGAGGTATTCACAAAATGGGTATCCTTCATGCCGAGCTGTTCCGCCTTCTGGTTCATAAGCCGGACAAACGCTTCTTCACTGCCGGATATATAGAACGCTAACGCCCGGGAACAGTCAGCGCCGCTTGGAAGCAGATCTCCGTAAATATGATCCAGGGCGGTCGGCTTGTCGCCTACCACGAACCCGGCCCGGTTGGCTGAAGCCTCAACCAGTCCCTCCATCATCTCGCTGGTAAACTCAATCTCAACATTTTCCGGATCCGGAATCTTTTCAATCGCCAGAATCGAAGTCATGACCTTGGTCATGCTTGCCGGAAACATCCGGTCCGTAGATCCCCTGTCCATCAGGATCTGACCGGTATCCGTATCTATCAGATAAAAATAATCACACCAGAGATCCAGATCCTCCATCGGGGCAAAAGAGGATGGGCCGAGCGGATCATTTTCTATGTCTTTCCGGCCGCATCCGCAGATAAACAGGGCACATACGGCCAGAATCAATGCCTTTCGCAATAATTTCATGGAAAAATTATACATTATGCTTTGACGAATCGTCACAAGATGTATATAATGACTTAGCACGCACCAGTGGTGGAATGGCAGACACGTACGCTTGAGGGGCGTATGAAGAGATTCGTGCAGGTTCAAGTCCTGTCTGGTGCACTGAGAACAGCCGTTGGAAACCGGCTGTTTTTTGTTCTGTTTCAGGAAATCTCTGCAAAGAACCGAAAAAAGAATTTGCTTTGCGCAATGATTTAGTTCATCATAGGTAGGAAGTTCCGGAACAAAAGGGTTAGAATGGCAATGAACCGGAACAGAAATGAAGGAAACGGATGATTATGGAGAACTTAAAACTGAAAAGAATCGCAAACGAAGTGAGAAAGGGAATCATCACCGGAACATTTCATGCCAAGGCAGGTCACCCTGGCGGCAGTCTTTCTTCCGCGGACATCATTACCTATCTTTATTTTGAAGAGATGAACATCGATCCGAAGAATCCGGATATGCCGGATCGGGACCGGTTTGTTCTGTCCAAGGGACACGCGGCTCCCGCATTGTATGCAGCGATGGCACACCGGGGATATTTTGATCCCGAGGAACTGAAGACCCTCCGCCATCTTGGATCCAGGCTTCAGGGTCATCCGTCCATGCGCAACCTTCCCGGAGTGGATATGAGCACCGGTTCTCTCGGGCAGGGATTTTCCGCCGCTGTCGGTATGGCGCTTGCCGGAAAAATCGATCATAAGGACTATCGGGTATACACCCTGCTTGGAGACGGAGAGTGCCAGGAAGGTCAGATATATGAGGCCGCGATGTTTGCCAGCGCGAAAAAACTGGACAATCTGACCGTCATCCTTGATAACAACAATCTGCAGATCGACGGAAAGATTTCCGATGTCAACAACCCTTACCCGCTGGACAGTAAGTTCGAAGCGTTCGGATTCCATGTCATCACAATTGACGGTCATGACTTTGATGCGATCCGTGCAGCTTTTGCCGAAGCGAAAACCGTCAAAGAGAAACCAACCCTGATTCTTGCCAGAACCCTGAAGGGAAAAGGCGTCTCCTATATGGAAGACAGTGCGGAATGGCACGGAAAGGCCCCTGGCGAGGAGCTGTATCAGGTAGCGATGAATGATCTGGAAGAGATCGGGAAGACACTGTGAGGTGAAGAGAGATGAGTGAAATCAAGAAAATCGCAACCCGGGATGCCTATGGAAAGACCCTGGCAAAACTCGGCGCAGAAAACCCGGATATTGTCGTACTCGATGCCGACCTCAAGGATTCCACCCGTACCGGATTCTTTGCCAAGGAGTTTCCGGACCGCTTCTTCGACTGCGGCATTGCCGAAGGAAATATGATGTGCATCGCGGCAGGCCTTGCGGCTTCCGGAAAAATCCCGTTCGCAAGTTCCTTTGCGATGTTTGCCTCGGGGCGGGCATATGAACAGATCCGCAACTCCATCGGTTATCCGCATCTCAACGTCAAAATCGGGGCCAGTCATGCCGGCATAACGGTCGGAGAAGACGGTGCCAGCCATCAGTGCATTGAGGATATCGCACTGATGAGATCCATTCCCGGCATGGTTATCATGAATCCTTCCGATGCGGTTGAAGCGGAAGCCTGTGTACGGGCGGCTGTGAATTATGAAGGCCCGGTATATATGCGGTTTGGCCGCTATGCGGTGCCGGTGTTCAATCAGCCGGATATGAAGTTTGAAATCGGCAAGGGCACCGTGATGCGGGAAGGCCGTGATGTCACAATCGCCGCGACCGGCATCTGTGTCGCCGCAGCGATCGATGCGGCAGAGATTCTGAAAGAAGAAGGCATTGACTGCGAAGTACTCAACATCTGCACCATCAAGCCGATTGATGAAGAGCTTCTGATCGCCTCTGCCTCCAAAACCGGAAAGGTTGTAACTGCGGAAGAACATAGCATTATCGGCGGACTGGGTTCCGCGGTCGCTGAGGTTCTCAGCGAAAAGCTTCCTGTCCGGATGACCCGGATCGGTATTCCTGACTGTTATGGAGAATCCGGAACTGCCGCCGAGCTGATTGTCAAATTCGGTCTTGACGGCAAAGGCATCGCGGATCGTGTCCGCACGTTTGTAAAAGGATAAAGCCAGCGGCTGCCCTCAGCAGCCGTTTTTTTATAAAATGAAAGCAGGATCCATCCGAACCATTCACTGTTCCGACAGAACCTGCTTCTGTTCTTTCATCTGATTATTGCCAGAGAATCCAGAAGGCTTCTTCAGAATCACTCTCATTCATGCATTCTCTTACTGCATTCCAGATGATCGGAAGCTGATCGTCCCTTTTTCGATAAATCACAGGTCTTGAGCAGTTGGGTACCTGCTATAATTTCAATGTTCCGACTATTAAGGAGGGTCTTATGTTATCACTGGATCTTATGTATCTTCTTTTTCTGCAGGGTCTTCGAAACGCGATGGGCGGAGCTCTGGATGAAGTGTTCAACAGTATTTCGAAATTCGCTGTCGATATTCTTCCGATACTTCCCTATCTCATCTTCTGGTGTGTTGATAAAAGCTGGGGCTACCGGTTCATCACTACACTGTGGTCAGGGGAAGTGGTAAACGGCATTCTCAAGCTGACCGTCTGTGCATATCGTCCATGGATCCGCAGTGATCAGATAGAGCCGGCCGGGGACTCCAAAGTCGCCGCGACCGGTTATTCCTTTCCAAGCGGTCATAGCATGGTTGCGACAACCATGTATGGAACCAGCGCTGCGATGACGAAGGATTCCAATCGAAAGCTGGCCATCTTCTGCGTCATCATGATTCTTCTGACCGGATTCTCGCGGAACTTCCTTGGCGTGCACACCCCTCAGGATGTCTTTGTCGGAATCTTCGAATCCGTATTCCTGATCATCGTCATCGGTCATATCGGCGAAAAGATCAAAGGAAAGGAGTCGCTGATCGACAAGCTCACCTTTGCCGGGATCCCCATTCTGGCGGCGGTTCTCCTCTATATCATATTCAAACCGTATCCGATGGATTACATCGATGGAAAACTCCTGGTAGACCCCCAGGTCATGATGAACGATACTTTCTCGGCATGCGGCGGCTTTGCCGGCCTGCTTCTGGGAAGCTTTATTGAACGTCACCGCATCCATTATGAAATCCCATTCTGGTCACAGAAACTTCCGATCATGAGCTGTATCGGCGGTGCATTGATCTTTGCATGGATGCAGCTGTTTGCCCCGGCAACTGTTTATCTTTGGTTCGGAGCGCACTGGGGACGCTTCATTGGAAAGATGATTCCGGTATTGTTTGCCCTTACTGTCTATCCGAAGATCCTCCGCAGCGTCTGCGGTGAAAAGCCAGCAGAAACCGCTTCATTCATCCGCATGCCGCAGGAGAAGGCTGTCGCAAGAACAAAAACAGCTTCCCGCAAAAAAATGCAGAAGGCTGCCTGAAGTGATCAGAAGATTTCCGCTGAACTGTCCGGATGACTCCGGCAGATCAGCTTTTTTCTTACAGAATCCTCTCCGTCAGGATACGGAGAAAACAACAGTCAGAACATAATGAAAAAGGAGTCCTCCCTTATGAAACGAACGATTGTTTCCGCCTTTGGCGGCCTGTCAGAGGCTCATCGCCGGAGAATTGATAAAACCGCGGAAAAGCTCGGCTTTGAGGTCCTGTTTTTCAATTCCGATCACGAGGCAGAAAAGGCCGTTTCCGCGGCTGAGGTACTGTTTTCCGAATCTGTATTCCTTGCGGAAAAAGCAGTCAATGCGAAATGGATCTGTTCACCTTTTGCAGGAATGGACCGGTTTGCGGAAAGTCCTCTTGCCGGAAGGAAAGATGTTCTTTTTTCCAATACGTCCGGCGCCTATGGCATCGCCATTTCAGAGCACATTGTCTTGACCGCTCTTCAGATTCTGAGAAGGCAGGAGGAATACCGCCGCATCATTTCCATGCATGAATGGAAACGGGATCTTCCGGTCCGATCCCTCTATGGATCCCGGATCGTCATTGCCGGAACCGGCGATATCGGCAGAAATACCGCTATCCGGATGCGGGCGTTCTCCCCCGCTTCCATTACCGGCATCAATCAGTCGCTTGAAAATCCGGATTCTGTCTTTGATCAGGTGATCCCTTCCACAAGCCTGCCGTTGATTCTTCCGGATACGGACATTCTCATCCTTGCCCTTCCTGAAACACCTGCAACAAGACATCTGATTTCCGCCTCCGTCCTTTCCCTCATGCCGGAAGGAATGATTCTCATCAACGTCGGAAGAGGCAGTGCCATCGACCAGGCTGCACTGATTTCACGGCTTCGGGAAGGAACCCTTTACGCGGGGCTGGATGTTTTTGAAGAAGAACCGATTCCGGAAAAGGATGCGATCTGGGACTGTCCGAACCTCATCATCACACCGCACTGCGCCGGCAATACCTCTCTTCCATATACCGTCGATCTGATCACAGATCTGTTTCTTGAGGATCTGAAGAACTACGCAGAAGGACTGCCTCTGAAGCGGCAGGTGAATCTTACCCGCGGCTATTGAGCACAATAAAAAGCGGATTGCCCGCTTTTTTATCCTGATGATTACCAGGGCCGCTTGCCCATCCACTTGATCTTTGATTCCGTACCGTTCCGGATCCGCTCGATATTGCTCTTGTGGCGGTAGCAGATAAACAGCCACAGAACAAGAAGACAGAGCGTGACATTCATTGGATTACGGATGATCAGCCAGCTTACCAGCACTTCTATTCCCAGCGCCGACATGCTTGAAACAGAAACAATCCGGGTGATATACAGAATCACAAAGAACAGAATGACCGGGAAAAGAAACTGCCAGAACCAGGAATGATTAATAAAGACCGCAAGTCCGAGCAGGTATCCGTACGCGGTAGCGACTGCCTTCCCGCCCTTGAAATTCGCGAAGATCGGAAAGCAGTGTCCAAAGCAGCAGGCAAGTCCGGCATAGGGAATCATGTCCGGGCTCAGAGAATTCGCAATCATCATGGAAATCAGTGCCTTACTGCCATCCAGAATGGTTACCGCGACCGCGGCAGGCTTGCCCAGCACTCTTCCGGAGTTGGATGCGCCGAGATTACCGGAGCCGAACTGGCGGATATCCTTGTGATAGAATACCTTGCCAATGACCAACGCCCATGGAATCGAACCGAACAGATAACTGAGAACAATGACCAGCACTTTCATCAGCATACTTTCATTCCGCCCCTCTTTCAGTCTGCGTTCTTGAATACATCTGCGTTTTTCACAAAGTATTCAATACCGGAGTAGATGGTTGTCACAAGAATCACTGCCACACATACCGTATTCAGAGCCTCAGGAATATCAAGGAACATCAGGCAGAGACACACCATCGTCGATGCCGTTTTGATTTTTCCGGACATTCCGGCCGCGATGACCTTGCCCTGTTCCACTGCCACAAGACGCATTCCGGATACTGCAAATTCCCGGAAAAGCACAATAGCGAGAGCCCAGCCCGGCATCTGTCCCTTTTCTACAAACCAGCACATCGCGGACATGACAAGAACCTTGTCTGCCAGCGGATCCATGAATTTCCCGAAATTGGTGACCTGGTTGTAATGACGGGCAATATATCCGTCAAGCAGGTCTGTAAGGCTTGCCACAATGAAAATAATCAGCGCGGCAATTCTGGAGCCGGGGAATCCGGCATAGAGCACCCCAAGAAAAACAGGAATCAGTGCCATTCGAAGTAATGTCAGTTTATTTGCGGTTGTCATATCTGTTTTGACCTCCCCTATGTAACTGTATCACAAAGAAAAGACCGTGCAAGCGTCCATTCCCTGCACGGTCCCACAGTACTCTGTTAATCGACGTTCTTTGTCGCTACTACGTTCACACCGGTACCGGCAACATCCGAAAGAACAACATCACCGATCCTTACCGGCGCATTGACGCGGACCGCATTGATCGCGTTCATGCATTCGAAGATTTTATCCTTCGGAATATTACCGGCGGTCTTAACGGACACTCTGTGTGCTTTTCCGCCGTCTACCACAACTGTGGAAGTAACTGTTCTCTCAGGATGCGTCACTTCATTTCTGGCATACTTATCGCCGATCGCGCAGGTATTTCCGGTAACAGAAAGAACCTCACCATTATCCAGTTCTACTGTGATCTGGCAGCCCATCGGGCAGCCAATGCATGTAAGTTCTCTTTTTTCCATGTCATTCAGCCTCAATCTTTATGGTAATGGTCTTCAGATCCGGCTTCTCCGCAAGCTTTTTCTTCTGGAGAATAATCTGTTCCATTTCACCCGGCGCAAGAATTCTCTTCTTGTTGTGCATGACGCGCTCATCATCGAAATAAACACTGACAAAAGCGTTCTTGAATACATTTCCAACCCGGAAACGGACGGTCAGAAGATCATCCATGTTGTCTGTGTTGATGGTCGTCGGAACCGTGTAACGGGCACCGTCTGTTGCCTTCACGGCAATCACATGTCCGCCTTCGGCTTCCCTGCCGCCTGCCTTCACATACTTCGCCGCGCTTTCACCGGCTTTCTTTGCCTCTTCCGAAACATAGTCTACCAGATCATGTACGTGCAGGACGTTTCCGCACGCGAATACGCCCGGAATACTGGTTTCAAGACTCTCGTTGACAAGCGGGCCGCTGGTTACAGGATTCATCTGAACACCTGCCTTGTTGGACAGCTCGTTTTCCGGAATCAGACCGCAGGACAGCAGCAGGGTATCGCAGGTATAGCGCTCTTCCGTTCCCGGAATCGGCTTATTCTTACTGTCAACCTGGGCAATCGTAACAGCAGTTACATGTTCCTTGCCTTCAATATCCACAACCGTATGGGAAAGCTTCAGAGGAATATCGAAGTCGTTCAGACACTGCACGATATTTCTCTTGAGACCGCCGGAATAAGGCAGCAGTTCTGCGACCACCTTGACCTTGGCGCCTTCAAGCGTCATGCGTCTGGCCATGATCAGGCCGATGTCACCGGATCCAAGAATCACTACTTCACGTCCAGGCATGTAGCCTTCGATATTGACAAGACGCTGTGCGGTACCGGCTGAGAAAATACCGGCAGGACGGTAGCCTGGAATATTCAGTGCGCCTCTTGGCCTTTCACGGCATCCCATTGCCAGGATGACTGCGCCGGCCTGAATCTGATACATGCCGTCTGCACGGCTCATTGCGGTAACAACCCGGTCCGTGGAAATATCCATGACCATGGTATTCAGCCGATATTCGATCTTCTCTTCCAGAACCTGATCAATGAAACGCGCTGCATATTCCGGGCCGGTCAGTTCCTCCTTGAAGGTATGGAGTCCGAACCCGTTGTGAATGCACTGGTTCAGAATACCGCCGAGTTCCTTGTCACGCTCCAGAATCAGAATTCTGTCAATTCCGGCTTTTCTGGCGGAGACTGCGGCCGCAAGGCCTGCCGGGCCGCCGCCGATGATTACGATGTCATATGAGATCATAATTCGCCTCCGTTGGTTCCCTTGGTTCTTTCAAGAACAATATTACTGCGTCCGCCGCTCTTGGTTATTTCCTCTAACGGAAGTCCAAGCTCGCGATGGAGAATTTCCATGACACGCGGTGAGCAGAACCCAGCCTGGCATCTGCCCATTCCGGCACGGGTGCGGCGCTTGACACCGTCAAGGCTGCGGGCGCCCAGAGGTCTGTGGATCGCATCCAGAATCTCGCCTTCCGAAATGGATTCGCAGCGGCAGATAATCTGTCCGTATGCAGGTTCTTTCTTAATGAGCTCATTGCGCTCTTCGATGCTGAGATCCTGCGGATTCAGGATACCCTTGCGTTTGGAAATCCAGTTTTCCTTTTCCGTCAGGTTCATCTTTTCCTTCAGCATGGCTCCGACATATTCACCGATTGCCGGGCAGGAAGTCAGTCCAGGTGACTCAATTCCTGCGCAGTCGATGAAGTGCGGCGCATCTTCCACTTCCCGGATGATGAATTCATGATTGGCTTCATGCGCACGGAGTCCGGCGAAGCTTGTAATGACCTTGCGCATCGGCAGATTCTTTACGTGATCATTTGCCTTGGCGATCAGGTCACTGATGCCGGCCGCAGTCGTATTGTTTCCTTCCTTGTTTTCAAGATCCACTGCGGTAGGGCCAACAATCAGATTGCCATGAATGGTCGGTGATACAAGAACACCCTTGCCGAGGTTGGTCGGCTGCGGGAAGATCGTCTTATCCACATGATGACCTACTTCCTTGTCAAGCAGGCAGTAGTCACCGCGTCTCGGCGTGATCTTGATCTTGTCTGCACTTACCATGTTGTGAATGGTATCCGCGTAGACACCGGCTGCGTTTACGACATACTTCGCAGTGACTTCACCATTATTGGTGCGCAGATGCCAGATTCCTTCTTCATCCTTCTGAATATCTTCGACTTTTGTGTTGAAGCGGAATTCAACACCGTTGACAAAGGCGTTTTCCGCCATCGCGATGTTGAGAGTGAACGGGCAGATAATTCCGCTGGTCGGTGCATACAGAGCGCCTTCGACATTGTCAGACAGGTTCGGCTCCATCTCCAGTGCTTCTTCACGGGAGAGAATTCTGAGATCCTTGACGCCGTTGGCAATGCCGCGGTCATAGAGTGTCTTGAGTCCGTCGAGCGCTTCCTTGTGAATGCATACAACCATTGCGCCGTTTCTGCGGAACGGAATATCGAGATCTTCGGCAAGCTTGCCCATCAGCTCGTTTCCTCTGACATTCATCTTTGCCATGAGAGATCCCTCAGCGGCATCGAATCCTGCATGAACGATCGCTGAATTCGCTTTTGATGTTCCTTCGCAGACGTCTTCACATTTTTCAAGTACACATACACTTGCGTTGTAACGTGACAGTTCTCTGGCAACGGAGCTGCCCGTAACTCCGGCGCCGATGATAATTACGTCATACATGGTATTTGAGTTCCTTTCAAAAATAGTTAGGTGACGGCTTTCCGTCTTCCTTAATGACAGAAAAGAGGAGCGGCAGATCTGCATAAGTGCAACTGCCGACTCCTCAGCTTATGTGCTTGTTACACAAATCGCTTGTTGTTGATCAATCTTGTCTCTACGCTGATTTCAGATCAGAGTCCAGCAAGTACGTTGAACAGCAGGGAAGCGCAGATCGCACCAAGAATCGGAGCAACTGCAGGAATCCAGCCATAAGCCCAGTCCGGATCCTTCTTGCCCTTGTTCGGAGCAAGCAGCTGATAAGCAAGACGCGGAGCACTGTCTCTTGCCATGTTCATCGCATATCCGGTAAGTCCGCCGAAGGATGCGCCGCAGGCAACGATTACACCGTAAACAAGAACCCAGGAAACATTGGAAGCACCAGCAGGGCCCGGAATATTTGCGAGTGTGAATACGAGAACGAATGTCGCAACAAACTCAGAGAGGAAGTTCAGTCCTGTGTTGCGGATGGACGGACCGGTCGCGAAGCAGCCGCGGATGACATCGTCATCATCGGTAGCCTTGATGTGATCGCCATAGAGAACCATGAGGATTGCCGCACCGCAGAAGCCGCCGAGCAGTTCAGCGATGATGTATCCCGGAACCTCACTCCAGGCAAAGCCGCCGCGCATTGCAGCGCCGATTGTAACTGCCGGGTTGAAGGAAGAAAGAGGTGTAAGTCCGCTCACTGCAAATGCAGGAACCATGACTGCCATACCCCATCCGATCAGAATGTGAACGGTGTTTCCGCCCTTCATGCCGGATTTGTTCAGGCTGACGTTGCAGCAAACGCCGTCGCCCAGAAGAACAAGTAACAATGTACCTAAAAACTCACCGATCAATGCTTTCATTTTTCTATCTCCTCTAATTTTTTATACCTTTGTAAAATGCTTTTTAAGACGGTAGATTACTTCGCCCAGCCGAGCGTGCAGCTGACTGCCTGCTTCCAGCCCTTGAGCTCTTTCGCTCTGGTTTCCGCATCCATAGCCGGTTCGAACTTTCTGTCGATTTCCCAGTTGCGGATGACATCTTCCTTGCTGTCCCAGAATCCTACCGCAAGACCTGCGAGGTAGCTTGCGCCCATAGCGGTTGTTTCAACGCATACCGGACGATGAACCGGTGCGTCGATGATGTCGGACTGGAACTGCATGAGGAAGTTGTTCTTGCAGGCGCCGCCGTCAACCTTCAGAGCG
>CAMNFS010000059.1 GCA_946537255.1 uncultured Erysipelotrichaceae bacterium
AGAACTCTTTTGAAACCACGTGAGATTGCAACAGCAATCACTCGTGGTAATTCATATTCCCCAGCATCAGAATGTCATTTCCCAGGACATCAGCATAAGGGCGGCGGGAAATGTGTATGATCCGGAATCGAACCCGATTGGATATATCGAATACGGATACTATCCGCGCACGCTGATCAATCTGAAAAACGATATGTCCTTCGGGTCTGCCCTGCAGAACGCCATGCTTTCAAACGTGGCCGATTACGCTGCAATCAGTCCGGAAAACAAACAGGTCGTATATTCCTCTCAGCAGGGATATATTGGCGCTTCGAGTACGGATATCGGATTATCGGAAGAAAGTCTGAAGGATGGTTTTTCGGTTGCATTTCTGTTTTTGGAACACCATGTTATGCGACGGGACATGAAATCAATGATTATCTGGTGTATCTGATTCATTCCGATGAGCAGGTCTGCCTTTCCAGAATACCGTACACGTGTGTGGCAGTTCTGCTTTTCCTTTTATGCACGGGCGCGATGATTCTGAAGCTTCAGCCAAAACGCCGCGGCTTCAGGGAAGTGATTTTCGCCTCGGAAAAGAGGCGGAACGGATCCGCTAGGGCATGAAGGAAGAAGGGGGAACAGACGCTCCGGATGCGAAAGAGGAAATAAACAGTGACCAGGGTTACGATGTTCAAAGAAAGCTGACGGATGCCTCTCTGAGCTGGCTTTATCAGACACCGGAAAACAAACTGTCAGCCGCCTTTCGAACCCTGATAGAATCTGGCGCTGTGATCATGCTTGCGGCAGTGGCGATCATGCGGATATCGAATCCGGAAGACTCCATTCTGGGACGGATTCTTTCGGGAGGATGGACAAAGGGGATCAATGTCTTCTCTCTGACCGCAAATATCATGATTCTGCTCACTGGCATAGTCATAAGCGCGTTTCTGCGCTGGGCACTGAAAATGATCGGTCAGATCAGTGATGCCCGCGGTGAGACCCTGACAAGGCTTGCCGCAAGCGCGGTCAATTATGTTACCATTCTGATGGTGATCAATTACTGCCTCATCAACTGGGGTATGAATCCATCCGCGCTTATGAATTCCGCAGGACTGATCGGTATTGCGGTAGGTATCGGCGGAAGGGATCTGATCACAGATATTATCGCCGGTCTGTTTATCATTTTCGAAGGTTCCTTTCAGGCAGGGGATATTCTTGATGTGAACGGCTTTCAGGGAGTCGTTGAAGAAATCGGAATCCGTACAACCATTCTCAGGGGCTGGGATCTTACCAGAAAGATTATCAACAACCGGAACATGACCAATGTTGTCAATCTCTCTGCCAAAAACAGCTTTACGATTTTCAGCTTCAGTGTTCCTTATACCGTATCGGTGGATGAACTGAAGCGGATCTTTGATGAAGAGTTCAAAAAATACCGGAGTAAATATCCGGAACTGATCAGTCTGCCGTATTTCAGTTATGCTCCGCAGAAAATATCCGGAATGTATGAATGCCGGATCGGATCATCACGGAGATCACGAAGCTGGTAAGAGCGTCCATCGAAGTACGGCTCGCAAGAGATATTCAGCGGATCCTGGAAAAGAACGGGATAGAGGCAGGGTGGAATGTTGTGCCGGTAAGCGCGAAACAGGAGACCGTCAAATAACTGCCTTCCGGAAACGGTGAAACAGGAACGGACAGAGAATACCTTCTCTGCTTCAGGAGGATAGGATGAGAAAAATACTGACAGTACTGACTGCAGTGTTCTTACTTGCAGGATGTAAGGGAAAAGAGAAAAGTACGCTCCAGGAAGAAAAGAAGGATTCGTCTGTCCGTCTTTCCGTATGGACAGTTCCCTTTCTTCGATCACAGTTTGAAACACGCGCAGACGCTTTCCGGAAAGCGCATGATGATGTGGATCTCGTTATAACGACAGGTACGGAAATGGAATCTACGATACTGGATACGTATCTTACCGATCCTTCAAATGCGGCAGATGTGTTTGTTTTTGCGCCCGCTCAGCTTAATGATTTTGCCAATGCCGGAGCGCTTGTGCCGCTGGATGAAAAAGCAGATGAGATGCTTGTGAAAAAGAAAGCTGAAAAACTCTCTGATCTTCAGAGCAAAGGAAAAGAATCGGATTTCATGAGCGCGTCCTGGCAGAATCAGCTGTATGCGTTTCCTGTGGCGGGAAGTGATTCCGGAAACGGTCCGTATCTCGTCGGAGTCAATTCGAAAAGTGAAGTGACTGACTGGGCTCTGGCACTTGGTGAATACCTTTCTGTTTCCCAACAGTAATGCGTGCTCTGCATGTGGACATGGCTTTGATAGAACATGAAAACTGCATCCTGTAAATGATCTTTCGGTCATCGGATGCAGTTTTTGTTATTCACAGATTATTTCAGCTCAGCCCTTTGCCAGGGTTAGTTCTCATACTTCGTATCAGAACAGGCCCTTCGCCAGGGCGGCGTTCTAATACTTCGTATCAGAACAGGCCCTTCGCCAGGGCGGCGTTCTAATACTTCGTATCAGAACAGGCCTTTCGCCAGGGCGGCGTTCTAATACTTCGTATCAGAACAGGCCCTGAGCCAGCATCGCTTCGGCAACCTTCAGGAAGCCTGCGATATTTGCGCCGGCAACGAGATTGTAGCCGAGGCCATATTCTTCCGCAGCCTTTGCGGAGTTATCATGAATGGACTTCATAATATCATAGAGCTTCTGATCTACTTCTTCCTTGCTCCAGCCATAGCGCATGCTGTTCTGGGACATTTCAAGCGCGGATACCGCAACACCACCGGCATTTACAGCTTTTGCGGGAGCGACAATCAGACCTTTTTCCTGGAGATAGGCAACCGCTTCGTTGCTGGTAGGCATGTTGGAGAGCTCGAAGTAGTACTTCGCACCGCTTGCGGCGATGAGTTTTGCTTCTTCGATGCCAACTTCGTTCTGGGTAGCACACGGAATATATACATCACCCTTTACGGACCATGGCTTTTCACCTTCGTGGAATTCACAGCCGAACTTGTCCGCGTACATCTTGACGTTGGCGTTTCTGCTGGCCCGGATCTCAAGAAGGTAGTTCAGTTTCTCCGGCGTGTTGATTCCATCCGGATCATAGACATAACCGTTATGTCCGCTGATCGTTACAACCTTGCCGCCAAGTTCAGTGATCTTGGTCGCGGCACCCCAGGTAACATTGCCATATCCGGAGAGAACGAATGTCTTTCCCTTGATGGTGTCATTTTCGTGCGCGAATACCTGCTGAGCATAATAGATTCCGCCGAAACCGGTTGCTTCAGGACGGATCAGGCTTCCGCCGTAGGTCAGACCCTTTCCGGTAAGAACTCCGTTGTCGAAGCTGTCGCGGATTCTGCGGTACTGTCCGAACAGATATCCGATTTCACGGCCGCCGACACCGATGTCACCGGCAGGTACGTCTGTGTTCGGGCCGATATGCCGCTGCAGTTCTGTCATGAATGACTGGCAGAAACGCATGACTTCTGCATCACTTTTGCCATGAGGATCAAAATCAGATCCGCCTTTTCCGCCGCCGATCGGAAGGGTAGTAAGACTGTTCTTGAATGTCTGTTCAAAACCAAGGAACTTCAGCATGCCGAGAGTTACTGATTTGTGGAAGCGCAGACCACCTTTGTACGGGCCGATCGCTCCATTGAACTGGACACGATAGCCTCTGTTGACCTGAGTTTTCCCGTTGTCATCGACCCATGTGACCCGGAACTCAATGACCCGCTCCGGTTCAACCATACGTTCGAGAAGCGCAGCCTGCTCATACTCGGGATGTTTTTCAATGACCGGTTTGAGAGATGTCAGTACTTCTTCAACGGTCTGAAGAAATTCCGGCTCTGCTGCATTCTTTTCTTTTGTTGCCGCAATGACTCGATCTACATAATCACTCATGGTATCTATCCTCTAACTTTCCGTTGAAAATTATAAGACCATTTTTCAGCGTATGCACGCAAAATTTTCTGAAAATGTTTTCATTATTAT
The DNA here is from genome assembly GCA_946537255.1 of uncultured Erysipelotrichaceae bacterium. Lineage (GTDB taxonomy): Bacteria > Bacillota_I > Bacilli_A > Erysipelotrichales > Erysipelotrichaceae > Bulleidia. The sequence goes on from CAMNFS010000059.1 coordinate 3,991, forward strand.
CAGACGAAATCCATGGCTCTGAAAGGGAAAGAAAAAGTCCCGATGAAGGGACTTCTTCAGTGAGCCGTGATTTCCATGCCGATGGCTTTCTGTACAAGATCAAGCTTCGGTGCCGCCATGGACCGTGCCTTTTCGGCGCCTTCCCGCAGAACGTCATCGATCATTCCGGAATCGACAATTTCCTGATATCTGGCCTGGATTTTCTCCAGCTCTGCGCAGACCACATCGGCGACGGCACGTTTGAAATCTCCATACCCTCTGCCAGCGAACTCCTGTTCGATTTCTGCCATCGGCCGGTTGCCGGAAAGGCTGGACATGATCTGCATGAGATTGCTTACGCCCGGCTGGTTTTCCGGATCATATTTCACAATGCCAAGAGAATCTGTTTTGGCGCTCATGATCTTTTTCCTTGCGGTTTTAAGATCATCGAGCAGATAAATGCATCCCTTGTTCGTAAGATCGGATTTTGACATCTTTTTGGAAGGATCGGAAAGAGACATGATTCTCGCGCCGACCTTCGGGATCAGAGGCTCCGGGATCTTGAAGAGATTGCCATAGCGATGATTCATGCGGATCGCGACATCCCGGGTCAGCTCCACATGCTGTTTCTGATCCTCTCCGACCGGAACATAATCCGGATCATAGATCAGAATATCCGCCGCCATGAGAGCAGGGTAGGTGTAAAGACCTCCCGACAGATTCTTCTCACCGTTTGCCTGTTTGTCCTTGAACTGCGTCATGCGGTTGAGCTCACCCATATACGTATGACAGCACATGATGTATCCGAGCTGGGCGTGTTCCTTGACATCTGTCTGAAGGAAGATCGTCGCCTTTTTCGGGTCAAGTCCGCAGGCAAGATAAAGAGCCACACAGTCATGGAGATTCTTTTTCAGTTCCTGAGGATCCTGAGGAACTGTAATGCAGTGCAGATTGGCGATGAATGCAATCATCTCGTATTCATCCTGATACGACACAAATTTGCTCAGCGCACCGATGTAATTGCCGAGGTGCAGCTGGCCGGTCGGCTTGATTCCGCTTAACATCCGTTTCATAGATTCTTCATCCTCCTTATAAACAAAAGCGTCCCGGAACTCGGGACGCATGAACTGCGCGGTACCACCCGGTTTACCCGGACAATGCCGGATCACCTTTGCGGGATAACGGTTTTCGCCGCTTCCTTGATGGAAGAAATGCTCCCGGACTCCACCGCATGCACTGTTCTGACAGCTTTCACCGCACCTGTCTCGCTTCTTGAACAGTTTTCACCATACGTCCGCATCCGATCAACGCATACTCATTTTATTGGAAATCCCGTTTTTCTTCAACGGGGGTTCAGCGATCATCCAGAGAAATGTATTCCTGACTGGTTCCCACATACTTGTACGCCGGCCGGATAATCCGGTTGGCAAATTCTGTCTCTTCCATTCGATGCGCGCACCAGCCCGGACAGCGGGCAATCGCGAACAACGGAGTATACAGTTCCCTGGAGATTCCAAGCATCCGGTAGATCAGACCGGAATACAGATCCATATTCGCGCAAACCTGTTTGGAACTGTTCTTGACATTCTGGAATGCCAGCGGCGCGAGCCGGTCAATGCTTACAAGCATGTTCCATTCCTTTTCAAATCCTTTCTTGACTGCGAGCTCATGGGAATGTTCCTTGAGAATCTGAGCTCTTGGATCAGAAATGGTATAAACCGCGTGGCCGATTCCATAGATCAGACCGCTTCGATCATAAGCCTCTTTTCTCAGCATCTTTTCCAGCATGGCAAGAACCTCAGAGTCATCATCCGGATTGGAGATATTCTCCAAAAGAAAGTCCAGCTGGTTCATGACCTGAAGGTTTGCGCCGCCGTGCTTTGGTCCCTTGAGGCAGCTGATGGCCGCGGAAATCGCGCTGTAGGTATCGGTGCCGGAAGAGGAGAGAACCCGGTTGGCGAAGGTGGAACAGTTTCCGCCGCCGTGGTCGGCGTGAACCACCATGCAGAGATCGAGAAGCTTCGCTTCTTCATGGGTGAATTTCTGATCCGGACGATAGATCGACAGGATATGCTCGGCAGTGCTCAGTCCTTCCATCGGATAATGAAAGTACAGGGATTTGTGATCATAGACATGCAGCTTGGTCGCGTAGGCATAAATCATCATCGTCGGCAGTTCCGCCACAAGGTTGACTGACTGACGGATGATATTCTCAAGGCTGGTATCCTCGGCATTTTCGTCATAACTGTACATGGCAAGCACAGAACGTGCCATTTTGTTCATGATATTCGGACTCGGCGCGTCCATGATCATCTTTTCGGCAAATCCTTCCGGAAGCTCACGGTGCGCTTCAAGAATTTTGGAGAAACGAAGCAGTTCCTCGCGGTCCGGCAGATCACCGAACAGCAGAAGCCAGGCAACCTCTTCAAACAGGAAGCGGTCTTTTTCGATTGCCTCATGAATCAGATCCTGCAGATCAATTCCGCGGTAGATCAGTTTTCCTTCAGAAGGTACAATCGTTCCGTCTTCTTTCCGTTCATAGCCAATGACATCACAGATATTGGTAAGACCGGCAAGCACTCCGGTTCCGTCAGGATTTCTGAGACCCCGCTTTACACCAAGCCGTTCGCTGGTCTCCACATCAATCTCGTTATTGCGTCGGAATGTATCGCATAACAGTTTCATGTCATCTGGCGCAAGCTGCGCCACATCCGGATATACTTTTGTCATACTGTCCCTTCCTTTTTCCATGTGCATCATTATATGACAAAATATTTTTCATATCGACTTTTCTTTGAATGGAAACGGATGATATGCATGTAAAATGAATACGGATTAAAAGGAGCAGAAAAATGAAGCTTAGAGATAAAGGAGTGTTTTACGCCAACGGCGCGCCGGCGGAATTTGTCGGCGGTATTTCCAAAGAGGAAGCGAGAAAGCGTACGATTGCTTATCAGATTCTGGACGCGCATGACAATCATAGCGATCCTGAAGTTCTGCATATTACATTTGATTCTCTTACCAGCCATGATATTACCTACGTAGGAATCATTCAGACGGCAAGGGCGAGCGGAATGACGGAATTTCCCATGCCGTATGTCCTGACCAACTGCCATAATTCCCTGTGCGCGGTGGGCGGAACGATCAATGAGGATGATCATCAGTTTGCATTGTCCGCGGCACATAAATACGGCGGTATCTATGTTCCGCCGTGTCTTGCGGTTATTCACAGCTACAACCGGGAAATGATGACCGGCTGCGGAAGAATGATTCTTGGCAGTGACTCCCATACCAGATACGGAGCCCTTGGCACGATGGGGGTCGGAGAAGGCGGGGGCGAACTTGCCAAGCAGCTTGTAAAGCGCACCTACGATATGAAAAAACCGGAGGTAGTCCTGATCTATGTGACCGGCAGTTTGCGCCCGGGAGTCGGTCCGCATGATGTTGCGCTGGCGCTGGTAGAGGCAACCTATGCCAACGGGTATGTAAAGAACCGTGTCATGGAATTTGCCGGCCCCGGTATTGCCAGCCTTACGCAGGATGAGCGAAACGGCATTGATGTCATGACGACTGAAACAACCTGCTGGTCCTCCATCTGGGAAACGGATGAAACAACCCGGAAGTACTATATCGATCATATGCGGGAAAATGATTACAGCGAGCTGAAGCCGGGTGAGTTTGCATACTATGACGCGTGTATTGAACTGAATCTTTCGGAAGTGGAATGCATGATCGCGCTTCCCATGCATCCAAGCTATGCGCTTCCGATCAAGGAACTGAAAAAGAATCCCGGATACTATCTGAAGGAAGCACAGAACCGCGCCAACAGTCAGCTCAGCGGGAAGGTGTTCATGAACCTTCTGAACAAAGTGGATGAGCAGGGACGGATTCATGTGGATCAGGGTGTGATTGCCGGATGTTCCGGAGGAATCTATGAAAACATCATGGCCGCCTCCGGCATTCTGAAGGACAGTGACTGCGGCAACAGTGAGTTCCGTCTTTCCATCTATCCCGACAGTATGCCGGTCTATAAGGCGCTTGTAAATAACGGTGCTGTTTCTGATCTTGTCAGCAGCGGAGCGGTTGTCCGTGAAGCATTCTGCGGCCCGTGCTTCGGAGCCGGTGATACTCCCGCCAACAATGAATTCTCCATCCGCCACAGCACCAGAAACTTCCCCAACCGGGAGGGCTCAAAACCCGGCGAGGGTCAGATTTCCGCGGTCGCGCTGATGGATGCCCGTTCCATTGCGGCAACCGCAATGAACCAGGGAATCCTGACCGCGGCAGATGAGGTGGTTCAGGAGAAGACTGAGGTGGAAACACCGATATTTGATGGCTCCATCTATGCCAAGCGTGTTTATAACGGGTGGGGACATCCGGAACCTGAAGTGGAACTGCGCTTTGGACCGAATATCCGTGACTGGCCAGAGCAGCCAGTTCTCTCGGATGATCTTCTGGTAAAGAATGTCAGCCGTATTGATGATCCGGTCACAACTACGGATGAACTGATTCCAAGCGGAGAAACTTCCAGTTTCCGTTCCAATCCGCTGCGTCTTGCGGAATTCACGCTTTCCCGCAAGGATCCGGATTATGTACCGGGCGCCAAGGCGGTGAAGAAGATGGATGACGAAAGAAGAAACGGAACCATCATGGAAGAACTGGAAGAAGTGAAGGACTGTCTGGCCTGGGAAGGCATTGAGGTGGATCTTTCCAATACCAATGTAGGTTCCTCGATTTATGCCAACAAGCCTGGAGACGGAAGCGCAAGAGAGCAGGCCGCATCCTGTCAGAGAGTGCTGGGCGGGGCAGCGAATTTCGCGGCGGAATACGCGACCAAGCGCTATCGCAGCAATCTGATCAACTGGGGAATTCTTCCCTTTGTGACAGATGAAACAGAGGTTCTGCAGCGAGGCGACTGGGTATATCTGAAAGGAATCCGCAGATCGCTTCTCGAAGGGACACCGGTTGACGCATATGTCATTCATGAAGGATCGGTAAGGCCGTTCCATGCGGAACTGGGAAGTCTTGAGCAGAATGAGCGCGAGATTCTTGCCAGCGGATGTCTTATTAACTACTACCGCGGATAAAGCACAGCAGGCTACGCCGGTCGGATCAGGATCGTTCTTCTGATCCGGCCGGTTTTCTGTATAAAAAAGTCTTTCCTTCCAGTCGGAAAGAAAGACGGTATCACGCGTATAAGCAAACGGATCAGAGGATGCGGATTGTTCCATCCTCTCCTGTTTCAAGAGCAGATGCAAAGAAGGTTCTGGCAAGGTCGGCAAGATAGGATGGATCCTTTGCCCCGGCGGTTTCACAGGGAGAGTGCATGGCCAGCTGGGCAAGACCGATATCCGCGGTCATGAGGCTGACATGTGACATGGAAAGATTGCCGAGTGTGGATCCGCCGGGAATGGCGGAGTGATTCGCAAATTCCTGAATGGGAATTCCTGCTTTTTCCGCGAGCTGTTTCACGATCGAAGCGCTGACAGCGTCGGTTGTGTATTTCTGCGCGGCACTGTGTTTGAGAACAACGCCGCCGTTCATTTTCGGGCGGTTTGTCACATCTGCCTTTTCACCCCAGCTTGGATGAACGGCATGCGCATTGTCAACGGAAAGCATGAAGGAGTCCGCCAGCATTGCCCGCATCTGATTCTCTGAAATCGAAAGACATTCCTGAATCCTCAGCAGAACGTCAGAAAGGAGGGTTCCGTCCGCGCCCTGTCTTGTGCGGGAGCCGACTTCCTCATTGTCAAACAGCGCAAATAGTGGGACAGACTGACCGGGCCCTGCGGTAAGAAATCCTTCCATATCCGCAAATCCGCATTCAAGATCATCAAGGCGCGGACAGGAGATGAATTCCTGATCGGCTCCAAAGAAAGTTCCTCTGGTTCTTGGGACCGCGAAAAGATCATAGGCCAGGATGGTTTCTTCCGGGATATTCAGCTGGGAAGCGAGAAAGGAAGTGAAGCGGTTCTCTTTCAGATCCTGAGCGAAAAGGGGACACATTTCCTTCTGCATGTTGATCGGATGTCCTTCATTGGCCTTGCGGTCCATATGAATCGCAAGACTTGGAATCATGAGCAGATCCCGGTCGATATATACCAGTCTGGAACTGATCCCATCAGACTCTTTGATCATGACTCTTCCTGCCGCGGTCAGGGGCCGGTCAAACCATGGCCCGCACAACAGACCGCCATATCCTTCCACATTCAGCTGCACAAGCCCGTCATGTCTGATTTCCGGATTCGGCTTGATTTTCAGGCCGGGACTGTCACTGTGACTTGCGGCGATCATGAAGCTGCGCGGGGTTTCTTCCGGAATTCTGAAGGCAATCAAGGAAGATCCGTTTCTGGTGCAGAAATACTTTCCGCCTTTTTCTATCTGCCAGACGCGGTTCTCCATCAGTTCGCTGTATCCATTCTCTTTCAGCAGCTTCCTGAAGTTCTCCACGGCGTGAAACGCGGTAGGGGAGCTGTTCAGAAATTGAAGAAGCCGTTCGGTAACTGTATTCATACGTTTGTAAATCTCCTTATATACTTTTCGGGCAAAGCCCGTCATTCATTGTACCTCTGATTTGTCCTGCCTGCTTTTATTACTCGGATTTTGAGGCAAGGATCTCCTTTATGAAGAGCTGATCTTCTTTTACTGAAAAACGAATCTCAAATCCGTCATAGCGCATGCCGTATTCCTTTCCATCCTTCTGATAGGAAGGCCTGGGATCCAATTCGAGAAGTTCCATCAGACAGGCCTGTTTTTCTTCCGGAATCCGCTTCATCTGTTCTTCGCTGACCGTTACGTGAAGCAGGCTTCTGCGGCTGTCCGCATAACCGGAAAGAGAATCCGGAAAGCAATCGCTGTAGGGAATATAAGGCTTCATGTCATAAACCGGTGAGCCATCCATCATGTCAACACCGCCGATTCGAATCATGGGGATCCCGTTTTCATACGTGATGGACAGAAGCCGTACGCAGGTCATTCCGATGGGATTTGGCCGATGCGGCGATCTTGACGCAAAGACACCGACTTTTTCATTTCCGCCAAGATGCGGCGGACGCACGGTGGCTCTGTAGTATGGAAGCGGGTGATCGGAAAATCCCCAGATCAGCCAGAGATGAGAATACTGTTCCAGTCCCCTGATATACCCGGGGTTTCTGAAGCGCGGTTCAAACTGAATCACGCCTTCGCTGTCTTTCAGAAGAGAACCCTGTCTTGGTATGCCGAATCCATCTTTGTACGGGGTTCTGACTCTGGCAATCGGGCGCAGAATGAGATTCTCAAAATCATGTGTTTTTTCCATGTACCTATTGTAATCGGAATCGGAAAAAGAAACCTGTTGTTTGGGAAGATAAATTTGATGCAGTCTGCAGGGCAGAAGATAGAAAAGAAGCCTTTGCCGCAGTCGGACAACTCCCGCAGAGCCTTGTTTTCTAAAGCAAAGGATAATGGCTCTTTGGTTCTGCAGACTGTCCGCCTTTATATCGGGCATGAAAGGATGGCAAGACTTTCCCGCCTGCAGGATAAGGCAGGGGATAATCTTCCTGAAGGAAGAACGTCATCCATAAGGGAACCCCTGCATACAGGTGTGAGTAGGGGAAGTGTTTCTTTCGGTTTCTGGCTTTTCCGTATTGCCGGAATCTTGTAGTAGACTTCAGGGAAAATTGTGTAAAATAAGTACAGGAGTATTCATGTATACACGGGAGCAGCTGACGGTATATCCGTATTTTTCAGAATATTTGAGCAAAAGACGCATATCCGACGTTCTGGATCCATTGACAGGACTTGTTTCGCGTGTACACATGCAGGAATTCATACAGTCACTGATTGATTCAAAAACGCCGTTTACCTATGGGATGGTGGATCTGGATAATTTCAAATATATCAATGATACCTATGGCCATCATGTCGGGGATATCATTCTTTCTGAGTTTTCTGATGCCCTGTCCGGTTATGTCGGTGACAGAGGAATCGTGGGAAGGTTCGGAGGAGATGAGTTTCTGCTTGTCAATGTGAAGGACCTGGATTACGCCAGCAAAAAGCTTTTCTGCAAGGGGATGTATTCCAACTTTGCCGTCATGCGGAGAACCTATAAAGCGGAAGAATATGAACTGTTCATGACCGGGACAACCGGGCTTTCCACTTTCCCTTACGATACGGCGGACCTGAAAAAGCTTTTCAGCAATGTGGATAAGACCCTGTACCGGGGGAAAACCAAGGGAAGAAACTGCTATATCATCTATGTGGAAGAAAAACACAAGGATATTGAAATCCGCAGTCTGAAAAAGGCCAGTCTATATGAAATCTTTCAGCATATGGCGGAATGCTTTGATTCTTCCCCGATGATCCGGGAAAAACTGAACGCAATCTGCAGTTCTCTGGAACGGGATATCTTTATTACGGATCTGTTTGTAATGGGAAAAAAGAAGTATTTTTTCAGTGTCAGAGACGGCCGTGTTCTGGGGGAGTCAACGGATGTCGGCCGTCTGGTCGATAAAACCATCTTCACGACCAATAAAGTTGAGGAAATCAAAGACGAGGCGCCGGAATTCTACACGGTGCTGAAAAACAATGAGCTTGAAACCGCGATGGTTTCGGAAATCAGGACCGGACCTTTCTTCTTTGGCTATATTATGTTCGCGGAACCTCATAATCTTCGGATCTGGCAGGACAGCGAAAAGGCTGTCATGTTTTCCCTGGGACGGATGATCGCCGGGTTCCTGGTCGGCTCTTCTCAGGATCTGGACTGATCAGAGAATCATAATATGAATGCATGTGATGACAAAACTGTTTATCGCAGGCAGAAATAAGATATAAAATGAAACCGGCAGGGGATGCTCGAGATGAAACTTTCGCTTCGCTTTAAAATACCGGTTCTTTTATTAGTGATGATATCTGTGCTCAGCAGTACTCTGATCCTTGTCACCAGAAGTTTTGTCAATGAAATCGTGGATGGCGAGTTTCGCCAGCGGGCAAGTGATCTTACCAGAACCGTTGCCGTAACGATTGATTCCGAAAAAGCGGAACGGCTCAGCAATGAACTGATGCGGATTGCCTCAAAGAGCGGTCCGGTGGTATTCAGCACGGAATGGGGAAGCGACGCTTTCAACGCATATGTTGCGAAGTTTTCCAGTGTCATGGAACAGAAGGAATATAAGGAGCTGCTGAAAGATCTTCGCTCTGTTCAGGATGTCAGTGAGGTTGACTGTATCTACCTGACGTGTGTGGATCCGGTTCAGGAAGCTTTTTTCTATCTTGTGGATGCGGCGCATGAGGATCCATGTGTACCGGGAGTGGCTGATCCGATCTATGAAATGAATCGAAGGGTTCTGACGGATCCCTCGGCAGGATTTCCTGCCTATATTACGGATACGGAGGAATATGGCTGGCTGGTTACTGCCGGCACCCCGGTTTTCAATCAGGATGGAAAAGCGGTCTGTTATGTCATGACGGATATTTCCATGGCGGAAGTCCGTGCCAAACAGGAATCCTTTCTGAAAAACATCATCGGCCTGATTCTTCTGTTCAGCCTGATTGTCGCGGTGATCTCCATTTCCCTGGTGGAACGGATGATCATCCATCCGCTTGACAAACTGATCAAGGCTTCCAAGGATTATCAGAGAGAAACAGCGCAGGAAAGCTATGTGTTTTCCAATGCCGGTATTCATACCGGAGATGAAATAGAGGAACTGGCAGATTCCATGGCTCAGATGGAACAGAATCTGAACAACCAGATATCCAATCTGACGAATGTGACCAATGAACTTTATGTGACACAGAATCTTGCGGTAAGAGATGCCCTTACGGGAATTCGGAATACGCTTGGATACTCCCGCGAAGCTGCCCGGCTGGAAGAGCAGATTCAGTCTGGCACAGCAGACTTCGGTCTTGCGATGATCGATCTGAATTTTCTGAAAAAACTGAATGACTCCTACGGACACGAAAAAGGAGATATTGCGCTGAAGAAAACCGCTTCCCTGATCTGCAATGTTTTCCTCCATTCCCCGGTATTTAGGATCGGAGGGGATGAATTCCTGGTCGTTCTTGAGAACAACGATCTGGAAAAGGCGGATCTGTTGGTGAGCGAATTCGAACAGAACATACAGGAACAGTCGGAAGATACGTCTCTTCCGCCATGGGAGAGGGTTTCGACAAGCATTGGGTATGCCGTTTATGATCCTGAAAAAGACCGGACTGTCGAGGATGTATTCCACCGGGCGGATGAGAAAATGTACCAGCGGAAGGTGGAAATGAAGGCGGTACGAAACGACTGATACGTTACTGATGATGGGAACAGATCTGATTGGGTCTGTTCTTTTGTTTCGGCATGATTCCATTCGGTATGGAGGATACAGCTGTGATACAATAACAGCAGTTTGCAGAAAAATGCACAGGAGGAATGGAATGGCTTGGTATGACGAGGCGGTTTTTTACCATATTTATCCGCTTGGACTGACAGGATCACCCAGGAAGAATGATTATGGTGAGCCAGTGCACCGGCTGAATACTCTGATTCCCTGGATTGATCATATAAAAACACTTGGCTTCAATGCGCTTTATATCGGCCCGCTGTTTGAGTCGGAAGGGCATGGATATGAAACGACGGACTACAGGAAACTTGACAGTCGTCTTGGAACCAATGAGGATCTGAAGGCTTTTGTGAAGACCTGCCATGAAAAAGGCGTGAAAGTGATTTTTGACGGTGTGTTCAATCATACCGGACGGTCGTTCTTTGCCTTCCGGGATATTCAGGAAAACCGGGAAAATTCCCGTTATCGGGACTGGTACTGCAATGTGAATTTCTGGGGAAATACCGAATACAATGACGGGTTTTCCTATGATAACTGGGGTGGATACAACCTGCTGGTTAAGCTGAATCAGCGCAATCCGGAAGTGAAAGAATATATCGCGGACGTGATCCGTTTCTGGGTCAGCGAGTTTGATGTGGATGGCATCCGACTGGACGCGGCGGATGTGCTGGACTTTGAATTCATGAAGATGCTGAGAAAAACAGCGGATTCTGTCAAAGAGGATTTCTGGCTGATGGGGGAAGTGATTCATGGGGATTATTCCCGCTGGGTCAATGCGGATACCCTGCACTCCGTGACAAATTATTCT
>CAMNFS010000060.1 GCA_946537255.1 uncultured Erysipelotrichaceae bacterium
AGTGCTGAATTCATCCGATATGGATACAAATCAAACGGTATTCAGCAATACAAATCAGTAAAAAGGGAGAGCGTAATAAAAATACGGTTTCTTTGATCATGTGTCTGAATTACTGTTTTTTGTTTTCTGATTCGATCAGAATCGATTCATGTCATGAAGACAGAACCGGCACAGAACAGTATCTTCATCTTCGGGTCTGAGATTGTATACCTGCTGAAACAGCAGAAGATCTTTTTCCAGGAGGTATTTCCGGTGTCCAGAGTTTCTGTCATTGGTCAAGCCGGTTCACAAGTTCAATTACTGTACGTGCTGTTTCATCCTGGCCTGGGTCCTGGAATAAAAAAGAGATGCTTTTGAGCATCCCCTTGATTAAGAAAGGTTCCATGCCTGTATCAGAGGATGAAATCATCTCTGACGGCAGCCTTCAGTTTCCAGATCCGCACGGAACAGTCACCTTCCAGCACCCAGTGATGTTCATTTTCGTCTGGAAAGATACGGGAAGTGAATACCGCGTCTCCGTCATTGACAAAGATTTCAAGGGAAGAGCGGTCGATGAAGATGCGCAGATGGGCAAGATTATGACCGAGATTTCTTTTCCTTACCTCCGTCAGCTCCGTATTGAAGCGGACTTTCATTTTACTGCGGTCTACGGAAAGCTCCTTGGTCTGATAGTCAAAGGAGATGGTCACGCCACCTTTTCCATCCGGTTCGGTGAACAGACGCAGGGTCATGTTTTCACCCCGGTTGATCACTTCCATCTCGCATGCCTCAGGAAGGATGGAATCCTTCATATCCGCTTCTCTGTCCCGAAGTGCCCTTAATCCTTCAAGAGGTCTCTGGATCAGGCGGCGGTTTCGTACCGTCAGCTCCCGCGGCAGGGTCAGACATCCGGCCCAGTTTTCCTCATCCGTCGGATAACTGACATCCGGCAGTCCCATCCACGCGACAAGAATTGCCTTGTCATTCCGGGTCAGGGCAGTCGGATCCTGAAGATTGTACGCGGCAATATTGGACGCGGTTCCGGCCGCGTAGGAGTCAAAGCCGAAATCCAGTACATGGAAGCTTCCATCCGGAGTAAACACGAGATTCTTCCAGTCCATTGTCCCGATCAGATAGCCGTTGTGATTCTGATCATTGCCCCGGCCTTCCAGGGAAATGTGCTGCGGGCAGAAGATCAGCACATCCTTTCCGGATATGACCTCAAGACTCGGGCATTCCCACATGTCACCGAAGGACTCATAGCCCGGAACCTTCAGCTCTCCGGCAAATTCCCAGTTCTTATTGAACTCACGGGAGCGGTAGATGATGACACAGCCCCGGTTATCCATGGTCTTTGCGCCGAGAAGGATGTAATACATCTGATCTTCCTCACGGAACAGGATCTTCGGGTCCCGCTGATGTTCGGTATAGGCTTCATTCGGCCCGAACAGCGGCTTGGAGTATTTATGATATGTTCCGTCATCCCGCATGTTTACAATGCAGGTATAGGATTTTCTCTGCCAGTTCTCATCCCGGTGATTGCCGGTGTAAAAAAGATAGATGGAATCCTTCCGGACCAGAGCGGATCCGGAATAGGCTCCTTTATTGTCATAAACCGTATCCGGCTGGATTGCCATGCCCGCGTTGGTCCAGTACACAAGGTCCTTACTGATGGTGTGATACCAGTACTTCAGCCCATGAACCGCGCCCCATGGGCACCATTGATAAAACAGATGCCAGAGACCGTTATGGTAGACATAGCCGTTCGGGTCATTGATAAGTCCGGTTACTCCCTGCACGTGATACAGCTGGCGGTAAGGGGATTTCTGAATCTGTTCATGAAGCGGCCGGAGTTCCTCCGGATCATGAAGTACGCGGTACCGCTCTTCCCGGGTCCAATTTTTCATATGATTTTCTCCATCTGTCTGATAAGACCATTATAAAAACAGGAAACCTGCCCGGATCATGCCAGATGCGGGGATAATCCGGTAACTGCAGGAACAGGGTTCATCCCATGCCAAGCCCGGACCAGGACTGATAGTCCGGTGAATCCATGACCTGATGGATCGCGTTCGGGTCGAGAGTGACGGCATAGGCATGATGACTTCCGTCGCTGTACTCCATGTCATACAGCGCGTACATGACGCCGTCATAGAACAGTTCGTCCATTTTGGAGAGACGTCCGCCCTGTTCCACCTCATTTCTTATCTGATCTCTTGACATCAGGATGTCATGCAGAGCCTGATCATAAAAGGGCACCTCACCGGAGCTGAACTGATCATAGGGAGTGGTATCGACGGTCCCCATATGATAATCCGTACGCAGATGACTGGTGGACAGCGAGAAGCCGGTATAGATTTCATCCTTCATGTCATTGTCCATACGGTGCCAGCCGATCTTGCCAAGCGGAGTGACGGATTCACCGGATTCCACATAGAAGATCGGACCGGAGTCGGGTTCGTCATACCAGAGATTCGTGATCTCCCCGGCAAACCAGTTGTATTCTCCGACCGCGAGTTCGGTGTTTTCCGCCGGCAGAATAAAATACACATTGTTGGTGGTTTTTCCCTGTTCTCCCTTGATGATCACCGGCTCCTGAATGGAGCGAAGGAAGGAAAACCCTGGAAAGGTACCTGCCCGTTCAATCACATCCTGGACGGATACTCTGTCATCTGTAACGCCGAGAAAGGCAATCTCCATGCATTCATACGGCTCCATATGAGCCCGGGGGTCTTCGGATGGCGCAAGGACGGCGGTCTCTGCCGGTGTCGATGCCGGCATTTCGGAGGCAGGAAGGCTGGTCGAAGAAGAGGCGGGTGCGGATTTGGCGCATCCGGCAAGGGAAAGCGCCGTCAGAAGAGGAAGAATCCGTTTCATAAGCAAACTCCTTTCAGTCCCGCAGCTTTCTGCGGTAAAGCTTTACCGGAAAACCGGCCCGGTCAATCGCAAGACCGATCTCCTCAAATCCGTATTTTTCATAGTACTGGATCAGAATGCTGGAAAGATAAATGTCGGAATAGCCCATTTCCTGCGCGAGATCACAGGCTCTCTGAATCAGAAGGGGACTGTACTTCCGGCCCCGGTATTTCTCGAATATGTAGAACAGACCCAGCCATGGGCTGTAGCCGGGATCTTCGGAAAGCGGCATCTTCCGCATCAGAATATGGAACCCGACCAGTTCACCCTGATCAAAGGCTCCTTCAATGACCGGAAGCCGGTCGAGTCCGGTGAGCTCGATATTCTCCTTCAGAATATCAATAAAGGATGCCCGGTCCTCTGCCTTTTCCATGTGCTGAATGAATTCCCGGAAAAGATCTTTCCTTGTTTCAGAAGAAAGAAATTCCATCATGATCTCCTTTTTCCAACAGACTGTTTGTTTCTGATTTCATTATATCGGACAGATGTCTGTTCCGGTTATGAATATCCGCCGGTTTCCGTTTCGAAATTCTTCTGTTGTTTTTTATACTGGAAATGGGAAACAGTGCATATGATATTCAGGTAAAAGAGTGATCCGCCTGTATCTGTGACTGATCGACAGGTCCATGAAAGGGACTGCAGGAAACAAGCCGATCAGGGGTTACGGGGATCGGCGCATGAAATGAATTGATTGGTTGGAAAAGATGATGAGAGAACCATTCTCTTTCGGGGAAAAGATATGAAAAAACAGCACAGACGGTTATTCGGAATCATTCCTGCATGTATTCTTCTGGCTGCGGGCATGCATGGCCTGCCTGTTCAGGCAGAGGAAACCGGGGATCTGAGTGAAATGCAGTGGGCTTACCGGGAGAAGACCGGGGTCCTTTTTCCGCACTGGAATGAGTATGAAGAGGGAGTGCCGGTGCGCAATACGCCCATGGTGGATGGTCAGGATGTGGTTGTGGCTGTCCTTGACACCGGCATTGACTACACACATGAGGATCTGAAGAATGTCATGTGGGAAGACGGCCTGAATTATCCGGAATTAACCGCGATGGGCGGAGGAAAGTACGGCTTTGACGCGGTCGGGAAATATGACGCGGAAACACGGACGACAAGGCATGATGATCCGATGGATGAAGCGGGCCATGGCACCCATGTGGCCGGCATCATCGGAGCGGAATGGAACGGCATCGGTGTCAGCGGAGCTTTGTCCGGTGTCCGCCTCATGGCGGTAAGATGCAGTCACGGCGGCTCCAATGTGGATGAATTCCGGCTTGGCATGCAGTATGTTCTGGCTGCGAAAAAAGCAGGTGTGAATATCGGCGCAGTCAATATGTCATGGAACGGAGGTCTTGGTGATACGGCTCCGGAAGTGCTCAGCGAGATGACAGAAGCACTCGGGGAGGCAGGAATTGTGACCGTGATCTCGGCCGGCAATGAGACTTCCGATCTGAATGACAGCTCCTATGTCTCAAGCTTTTCCCGCACACGGCCATATGTCCTGGTAACCGCGGCGACAGACCGCACGGGATCCCGGTGGGAGATGTCCAACAGCGGAACCCATTATGCGCAGATTGCTTCACCCGGAGAAATGATTCTCTCCACCTTTCCTTACGGACTGGAACCGGATGAGGACAGTCCGATGCCCTCGCAGGGGTACTGTTATATGAGCGGCACCTCCATGGCAGCGCCGATTGTTACAGCCGCCGCAACTCTGCTGTATGCAAAGGATCCTTCTCTCAGCGCAGGAGAAAGGGCTGCGGTCATCTGTTCCGCCGCACGGAATGACAGGGATCTGAAAGTCAGCGGGGGAATGCTCGATGTGGAGGGGATGCTGGAAGAAAAAACAGCGCCTTACGCGTATCACGCGGAATATGATGGATTTACGGATTTACTTGTCATTCATGGATACGGATTCGGCATGAACGGAACCCTCATGATCGATGGAAACCCGGTAAGGACCTCCTTCTGGAGCGATACGGAAATCCAGGTGTCCGGAATTCCGGCTGTGCCAGGGGAACATCTGTTCTCTTTTGCAAGAGAAGATGAAACCAGGCGGGAAAAATGGCTGAACGTGGTTTCCACCTCGAAGGAAGCGGAAAGTCTTTCCGCGGAATCGCTGAGCGGATGGTCATTTCCGCGTCTGTACGCAGATGGAAAGGAGCTCTGGGGAGTCGGATCGGATGCCTATTCTCTGCCGCCGTATCAGATTTTCCGTTATATCATCGATGAAAACAGATGGGAAAAGACGGCCAGGCTGGAAGATTACAGCTGGGATGGCACGGTTCTCAACGGGAAGTATTACATGCATTCAAGCTATGGGAGCGGGAAGGAGATCCAGGTGTATGACCTTATGAGCGGATCCCTTCTGAAAACGATTGAGGCACCGCTTCCGGATGGCTGGCTCAGGGATTTCCGAATGGATACGGCAGACGGCCGCGTTCTATTCACCTTCCGGGAGGAAAGCGGAATCCGAAGGGTATATGAGCTGAAAGGGGACGAGGTAAAGGAACTGGCCAAAGCGGAAAACTTTTCTGATGAGCTCAGAGCTGCAGGCTTCTGTATGATGGATGGAAAACCGGTTCTTCTTGCGGACATGATTTCCGAGGATGGCGAGTATGCACTTCTGAATCTGTTTACGGTGGATGAAAAGAATCATTCGCTGAGACAGACAGCGGAGACAATCCGAGTGCCCTACGGGGATGCAAAACCGGTATTCCGTGGCTCTGACGGGCATGTCTTTGTTTTTCCGGTGAGTGAAAAGGAAACCTCTCAGCTTGATGGAACGATCCGGCGCAGTATTCTGGTATATGACTGTATGCCGGATGGCACTTTGAATCAGAAAATCACTGTCACCGGCGGCGGGATCGCGGCCCTTACCGGAAGCGGGGCAGCTGTCCTTGACGGCAGATGCTATGTATACGGAAACGCGGATTCCATTCCCGGAAATTTCTTTCTGTATCAGATCCCTTTTGAGAAAGAATCACCCTCTCCTGAACCGGTTCCGGAAAAAGAGGACGACGACGAGGAAGAAGAGGAATCAGAAACCGGGATCGCGGAGGCTTCCGGGCGTCCGTACACCTGTCAGGACGCCGGGTTTCCGGAAGGATATGTGTTTGACGAGCAGAAACAGACCTGTGTGCTTCCTTCCCCCGCATCTTTTCCCGCGCCTTCCCCTGCGCCGGTAAAACCGACGGATCCTCCTGCTTTTCCCAGAGGGGATGAAAAGACAGAAACCTCAGCGGAGAGTGAAAAAGAGACGGCCTCAGAACCGGAACCTGTGATCCGTGAAACACCCGTTCCTTCCGTGATTCCTTCCATCAGCCCGGAACCGAGTGCCGAAAGACGTGAAAAAGGAAGGTTTCCATGGTTTCTCTTCATACCGGTTTTCATGTGTCTTTCAGGAATAGTGATCGCTGTTCTTCCTGAGAAAACCTGGATTCCGTTTATCATCGGGGCGGATCTGCTTCTGTCTCTGGCCGCGGCAGGATTGGATCAGCGTTTGATCGCCTGGATTCTGCTCGGGTTCAATCTTCTGGCCGTGCTTCTGGTATGGCTTTACAGAAGAAGCAGAAAAGAAGAGAATGCGTCCCGATGAAAGGAAGATCCTGGCATTTTTGTGATCAGGAAAGCGCTTTCTGAGATAAACTGATAGCAGAAAAAGAGGATAGGACATTATGACAATTCTGGAAATGTTTGAACAGAAGCTTCGCAGGGACCCCAAAACGATCGTTTTCCCGGAAGGGACAGACGGAAGAATCCTGGAGGCGGCTTCCCGGCTTCTGGCGGCTAATTTTCTGAAGCCGGTTCTGCTTGGAAAAAAGGATCAGATCATGGACGCGGCGGAAGAAGCGGGCTTTAATATCCGCGGCGCGGAGATTATCGATCCCGTGACCTATGAAAAGCTGGATGAGATGATTGATCTGCTGGTTGAGCTCCGCAGGGAGAAGGGCATGGACAAAGAGGCCGCGAGAAAAGCTCTGGAACATCCGAACTACTTCGGAACCATGATGGTGAAGATGGGAATGGCTGACAGTATGCTCAGCGGACTTACCTACAGCGCCAGCGATACCCTTCTGCCGGCTCTGCAGATCATCCGCACCAAGCCGGGCAGAAATCTGGTCAGCTCCTGTTATGTTCTTGACCGTGCCAATGCGACCGGTGAAAATACCACGCTTGTCATGGCGGACTGCGCGATCAATATTGATCCGACCGAGGATCAGCTGATTGAAATCTGCGCGGATACGATCACCTGCGCCAAGGCCTTCGGCGTGGAACCCAAGGTAGCGTTCCTTTCCTATTCCACCAACGGCTCCGGTAAGGGAGAAAGCGTGGATAAGATGCATAACGCGGCCCAGAGGGCAAAGGCAATGTATCCCATGGAGCTGATTGAGGGAGAAATGCAGATGGACGCGGCGGTTTCTCCGAATGTCGCAAAGCTGAAGTTCCCGAATTCCAAGGTGGCCGGATACGCGAACACCTTCATTTTCCCGAACGTCACTTCCGCCAATATCGGCTATAAGATCGCGGCCCGCATGGGTAACTTCAATGTCTACGGACCGCTTCTTCTCGGACTGAACGGCCGGATCAACGGTCTTTCCCGCGGTGCCAATGCCCAGGAAGTATATACCATGGCATGCATTACCGCAGCCGGGGTGGAATAATTCCCGATATCAGAAAAAACAGACTGAAACAGATACCCGCAGGCAGGATCCTGAAAAACCGCGGGTATCTTTTCATAAAACGTACAGCTCACAGAAAGACAATTCCGGAGAATGCGCGAAACATGCGCGCATGATTACCGGCGGGGCATGTCTGAAAGCGAAAGAGCGGTCTCAAGAATCACCGCGTCCTTGAAACGGCGGGGATTCAGGCCGCTTTTCTCATGAATCCGATCCAGCTGATACTGGAGGGTGTTGATGTGAACAAAAAGCTGTTCCGCGCTTTTTTTGAGCGACATGTCACAGGCATAGTAGGTTCTGAGAATCCGGATTTCCTTTTCGCAAAGACCGAAGACGGTACGGCTGAGAAAGGCATCCCTGACAGAAGAAGAAAGGCCAGAGTACAGAAGTTCCAGATACAGCGAGTCAAATTCGTGGAGCGGTCCCTGTCCGGAGGCCATCGCAAGCATGGCGTTCTGAAAGGAACGGGAAATCCCCTGCAGCGTGCATTCACTGCCGATGGCTGCCCGCATGGGTTCGTGAATTTCCTTCCGCAGCTGCGGCAGGGAGTTCTGAAAGGTTTCTTCCTTCATGATCAGAATGTAGCGGGAAGGATAGTCATATCCAAAGAAGGAATTCTTCAGTCTCTGCAGCTGTTCCTCCGCCAGCGCTTCGGCCATTGTGATGTTTTCGGAGCGGTCCGTCAGATGAATCTGAACCAGGATGACCCGGAACCTGTCTTTGACGGACAGACCGTACTGTTTCAGAA
The DNA here is from genome assembly GCA_946537255.1 of uncultured Erysipelotrichaceae bacterium. Classification (GTDB taxonomy): domain Bacteria; phylum Bacillota_I; class Bacilli_A; order Erysipelotrichales; family Erysipelotrichaceae; genus Bulleidia. The sequence continues at coordinate 8,329 of CAMNFS010000060.1, forward strand.
ACTGTTCCAGATACGCTTCATCAATTGCGTCATTGGAAACCAGAGCCTTGGCGACATAGGAATACTCTGCCCGCTTGAGCTCCCGGGAGGTATCAAGATCCCTTTCTCTTAACAGAAGACGGATGATCCGCAGGGTGAGATGGGCATATGCCCGGACGGTTTCCGGTTCACCGGTGATTCCGACCACCCCGATCACCTGGCCGTGATAGCGGAAAGGGATATTGACGCCTCTGCGGGTTCCGGTATATTTCTCGTCTTCGTAAACCTCAATGGTCTTTGCGGTTCTTGCGGCCTGATGTCCGACTTCGTGATAGGTACCGATCCGCTCCTGGTCGGTTGAGGCAAGAATCATTCCATTGGTATCAATGTAATTGACATCATATCCGCATACATCCCGCACCGTATCCACGATCTGCTGTGCCGTATTTCCTGAAATCATAGAGCCTCCAATGTTATGAATAACAAAATAACAGAACAGAAATGACTGAAATATATTATCTATACTATATCAAATGAGAGGGAAAACCCGTATCCTGAAGATAACAGAAATGATAAAGGAGAGGCAGAATGAAAGCAGTAATCGCAATTGATTCACTCAAGGGAAGCCTGACATCATTACAGGCCGGTGATGCGATCCGCGAAGGAATTCTGCGGGCGTACAGGGATGCCAGCGTGCTGGTGCGTCCGCTCGCGGATGGCGGAGAAGGTACGGTGGAAGCGCTGACGCTCGGCATGGGCGGTCAGCTTCAGACGGTCCGGGTCAGCGGGCCGCTTGGGACACCAGCGGACGCGGTATACGGAATCCTCAATGACGGCGTGACGGCCGTGATTGAAATGTCCGCCGCGGCGGGGATCACCATGGTGAGTGAAAAGGAGCGCAATCCGCTCCATACCACCACGTTCGGAGTCGGTGAGATGATCGCCGACGCCATCCGCAAGGGATGCCGGAAGTTCATTGTCGGCATCGGCGGCAGCGCTACCAATGACGGCGGCGCGGGGATGCTGCAGGCGCTGGGCTTCGGAATGTTCGACAGGGAAGGAAATCCAATTGCGTTTGGAGCCAGGGGGCTGGAACACCTTGCGGTCATTACCGAAGACAGCGTCATTCCCGAGCTGAAGCACTGTGAATTCCGGATTGCGTGTGACGTAAACAATCCGCTCTGCGGGGACAACGGATGCAGTGCGATCTTCGGCCCGCAGAAGGGCGCCACTACCAGCATGATCATGCAGATGGACAGATGGCTGAACCAGTACGCGGCTCTTGCGAAAAATCTCCATCCGGAAAGTGATCCGGATTATCCGGGAAGCGGCGCGGCAGGCGGCCTCGGGTTTGCCTTCCGGACATTCCTGCATGGAGTACTGGAATCCGGCATTTCCATCGTGCTTGAGGAAACCAGGCTGGAGGATTATGTAAAAGACGCGGACATCGTCGTAACTGGTGAAGGGCGGCTGGACGCGCAGACCGTGATGGGCAAGGCACCAAGCGGCGTCGCGGATACGGCGAAGAAGTATGGAAAGCCGGTGATTGCCTTCAGCGGCGCGGTCACACAGGACGCGGTGCTCTGCAATGAACACGGCATCGACGCGTTCTTTCCGATTGTGCGCGGGGTCAGTACACTGGATGACGCGATGAATTCAGAAAACGCGCACAGAAACATGGCGGATACCGCGGAACAGGTATTCCGTCTGATTAAAACAATCAGAGGGGAGTAATCATGGAGGCACAGTTCACAACACTTGGCGCGATCATTGGTCTAGTCATTGCAATCGTTCTCATTATTCGAAAAGTACATCCTGCCTACTGCCTGATTCTGGGGGCGCTGGTGGGAGGAATCATCGGCGGCGGGGGACTGGATACCACAGTCAGTACGATGGTAAGCGGCGCTGCCTCGATGATGTCCAGCATTCTGCGCATTCTGACCAGCGGAATTCTGGCCGGGGCCCTGATTAAGACCGGCTCCGCTCAGAAAATAGCGGAAACCATCATTCTGAAGCTTGGCGAAAAGCGGGCCTGTGCCGCCATTGCCATCGCGACGATGATTATATGCGCGGTCGGTGTCTTCATTGACATTTCGGTAATCACCGCGGCTCCGATCGCGCTTGCGATCGGGGAAAAGGCCGGTATTTCCAAGCGGGCTATACTGCTGGCGATGATCGGCGGCGGAAAGGCCGGAAACATCATTTCACCCAACCCCAATACGATTGCCGTATCAGAGGCATTCTCTCAGGATCTGACTGCGGTCATGATGAAAAACGCCGTTCCGGCTGTCTGCGCTCTGGCAGTGACCGTTGTTCTTTCTTCCATGCTTGCAAGGAAAAAGGATCTTCCGATTACGGCCGCGGATCTTGAAAGCGGAGAGGATCCGTCCCTTCCTTCCTTTCTTTCGGCAGTCATCGGACCCCTTGTGGTCATCCTTCTGCTGGCTCTGCGTCCGATCGCCGGGATTACGATTGATCCTCTGATCGCGCTTCCAGCCGGCGGAATCATCTGCGCCCTTGCCTGCGGGAAAGGAAAGAATCTCATCGAAATCACGGAGTTCGGTCTTTCCAAGGTGATCGGGGTTTCCATTCTGCTGATCGGAACCGGTACGATTGCCGGTATTATCAAAGCTTCCGCTCTGCAGTATGACGTAATCAACGCCCTGGAGGCAGTCAGTCTTCCGGCCTTCATTCTGGCTCCGCTTTCCGGTATTCTCATGGCTGCCGCAACCGCGTCCACAACCGCAGGCGCAACGGTCGCGGCCCAGACATTCGCTCCGGCACTGCTTGCCAATGGGGTTCCGGCTCTTGCGGCCGCGGCGATGATTCACGCCGGGGCAACGGTACTCGATTCCCTGCCGCATGGATCCTTCTTCCATGCGACCGGCGGTTCGGTGAACATGACGATCAAAGACCGGATGAAGCTGATTCCATATGAGGCAGCGGTCGGATTAACAAGTACGGTTGTCTCTGTCATCCTGTTTCTGATCTTCGGCTGATCCGAAAGAAAAAAACGGAATATAAAAAAATACGACGGAGTTCATGAGGAGAAGTCTCATGTACCTCCGTCGTTTTTTCTGCATTTACAGATCAGTTTCCGGGCACCGCTCTGCGCAGAAGCTTCACGGTAATATAGATCAGACAGGATTCGATCGGATAGTTGATCGCTTCCTTTGGAAGACTGCCGAAGAACACGACCCGGAAATCCATTCCATAATACATGCTCAGCCAGAAGCAGCTCAGAAGCAGACTGATCAGAATGGTCTTGAGTAACTTCGCGATCAGTATGCGGATCACCAGGCCCTTTGTTCCATCACGAAGCAGAGGATATGGGCCTTCTTTGCCATCCCACCATTTTCTGTACAGAAAAAGGCCGTAGATCACACCGATCAGACCGCTGCTCAGGGTAAAGCCAGGAAAATAGGTGCCCATCGGCTTGATGAGAAAGCCGCAGATATCGATCAGGGCACCGATCAGAAATCCGACTCCGGGGCCGAACAGATAACCGCCTGCCGCGATCGGAAGATCCGTAAAGGTAATCTCGGTGACGGAAGACAGCGGAATCCGGAAAAAAGAGAATACAACCCCGAGCGCCACCAGCATCGCGCTCATGGTTATCGTACGGGTGTCCAGTTTCGAAGACGATCTGTTTCTGCTCATGATACCTCCAGTAAATGAATACAGATATTACGATATAACAAACTCTGCAAAAAACACAGAAACATTCAGCCAATGTGAGAATGGAAAGAGATGTTCTGAATCAGAGTAAAAAAGAGCACCGGTTTCCCGATGCCCTTTCCTGAAAGGGTTGTCTGAATGTAAGACGGATCAGCGCTTGACGCGGGCGCCGGCACCGCCGACAATCGCTTCGACTTCGTCAACGCTTGCCATGGAGGTATCGCCCGGCGTGGTCATGGCCAGTGCGCCATGAGCCGCGCCGTAGTTGACTGCCTTTTCCGCATCCTGGAAGGTCATGAGTCCATAGACAAGACCGGAAGCGAAGGAGTCACCGCCGCCGACACGGTCGAGGATTTCCAGACCGTTGTATTCCTTGGACTGATGAATTTCGCCGTCTGCCCAGCAGATTGCTTTCCAGTCATTGACTGTCGCGGTCCTGACGGTACGCAGGGTAGTAGCGATTGCCTTGAAGTTCGGATATTCCTTCGCGGCGACATTGATCATCTTGCGGTAGCCGTCCATGTTCAGTTCCTTGAGTCCGGCGTCATTGCCTTCGACCTCGAGTCCGAGGCAGGCAGTGAAGTCTTCTTCATTACCGATCATGACATCCACATACTTCGCGATTTCACGGTTGACCTCACGGCACTTCTCGAGACCGCCGATCGCGCTCCACATGGACGGACGGTAGTTCAGGTCATAGGAAACCAGGGTGCCGTACTTCTTCGCTGTCTTGCACGCCGCGATAACGGTTTCGCATGCCTGCTCGGAAAGCGCCGCGTAGATTCCGCCGGTATGGAGCCAGCGGACACCGAGCTTGCCGAAGATATATTCGAAATCGAAATCTTCCGGAGTAGCCTGAGAGATCGCGGTATTGGCTCTGTCACTGCATCCGATCGCGCCGCGGATTCCGTAGCCGCGCTCGGTGAAGTTGATGCCGTTGCGGCAGATTCTGCCGATTCCGTCTGTCTTCTTCCAGTAGATCAGGTCGGTGCTGACGCCGCCCTGCTCAATGAAATCCTTCATGAGACGGCCGACTTCATTGTCCGCGAAAGCGGTGATGACAGCGGTTCTGAGTCCGAAGCACTTGTGGAGACCGCGGACAACATTGTATTCTCCGCCGCCTTCCCATGCACGGAAGGACCGTGCCGTACGGATCCGGCCCTCTCCCGGATCCAGTCTCAGCATGACTTCGCCGAGGCTTACTGCGTCAAACGTACATTCATTTGCGGGTCTGAGATTCAATTCCATATCTGTTTTTTCCTTTTCTGTGCCTACTGCACCTTTTCTGTATCTACATTATAGTAAACCGGATTACCTTTTTGGTAACAATCTTGATTCAAATTACATATTTTTTATGAACTTTACTGGTTTACCTTTCTCGTTCTTTGCAAATCCTGTCAGCGCAAGAGGCTATAATAGCACTATGACACTGGAAGAGGGGCTTCTGATCCCTGCCGCGGTGCTTGCGGCATATGGTCTGGCAATGGTTGTCAGTCATGAAGGAAAGCGCTGGTTTGAATTCAGCTGGTTTTTCTGTGCCTTCTGGCTGACGCTGCCATGGCTGTTTCGAAACCACGCGGTTCCTTTCTGGGCAAAGCTTTTGTACTGGATACCCGTCGCAGGAACAGCAGGGCTTGTTTTCTGGATCAATGATCAGAACCGCGCGCTTTCAAGAAAAGGGGCGAAACAGGATTGCAGTGTCATCATCATTCTTGGCTGTGAGCTTTACAGCCTTGCGTTTAACAACCGGGAGAATACCGCGTACAGCTATCTGATGATGCATCCGCAGGCGAAAGGAATCTGTTCCGGAGGAAAAGGGAAGGATGAGGAGAAATCAGAAGGCGCCGGATTCTATGATAATCTGAGGCGGCGGGGAATTTCAGAAGCGCGTCTGTGCGTTGAAGATCAGTCCTTTTCCACTTCAGAAAATCTCAGAAACAGTCAGAAGCTGATGGAGGACCCGGACATGCAGGCAGGGATTGTGACCTCTCAGTATCATATTTACCGCAGTATTCTGATTGCCCGCAAAGCCGGATATAAAAATCCGGCCGGGATCGGCGCACCGACGGTGCTGTTCTACCAGCCGAATTATCTGCTTCGGGAAGCCGCTGCCCTGGTTTACGGAAAGCTGCGGGGAACGCTCTGAATCATGATTTCCTGTTAAGAGGGATCCGTGCCGAAAAGGGTTTCCGGGTCTTTTTTTATGGTCAAACTGCCGAACTGGTGATCTGTACTTAATCCAGAGACAGTGATTACCGTGCAAAGGATTCCCTCAATTTTCTGAGATAGGTAAAGCGGTCTATTCGGCTTCTTCTGTCAGACATGACCTTGGGATCATCAAA
>CAMNFS010000061.1 GCA_946537255.1 uncultured Erysipelotrichaceae bacterium
CCCTTCTTTTCAGGAGATTGAACGATATGGACGCGGACAGTAAGACAAGGATCTCAAAATATCTTTCCTATCTGCTCCGGCATCATCCGGAGGCAGCCGGGCTGAAGCTGGATGAACATGGCTGGGCGGTAATCACGGAACTGATCGCGGCGGTACGGAAGAAATATCCGCTGAACGAATCATTGCTTGAGGAGATTGTTCAGACAGATGAAAAGCAGCGCTATGCGTTCAGCGAGGATCATCAGAGGATCCGCGCGAATCAGGGTCATTCCATACCGGTGGATGTGGAACTGACAGAGGCTGTCCCGCCGGAGTTTCTGTATCATGGGACCGCGGAGAAAAGCGTGGAAAAGATATTGGAAGAAGGGCTGAAGCCGATGGGACGTCTGTATGTGCATCTTTCCAAAGACCCTTCCACCGCGGTAAAGGTCGGTCAGAGACATGGAAAACCGGCGGTCTTTCTGGTCAGGAGTGAAGACATGTACCGGGATGGATTCCGCTTCTTTCTTTCAAGCAATCAGGTATGGCTGATTCCGCAGGTGCCCGCATGGTATCTGGTGCGTTTTCTGTAAGGAAAAAATGAATCCGTTCTGAAAAGAATGTGAAGAAAATCTGAACCATACCTGAATCCATTCTGAAACCGGCGGTGCATAACGGAATTTTTCATTATGATAAAAGTGTGAAATCCGTATGTTACAGCAGCCGGTATCCGGCGGAAAAAATCCGTACACAGAAATACCGGCAGGATTGAACGGGGGAAGGAGGAACAGGAATGGGAGATTTGGAAAAGAAGGAACTCGAACTTGCGTGGAAGGAAGACAGCGAGCGCGCGGATGATTATCTGGCCAGGTATTATGCCGGCTCAAAAGCGGATCAGGAAATCGCACAGCTGAGCAGGGAACAGACCGAGCGGCTGGGAGAGCTTTACTGCGGCCCGCTGAATGAACCGGATACGACCGCCTGGCTGCTGAAAGCGGAAAAGCTCGGCAATCCGCACGCAAAAGCCATACTTGATGAAATTCTGCCGGGAAGATTTCAGCCCGGAGTACAGACAGCCCAGGAGCCTTCTGTGACAGTTTCAGAGGCTTCCCTGAAAGAGCCGGAAACAAAGATACCGCCGGTTCTGCCGGAGACTGTCAAAAAGGAAGCGGCAGACAGCGGGAAGAAAACTGAGCCTGAGCAGAAGAAGCCGGTGAAGAAGGCAGGGAAAAAGAAATCGGGCGCTCTTGCCTGGGTGCTTGGCATTCTGATTATCGCGATGCTCTGTGCGGGCGGATGGTTTTTATATCATCAATGGGAGTCTGGCCGTACGGTAACAATTGACGCGTCTCAGTATGTGGAGTTTTTGGTTTCCGGAGAGAATACCAGAGGAACCGCAAGTGCGTCGATCGACGCGCCGGCCATGACGAAGGACAGCGGCAGACTGATCAATAATGAGGTGATCGGACTTCTGATTTCAAAAAACAAGGGTCTTTCCAATGGCGATACGGTGACCGTAGAGGTCACGGTCAATGAAGAAAACGCGAAAAATATTCATGTCGAATTCACCAATACCGTCATTGAATATACCGTCAGCGGACTCACGGAACCGGACCTTGCGAAAGTGGATGTCTTTCAGGAGATTGAGGTAACCTTCACCGGGGAAAACGGCAAGGGGACCGCTTCGGTAGTCAGTGTCTCGGACGATCCCTTCCTGCGTTCCGTAAGGTATGTCTGTGAACCGGCGGAAAACCTGTCCAACGGAGATGTGATCATGGTAACTGCTGTAGTAGATGAAGAGGCAGTGAAAAAATATGAAAAAATGCCGGAGTTTACGGAAAAGGAAGCGACAGTTGTCAGTCTCTTCCGCTATCCCTCCGGAAAAAACGAGCTTACCGACCCGGCTTACGGGGCGCTCTATGACAAAGGAACGGAATCCTTGAAAAAGACCCTTTCCGATCCGGAAAAATACAGTACGGCCGTTGGTTCCGCCGGTGAAAAACTACAGAACATGGAAGTGCTCGACACATGGGTCAGCGCGATCTATTTTGTGATTCCGAATCCCGATTCCGGAAGCGCTCCCTTTCACAACCGGGTCATTACGGTTTATCATGTAAAGACAAACGACAGCGGTCAGAAAGGAAGAGAATTCCTTTACCCGGTCGTCTTTGAGGACGTGCTGGTATCGGATGACGGTGTTGTATCCTGCAGGGATCTCAGCGAGGAACTGAGAACCTGGAATATGGCAGGGAATCCGCTTACCGAAATCTATCATGAACTGATTTCCGGATACATGACGGACGCGTTCTTTGTAAACGGAGATGTGCTGGAATAATACAGCGGAAAGGAAGAAAACCATGGCAAGAAAAAAACAGGCAATCTGCCCGGCATGCGGCGGAAAAAACCCCGGCGACAGCAAATTCTGCGGTTACTGCGGTGCAAACCTTGAGGACGCGGGGAATGAAAAAACAAAAGCGGCGGATCAGGAACCGGTACAGGAGAAGCCTGTTGTAACGGAGGCCGCTGACGCAGCGAAAAAGGAAAGCGTCATTACGGAACCGGTCAATCCCGAACCAGTCGTGCAGGAAGAGCCCGTTCTGAAAGAAAAAGAGAAGACAGCGTCTGAATCACTTTCTGAGGAAGCTTCCCTGAATCAGAAAGAAGCGGAAGAAAAGGAAGAGGTCCGTGAAATGGAAGCTTCCTTTGGCGAGGAAAAAACGGAAGAAGCGAAGCAGATGGAAGACATCTCTTCGAGACCCATTGAAAGCGAACCGCAGGCAAAGGTGCTGGACGCGGAATTTGAACCAAAGCCTTCTTTCGCCGAGCCTTCCCCTCAGCCTCTTTCCGCCGCAAAGGCGGAGTCCGGTTCGAAAAAGAATCCGGCAAAGGTGAAAAAGGAAGACTTCCGGATTCTGCTGGAAGCGGCGAAGGATCCGATGAAGATGACGAATGTCACAATGACCCAGGCAGTTCTTTCTCTCTGCTGCGCACTGATTGCCAATCTGTTTCTGTTTACCGGCATTCTGCGGGCATTGATCAACAAGCTTTCCGGCCCGCTCGGCATGGCGGCGGATCTTCTTGGATACGGATCTCTGCTTGGATCAAATGAGTCACCGCTGAGTTCCCTGATTTCCAATGTGTCTGTCATGGACCGGATCGGCGCGTCTGTTTCCTTTACAGCCGTCATTCTTGTTCTTCTGATGGTCGTGTCTGGAGTTCAGCAGTATCTTGGAACGAAGAAGGTTGACATCAGAAAAACCTTCCTGTTTGCCTGCCAGTCTCTGATGGCTCCGACCGTGCTGGTGATTCTGGGCGTGATTCTTGCGGGAATCTTCCCGATTGCCGCGCTTGGACTGCTTCTGGCGGCGTTTATCACCGTCATCATGGTTGTTTACGAACAGGTTCCGAGAGAGTGGAACGGCTGGATCCGGATCGCTCTGATGGTTGTCGTAACAGCGATCGTACTTGCGGCCGGCGTCAGCGGAATCGTACGGGTGACCTATTCAGCAGCCGGAGAGATTCTGATCGCGGCAGCCCGGGGTCTCTACGGAGCGCTTGAATCCAGCGGAATGTTCAGATAGAAAGCAGGCTGAGGAATGGCTGAATACAGATACTGTTCCGCCTGCGGTACCAGAGTGCGCTTCGGCATGCGTTACTGCACGGGGTGCAGAACCGAAATCCTCTATAACGCTCAGGAGCTTGAGCGCATCCGGAAAGAGGGCCTGAATCCCGCGGATCGTCTTCTCAGGGACGCGGTACCGGCATCCGCTGTTCCGGATGAAAAGCGGGTCCGCAAGAGATATGACATGGAAACCGGGGAAGCGATGGCAGAAAGCACCCCGAAAGCAAAGCGGAAGAAAAAGCGCTATGATCCTTCCAGCGGAGAAGTGATCGGCTGATAAAAATTCACAGGGAAGCGGACAGGAATGTCCGTTTTCTTTTTGGGATGGACCATTGAAAAAAAACACAAAAAGCATATGATGGACAATGGTCAAACTGAAAGGGGAAATGAAATGCAGTTACTGATCCATATTACAAATCACGAAGAAACCGTGAATCCGATCATGTCCGAACTCATGAAACAGGGATTTCAAGGAGGTTCCATTGTCGATTGTGAGGGTATGCTGGAAGCGCTGAATCAGGATTCCGTGGACGCGCCGGCCATCTTCGGGGGACTCAGAAAATTTGTGAATCCGGACCGGCAGTCCAACAAGCTGATCCTTCTGGTGCTGAGGGATGAAGATGTATCAAAGGCGATTGATATCATTCACAGCATATCCGGAAATCTCAAGCGTCCGAACAGCGGGATTCTCTTTACGGTTCCCGTAACCCGGTGGGAAGGTGTGTCAAAGGACTGATGAACACACTTTTCTGTATTGCCCTGGCCATGCTTGCAGGTCTTGGGATGACCCGCATTACCCGGCTTGTGCATCTTCCCAATGTCACTGCCTATCTGATCGGCGGTGTCCTGATCGGTCCTTATGTTCTGAATCTGCTTCAGGGGGACACGCTTTCTTCCTTCGGAGTCATCACGGAATGCGCGCTTGGCTTCATCGCCTTTTCGATCGGTGATGAATTCAAGATTGAAAACCTGAAGGCCATCGGCTCTTCCGCTCTGATCATCACGCTGTTTGAATCTGTCCTTGCGGTTGTGTGTACCATGTCGATCACTCTGCTTCTTGGCTTTGAGCCGATTGTATGCATCATGCTGGGAGCGCTGTCGGCTTCGACCGCGCCGGCCGCGACTCTGCTCATCGTACGGCAGTATAAAGCCCATGGTCCCTTGACGAACATGCTGCTGCCGGTAGTTGCCGCAGATGATGCGACCGGACTGATCGCCTATTCCATCTGTGTCTCGATCGCCCAGGGAATGGTCAATCATGAAGCGTTCAGTGTAGCAGGCACCGTATTCATGCCGCTGGTGAAAATTATTGGAGCGCTGTTTCTGGGCGGCGCGCTGGGCATTGTTCTGGCGCTTTCACATCGGTTCTTCCGCTCCCATACCAACCGGATGTCCCTGTGTATCGCGGCCGTCACGCTGGGTGTGGGACTGGCGGACATGCTCGGACTTTCCAATCTGCTTCTCTGCATGGCACTCGGCGCGGTGTATGTCAATGTCTGGACTGACAGCAACCGGATTCTCGGCTGTATTGATGACTGGACCTATCCGCTGTTCATGCTGTTCTTTGTGATCTCAGGCGCTCAGCTCAATCTCAGCGCGCTTCCGAAGGTAGGACTGATCGGTATTGTCTATATCTTCGCAAGATTCGGCGGAAAATATTTCGGCGCCTGGTTCGGGAGTTCGCTTACGCATCAGCCTAAGGTGATCCGTGAGAATATCGGATGGGCACTGATGCCGCAGGCAGGTGTCGCAATCGGTATGGCAACGATGGCTCTGAAGCAGCTGCCGCTGGAATACAGTCAGGTGATTCAGACCGTCATTCTCTCTGCTACGCTGATCTATGAAATTGTCGGTCCGCTTGCCACAAAGACCGCTCTGCAGCGGGCCGGAGAAATCCAGAACTGAATGCCGGCTGGTTTAAAAAGAAGCGCATTCGGAATTCATTGAAACATTCAGGCATGTTCCATCATGCCTTTTCTTGTGTCAGGATGAAGCGTAATGAATCCATATGGCAGCAGCGGATGTGTCAAACAGGAAACCCACCCGCTGATTAAAAGACAGATCTATGCCGAAAGGCTAAGTTTCGATTTCATCATTGCTTTCTGATCAAGCTCCTGCAGGATCTGACGAATCAGAACGAGGGTGACTGCGAAGGTGATGATGTCTGCCAGCGGCATGGAATAAAGGATGCCGTCCAGGCCGTACTTCATCGGCAGAAGGATCGGCAGCGCGACCCCGAGCACGATCTCCCGGAACATGGAGACGGCGGAGGACAGAAACGCCTTGCCTGATGCCTGAAGAAAGATAAAGGTCGCTTTGTTCACGCAGGCCGGTACGATCATGAACAGATAAATACGGAAAGCTCTGACCGCGAATTCGGTATAATGAACACTTTCATTTCCGGCTCCGAAGATTCCGATGAGCTGATGCGGAAAAAGCTCCGTGATCAGAAATGCCGCAAGGCCGACCAGCGCTTCTGTTTTCAAAAGCAGCAGAAACAGATTTCTGACCCGTCCATACTGCTGCGCACCGATGTTGTATGCGCCGATCGGAGCACAGCCTGCCGCCGTACCGACGACAATGGAAATCACGATCTGGAAGAACTTCATGACGATGCCAAGGACCGCGATCGGAATCTGAGAAAGCTGAGGATTGCCGAAGACGGGATCCAGCAGGCTGCAGTACGCTGTCATGCGGTTTACCGCGGCCATGGACGCGACAAGAGAAATCTGTGCAAGGAAACTGGTAATACCTAACGGCAGGCAGCTTCTGAGAAAATCCGGATGAAACTGCAGATTTCTGAACGTGAGATGGGCATGATTCATATGAAGAAAATAACGGGCTGTCAGAACCGCAGTAACGATCTGTCCGATGACGGTTGCGGCGGCGGCACCGCTCATGCCCCAGTGAAAGGTGTAGATAAACAGCGGATCCAGAACGACATTTGTCAGTGATCCGGCCAGGACAGCAGTCATTGCGTGTTTCGGGCTGCCGTCGGAACGGATGATTGGATTCAGACCCTGTCCGAACATATAGAACGGAATGCCAAGCACGATCCAGAAGAAGTATTCCCGGGAATACGCAAAGGTCTGTTCGTTTACTCCGGCGCCGAAGAAGGTAAGGAGCCGGTCCTTGAAGATCAGAAAGACTGCCGTCAGAAGCAGAGACATGCATACCGTCATCACCACGGCGGAGCCGACGGCTTTCTCTGCTTTTTCGGTTTCTTCTGCGCCAAGCGACATACTGAAGAAAGTACCGCATCCATCCCCGATCATGACAGCGATCGCAAGGGCGATGACCGTGAATGGAAATACGACAGTGTTTGCGGCATTGCCGTACGATCCAAGATACGGCGCATTGGCAATGAAGATCTGATCGACGATGTTGTACAGTGCTCCGACCAGCAGGGAAATGACACAGGGGACTGCATACTGCTTCATCAGTGTGGGAAGTGGTTCTGTTTCGAGTGATCTGTTGTTCATAATAACCTCCATCAAGAGTGTGCGGGCAAATAAAAATGCGCAGGTCCTGCTCGGACTTACGCATGGATTCAGCTGCTCAGCATTTATTTTTTTATCATGAGGAACGCTGATTTTCAAATCTTTTTTTCAGCCATTCCGGAAACTTTCGATCCGCTTTCGCTGCTCATCTAAGAGCACAGTCTGCAGGATTATTGCGAAAGAAACAGCCGAATACTCTCTTTTCGTTTTATTCTCAGTACCAGGTCAAATACTCCAATGGACACAGTCTCCGTTTCTTTCTCCTTCAGATCAGAAAGAGCAGTGCCGCTCACTGTTTCTTTCTGAGCCATGGATGCCTGCCGTTCTTCATCCTGATGCGGCGCTGTCTTACAGGCAGCAGTACCGTCCGCAGGCATCAGAAGCGTCAGAAGTACGAGTATGGTCTGAATTCTGATCATGGTCTGGATCCGGTTTATTTCAGATAAGTCATGAAGAAGCTTTCCAGCTTATCAAACGGAATTGCATCCTTGTCACCGCCATCGTACAGATCCGTGTGGGAAGCTCCGGGTATGATCAGCAGTTCCTTATTATCCGTATACTTGCTGTCATTGACCATGTCCGCGTAAGCATCCCTGCCGAAGTAACAGGAATGGGCCGCGTCTCCGTGCATCACAAGCACAGCGGAGCGGATTTCATTGGTATATTTCAGAATCGGCTGGTTCAGGAAGGACTCACAGCCAATGACATTCCAGCCGCCGTTGGAGTTGAGAGACCGTGGGTGATAGCCGCGCTTTGTCTTGTAATAATCATAGTAGTCCTTTACGAAATACGGCGCGTCCTGAGGAAGCGGATCGACTACACCGCCGGCGAGTCTGTATTCACCGGCTTCAAGGTCCGCAAGCCTCTGTGCGCACAGGGCAGCTCTTTTCTGGTAGCGGGCTTCCTCGCTGTCTTCACTGTCAAAGTATCCTTTCGCGTTGACCCTTGTCATGTCGTACATGGTGGAGGCAACGGTCGCCTTGATGCGGGTATCCAGGGCCGCCGCATTCAGCGCCATGCCGCCCCAGCCGCAGATGCCGATAATGCCGATGCGATTTCTGTCCACCCTGTCACAGAGCGACAGGAAATCGACGGCTGCCATAAAGTCTTCCGTGTTGATGTCGGGAGAAGCCATGTAACGGACATTCCCTCCGCTTTCACCGGTGAAGGAGGGGTCGAATGCGATCGTGAGGAATCCTCTTTCTGCCATGGTCTGCGCGTAAAGACCGGAGCACTGTTCCTTGACCGCTCCGAAGGGACCGCAGACCGCGATCGCGGGAAGCTTTCCTTTCACGCCCTTCGGGGAGTACATGTCTGCCGCAAGAGTAATGCCATAGCGGTTAACAAACGTCACTTTGCAGTGATCGGTTCTGTCGCTCTTCGGGAAGGTCTTATCCCAGTCGAGAGTCAGCTTCAGTTCTTCTTTCTTCATCATGATTCCTGTCCTTTCTTTCCTTCATCTGTTTTTCCTGCGACCGGATCAGGAAGTCCATGCGGTCAACCCTGCGCTGGCTGTCGTGCATCTCATCAATCAGTTCGCAGCGCAGTACTTTCATCTGGTGCAGCATTTCATCGTAGCTGCAGGCTTCATAGAGCGTTCCGATTCTCTCAGCCGTTTCCTTTCCGCATCCGGTCTCAGAAAGTCTCTGTATCAGCTGTTCCTTTTCGATCATCGCTGCAGGATCCTTTCTGAATTTTTTATCCGGCTGGATTCGTTTTCCTGCCGGCAGAGTCAGCATAACAGGATGCAGAACAGCCTGCGAATGGTTATAATTTATTTCGCGATATTCCATTTGAGAATATCATGACAGATCTGCTCAAAGGGGGATAGTTACGATGGAGATCCGTACTTTGCGTTACTTTCTGGCAGTGGCCAGAGAAGAAAACATGACAAGAGCCGCCGAAATTCTGCACGTCACGCAGCCGACGCTTTCCAAGGCATTGAAATCCCTCGAGGAAGAACTGGGAAAAAAGCTGTTTATCCGTCACAGTTTCAGCATCCATCTGACAGATGAGGGAGCGCTGCTCCGCAACAGGGCAGAGGACCTTATCCGCATGGCGGATAAAATCGAACAGGAATTCGTTTCCCTCGATGACATCAGCGGGGGAGAGCTGTATCTGGGCCTTGCGGAGTCTTACCAGATCCGTTATCTTGCCCGGGTGATCAGGGATTTCAAGATCCGTTATCCGAACCTGCATTACCACATCACCAGCGGCGATACCGAGCAGATCGCGGACAAGCTGGATAAGGGACTGCTGGATTTTCTGGTGCTGGCAGAGCTGCCGGACAGCCGGAGATATGAGTATCTGGCGTTTCCGGAAAAGGATAAATGGGGACTGGTGATTCCGGAAAAAGACCCGCTGTCAGAAAAGAACGTGATCCGCGTGGAAGATCTGAAAGGGCTGCCTTTATTCTGCTCGGAACAGGCCTGGAACGAAGACATAAGAAAGTGGGCAGGGAGCTCTTTTTCGAAAATGAAGCTGGAAGGGTCGTTCAGGCTTTCCTATAACGGATCCGTTTTTACCCGGGAAGGACTTGGATATTTACTGACGTTCCGTCATCTGATCGATACATCCAGAGGGAGCGGGCTCGTATTCCGACCCCTGGATCCTCCGCTGGAGACAACCCTTTACATCGCCTGGAACCGGTACCAGACATTCACACCGATCGCGGAACGCTTCCTGCAGAAGCTGAAGGAAACCTTCTTTCACGGGGAATAGGGAACGATCAGCTGAAGGTCTCTCCGCATTACAGGAACAGAGGATCTGACAGGATTCGCTTGATCCTGTGTTGAAAAGCAACTAAAAAGGTGCGGAGCTTCAGGATATGATCCTGAGGGTTCACACCTTTTTTTAATTCAGGATTCTTTCGATTCGTTTTCCGCCAGCGCATCCATGATCCGTTCCGCTTTCTCATAGAAATGGCGGACCGCCGCTTCCGCTTCCGTACCATCTGGGCCCAGTGCGTTATGCAGGGTGTAGATGGGGGTCCCGTTTTTCAGCAGCTGATAGGTATGGCAGGGTTTGTCGATGATGTTTTTCCCGTAAAAATCATGAAATGTAAATGCGTTGTTTTCCATGGATGTTCTCCGTTTTCTGTTTGTTCAGACAGAATCATGACCGAATCCGGCTGATGCGGATCGTATCCTGATTCTGCCGGCGTTCTGCCTTGTTCAGGTACATGAAGCGGTCCATCTTTTCAAAGAAGGCATCCTGACCGATATTCTTCCGGTCATAGACCGCGTAGCCCATGGAAAGCTGCAGAACATAGCGCCGGTCTGCCGTGTCATTGAACTGATCGGTTTCCTGTCGTACTGCCCGCATGACCGAACGGATTTTTTCCTCATCATCCGTCATCAAAAGAATAATGAATTCATCTCCGGCGTACCGAAACAGCAACGCGTCCTTCGGCGCGGCCTTTTCCAGAATATCTGCCATGTCACAGAGGGCGTTGTCTCCCTGGGAGTGTCCGTAGGTATCATTGATCTCCTTGAAATAATCCATGTCAATCATGATGCCGCTGCGGTGCGAGCTGCTGTTCCAGCGGCTGCCGTTCAGAATCTGGCGCAGAAAGAAACGGTTGTAGAGACCGGTCAGAGAATCTGTGGAAATCAGTTCATTCTGCAGGGCAAGACACAGGCTCACAAGACCGATTGCCGTACTGCACCAGGCAAGAGAGAGGCCGTAGAACAGCGCCTGGGCAATGACGCCGATGAAAAATGGAAGCGTAAAGGACCAGATCGGAAAAAAATCCAGACCGTGGCGTTCTTTCCGGAAGCGGTAGACCATGAAAATCGTGTAGGCGATCATGATGAGCGGAAACAGCAGAAGAATGTAGCACATGGGTGTCCGGTGATAGATGTTGTAGGAATCAAAATAGAACAGATAATGACCGAACAGATTTCCAAACACGAGCAGGATCAGAATACCGGCTGTTGCGAACAATGGCCGGTAGTGCCTGCGAAACCGGGTGCTGTCCGCGTAAAGTTTCCAGTCAATATAACAGACCCAGATGACGCAGAACAGCGTATTGCAGAGATAAAGACAGGTGTTGAAGAGATACCCAAGCGCAAGAGCGCCGCTGAACAGCTTTCCATCCACGAGAAAGGAAGCCATTTCGCTGAAGCAGCTGAACCCGACAATGAAGCACATGACGTTGAGAAGGGTATTGCCGGTGCTTTTCTCCTGCCGGGTAAAGCGGCTGTTGACCGCAAGAATAATCATCAGAGCAATGCCGATGAGATTTGTAACAACAATAGACTGAATATTCATCTTTACTATGCTTATAACTCATTCATGTACTTTTTTACCGTACATAAACCTGTATTCTACTACTACTTTGTGAAATCGGTGTGAAAAAACACAGGAATCCGTTCTTTTCACAGATGCCGCTATAATCTAAGCAGAAAGGAAATCCATGATCTGGTGTCATAAAACGTATCAGGAACTGACAAGAGATGAGCTGTTTGCCATTGCCAGGACAAGACAGGATGTTTTTGTGGTTGAGCAGAAATGCGCGTATCCGGATCTTGATGACAGGGATTTATTCAGTACGCATGTGTTTGCCATGGAAAACGGGAAGGTATCCGCATATCTGCGGTATTTTGACAGACCGCAGGAACCGGGCGTCATTCAGATCGGAAGGGTCCTTACAGCAGAACACGGCAAGGGACTGGGAAGATGTCTGATGGAGGAGGCGCTCAGAGACCTCAGAGAAAAACACCTGTACCTTGAGGCACAGGTGTACGCGGCCGGGTTTTATGAACGGTTCGGATTCCGGGTTGTTTCCTCTCCTTTTGAGGAGGACGGCATCCCGCACGTATGCATGCGGAGAGATTAATCCCGACAGAGAAACACGGAGACTAAGACGGCAGCGACAGCTGCGATCACAATCGGAATGGCGCTGAACGGCGAAGAAGCAGCGGCGGCCGGGACTGTCGCAGAAGGTGCCGCACTGCTTTCTGTGACAGCTGGGATGACTTCGGAAATGCCGTCAACAGTATAGGCTTTGATCATCGCGTTACCGAACGCAAACGCTTCAGAAGCGGGAGAACGGTTCAGAGCAGATGTGCTCTGCCAGCTCCCGTTTTCTTCTGTCTTGAATATCGTTTCACCTTCATTGCACACCGTATGGGTATGGACATTGTTCATGTTTTCATCATTCTGAAGGGACTCTGCCGGAGATGTTTCAAGAAGCAGCCAGCTGATGGGTTTTCCTTCATGCACGGATTCCGCGTGTTCTGCGACGACAAACCGGGTTCCTTTTTTCAGAGGGACCGCGTCCTTCAGATCAACGGTGTGAAAGCCCCGGTCCAGGGTGACTTCCATAACAGAAACCGGTCTGTCGGAAGGCGTTGTTTCACCGTCTTCAAGAAGATAGATCTCAATAAGTGTTTTAGTCTGATTGACAGGAGAATAAACGGAGACTGCCTTCAGGGTTTCATCCTCTGCGGCAGTAAAGATATTCGCGGTTTTCAGCGGCTTTTCAGAGGGCAGTGAAACCGGGCTGAAGGAAGCGGTATGCATGTAATCATACTGATAGAGATGATCATAGGAGAACTGTCCCTTTGGTTCTGCGTCAAAGGCAACGGCACTCATGAAGGAATGATCCGCGTAGCTGAGCCAGAAGTATCCGGTCCCGTGTCCTTCCTCATCCTTGATCCCGTAGTTATACATGTTCTCGGAAGTGATTTCCTGATCCGTGCCGCGGCTGCTTTCAAGCAGTTCATCCACACGGTCTCCCATAATCTCTTTCACCGTGCTGTAGTTTCCCCAGCTGTTTTTGATCAGCCAGGCACCATCCTGGGCAGGCACGCTGTTCCTTTCGGCCGCGAAGTTTTCCTTCGGATAGCTGTCATTCCAGCCGACAATTGAAACCGCGTGATTCATCTGGATTTCATCACTGTCATAATACTGGGCATATTCCCTGTAGTTCATGTAATCACTGCTGCCGGAATCACCGGGTTTTGAGACATCGGCCTCATAGCAGCAGACAACCGCACCGTACTGCAGGATGGCCTGCTTGATGCGCTTCACCGCATCCGCGTCATAGCCGTCATAGACATAGCTTCTGTTTTCGATATCGAGATGAAAGCGGCTGGGCGAGTCAAGATACAGTACCTTCTGAACATGGCTTTCGGGTACGGTGCTGAGATCTTCCTGTTCATTGTGAAATCCCCACTCACCGATCTCATCCTCCACGGGCTTTACGGCTCTGTAGGGCTCCTGTTCTTCCTTCAGGGGGCCGTCCCAGGAAGACAGTACACTCTGGGAATCATAAAGGAATCCGCCGGAATTGATCATATTGACACCGGTATTCTCATTGGTAGTGACCGATCCTTCTCCCTTCTGCGATCCATCCCGTACCGGAGTCCGGTTTTCCATGGCGAGGTAGAGCTCGGAAAAATCCAGAGAACTGTCCTCCTGATGAAAATTCAGGGTGCCGAGAGTTTTCGGATCCGGAAGTCCTTTCTGTTTGAGCAGGAAGTTGCTTTCAAGAGAAGAGATCGTCGCAAAAGCCCAGCAGGAACCAAACGGATTCTGATTCCGTACCGGAGTGGAATACCCGTTGATCAGGTAGAATTCCTTCAAAGCGGAGACATCGGTCTGACTGATATCCGCAGGGGCGGAAGAAAAATGGTCATTGATCAGAAGACTGATGCTTGCGGGCATTTCCTGGCCGCCGTAATTCAGCGATCCGTCTTCATTATTACTCGTATAGGTGCTCATCCAGTCCCGCAGACTGTTCCAGTCATTCTGATCCGTTCTGCCGTCCTGGTTGAAATCCATCCAGAGCCCGTAGTCCTCTTCTGCCTGAACCGGTGTCGTTCCAAATATCAGAAAAACAGCCATCATCGATCTGATCAAACGCTTCATGTTTACCTCACCATCCATTTCTGTGACACTGAAGATATCAGCTTCACATTCAAATTATAATCAGCGATGCGGCTGTATGTATCTGCATTCTGAAAAAGACGCGGATTTCTCCATGCGTCGGGGATCTCTTTCCATCTGCAGGATCAAAGACCATCCTGCGGGCAATGAGGGATGAAATCCATGCAGGATTCATGCATTCAGGTTATTCCTTCGCTGAATGAAAGTCATTCTGTTTCTGAAAGGAAGATGAATTCCGACGGTCGATCCGTGCAGTTCTGAAAGAAATGTACGGAGCG
>CAMNFS010000062.1 GCA_946537255.1 uncultured Erysipelotrichaceae bacterium
CAGGACCGGGGCAATTGCCTTCAGTCCGCCTGCAAAAAGTTCTCCGAGCAGTCCGATCCCAGGCAGCCCGGTCCACACCATGCCAAGCACCGCTCCGATCACAAGACCGCAGAGAATCCGGATAATCAGACTTGTTCCGTTACAGGCTTTAATCAGTTTCATTTCATTCCTTTCCCAATAAGGCTGTTCTGCCTTACCTGCATATACCGTTATTCCACCCGAAACCAAACTGCTCAGGCAGGATATCCTCATGAAGCTTTCATGATTGCTTCTGACCATCCGATCATAAAAAAGACAGCGGGCAGGCATCTGCAAACCCCCGGATGTCCTTCTGAATCCATCGTGCGCTTTCCCTTTTCCGGAAAGAAATACAGAACCCGCAGATCAGTGGTCTGCGGGTTCTGCCTGTCCTTTCTCACTTTTCGTATATCAGGAAGCGGGGTGAATGGATGTGATGTGCGGGTTGACCCCTTCATACCAGTACAGGAATCCTTCAAGATCCACTTTGTCTCCGATCTTGAGATTCTCCGCCGCCTTGTATACCTCGGTATCTTCGTTGGTCAGATAGGATCTTACCAGGAAGGTATAGGTTCTGCCGTCCTTGGATACATTGAAGTAGACGTCATTTCCGCGCTGACCGGAGCCGTCCCAGTTATAGAGGAACGGAACATCGTTTCCGGAATCATCCTTGCCGGCCGCTTCCACCGTCATGCCCTTGAAGCTGACCTTCTGATTCTGATGCCTGATCAATTCATCCTTGCCAAGCAGGTCGGTCACATCTTTCGGCTGGGCAATATAGCTGCCGGGTTCAATTTCATATTCCGCATCGATGATTTCCACTTCTCCCGACCATTCGGACTTATAGCCCTTGACCTTGATTTTCGTTCCCTCGACAAGCTTGTTGTAATCGTCCTGCGATACCTGCATGTCATAGATGAAATACGCACCGTCTCCGTCCTGGGTATACAGGGTTCCCTTGTTCTCCCACCAGGATGTTTTTCCCTGCACATAGGTTTCAACCGTAACCGGAGAATCCAGGGCCGCCGCTTCATATTCCGCGTAGGTCATCACGCCTTCACTCTTGGCGTTGATGTCAGACGCGGAAGCTCCAGCAGACGCATTTGAGGAAGCCGAGCATCCTGCCGCAAACAGCAGAGCCGCACTGAGAATCATTGTGACTGATTGTTTCATTTTCCCTCCTGTCGGTTCTTTTCCGACTCTTTCATTATAGTTTCTTTTCTTCCTGGCTACCGCCCATCCTTTGTCCGGCGGCGTTTATTTCTGTCATAAAGCACAGATGCGCCAATAAGAATCCACGCAAGCGCAAGACTCCCCAGCAGGATCCGGGACTGTATCGGGAGCGGCCCTGAATTCCCGTTTTCCCTCAGGGCATTGGTTTCATTGAGGCGATACAGGGATTCCATATTCCTGAACAGTTTTTCCATATAGGCATCGTCAACGGTTTCTTTTCTTCTTGCCGATTTGGCGACGTTTTCCACCATCTGTCCAGCCGCATTGCGAAGTGACGCGGATCCGTTGAATACCGGAGTCGTAAATGTATGTTCCACATTTTTTCTGAGAATATCCGCCGCTTCGATTTTCACATGATAATGATTCTGCGTATCCGTTCCGGCAAGCGCCAGATATTCCTGATATTCTTCGGATTCCACAGCCTTGGTGGTAACCGGCACATATCCTTCCGTCTCTGAGTAACCGGTCTGAACCTCATTGGTCAAAAGATACTGCATGAACAGCCATGAGGCGAGCACCTCCTGCGGGTCATTCTTATTGAAAATACAGACCGATGGTCCCTGAGAGATCATGTATGGATCAGAAGGATCGTACTGGGGAATCATGCGGACTTCCGTTTCAAACTCGACAAACTTATCCGGTGAAATATCAGATAACGGCGCGTGACTTCCCATCCAGGTTGCCCCGGCTGTGGAGTCAATCGCAAACAGACACTGTCCGGCATTCAGGAAATTGGCCGGATAGCTGGAAATCGAAAAGGTAGAAAACGCTCCTGTCGCCGCGTGCCTGTTCACCTCATACAGAATTTCCTTTGTTGTGTCATTGAAGATCTCAATCGTTCCATCCGGCCGGGAATAACCGGCGCCTTTCTGCTTCAGGGAACTGATCATCATATTGTCCGTGGATTTATAAATGATCGGAATCATCACATTCTGTCCGTTCAGCGCAAACGTGCCGTCCGGATTCTTTTTCATTGCGGCTTCGCCGATTTCATACATCTGATCCCATGTCAGAATGTCCGGCACCTCATAGCCAAGCTTCTCCACAAATGTTTTATTGATGTAGACCGCTTCACTGCTGCGCATGAACGGGACCGCATAATAATGGCCGGAAAGAATGCATTCATCCAGAAACTCGGGAATGATCTCGTCCTTTTCAGGACCGTCAAACTTCAGTTCACTGCCGCCGAGCCCGTATTTCTCATTCTCCATCAGCTCATCGAGTTCCGTCACCACATTGGCGCCGGTCATATAGGTCGCGATATGATCCGGATATGTGATGCAGATATTCGGGGTCGTATTGGTCGAAATATTCGTGATGACATCGTTATAGATTTTTCCATAATCCGTATAAAGACGCATGTTTATACGGATGTTCGGATACAGCTTTTCAAATGAGGCGATTGCCTCCTCATAGATTTTCGTCTGGTTTTTGTTGGTGTCGTTCTTTGCCCAGAACGTCAGTTCAAGTGTTCTGGATTCATCCAGCTGTTCCGGAACCGCAAACGCGCTGAGCCCCCGGGAACCATGACAGCCGCAGAGCCCTGCCGCAAGCATGCAGGAAACAGCCGTGCCGGCCAGTCTGTACCATACCTTCTTCATGCGCCTTTTGTACCTCCCCGGCTCACACCTTCCATGATCCGTTTGCGGAAAATCAGAAACAGAACAATAAGCGGAGCAGAAATCACAACGACCGCCGCCATCATTGCCGGTATGTTCTCACGTCCAAAACCGTTCTCCCTGATTTCCTGAATCCCGTTGGACACAAGGAAATAAGCCTGGTTATCCGTAATCAGACGAGGCCACACATAGGCATTCCAGCATTCTATGATCTTGAGAATCGTAATCGTCACAATGGTCGGACGGCAGATCGGAATCATCACCCGGAACAGATAACGCATATCACTGGTTCCGTCAACCTTCGCCGCGAGATAAAGATCTTCCGGCACCTGTTCAAAGTTTTCCTTCAGCAGGTAAATGTAGAATACCGACGCGACACTGGGAAGAATGAGTCCGGGAAAGGTGTTGCGCAGATTCCAGTCGGTAATGGTCACAAAGTTGGTAATGATCACGAGCTCCGTCGGAATCATCATCAGGGCAAGAAAGAGCGTGAACAGAACATTCTTTCCAGGGAATTTCAGCCTTGCGAAGGCATAGGCCGCAAGTACTGTCACCACAAGCATCAGCGCGGTGGTGATGACCGTAAAAATCAGGGTATTGAGAAAATACTGCCCGAGAGGCACGGCCGTAAAGGCATCCCGGTAGTTCTGCAGGGTTGGTGACAGGGTGTAAAGCTTCGGAATATATTCCGAATTATAGGAACTGTATGACTTCAGGGAAGTCAGAACCATCCAGTAAAACGGAAACAGCACGATCACAGCCCACAGAGCCAGGAAGAAGCCGGTGACTGCCCTGCGGATGCCGGCCTTTCTTTTCTCTTCTGCCTGAGAGGCAGTGTACTTCTTCATCTCACTCATAGCTGCCTCCTTTCAGAGAGGAACTGTTCCTGCGGCTGACCATCAGATTGATGACGGTGATTGTAAGCACGATAACAAACAGAATCAGCGCGGCTGCCGAGGCAAAGGATGGATATCCGCCGCTGTCTCCGTAAAGCATGTCATAGATATATCCGACAATCGTATTCATGCCTGCCGCGTTCAGATTGACTCCGAAGATCGCGACGACATCTGAGTATGCCTTGAACGCTCCGATGAATCCGGTAATGATCAGATAGAAAATCATCGGCGAGATCATCGGAAGCGTGATTCGAAAAAACATCCGGAGCCGGGAGGTTCCATCAATCTGTGCCGCTTTATAAAGCATGGGATCGACCGAGGCAAGGGCACTTGTCAGAATCAGAATCTTGAACGGCATGACGATCCAGATGGTATAGAGGCAGATCACCGTCATCTTCGCCCAGTAGGGACCTTCAATAAAGTCAACCGACCGGCCGCCGAAGAACTGAATGATGAGATTCACAAATCCATCGGAATACGGAGTCTTCTTGAACAGAATCATGAATACAAGACCGACCGCCAGCGTATTGGTCACATACGGAAGAAAAAACACCGTCTGCAGAAAATCGCGGAATTTCTGTATGGAATTGAGGCCAAGCGAAATCAGAAGCGAAAGGCCGGTCGATACCGGAACGGTAATGATCACCAGAATAAACGTGTTCTGAAGCGCGCTCAGAAAATACGGATCTCTCAGCACATAGCGGTAATTATACAGACCAACCCCATGAAACGTCTGGGAAGCGCTGTTGTATCCCTCCTCCAGCGAATAGATCAGTACATCAAACAATGGATAAACCATGAAGATGCCGAGAAACACAAATGCCGGAAGCAGATATAGAAATGGTTTCAGATCAGCCCGCTTCATTTTATCTGTTTCCCTTTCCATAGCGGATTCTTTCCTGCGTCTTTGCGTCGAACAGATGAACACCCCGTGGTTTCAGAACAAACCGGGGAGTATCCGACACCTCTTCACGCTGCTCGGAAGGAATAATCAGCCGGACGTTCTCTCCCTGAAAGGAAGGATGAGACGCAACCACGATGGTATCTCTTCCCAGAACCTCTACGTGATCCAGCTTCAGCGCAAAGGGTCCATCTGCCTGAAGCGCTGCCCCTTCGGGACGGATTCCGACAAATACATCCCCATCCCCGGCGCCCGGTACATCCAGCACCCGGTCCTTTCCTATGAACAGTTCTTCGTTTTTCACCTCACCCTGAAACACATTGATGGCAGGGGTTCCAAGAAACTGGGCAACGAAGAGATTCACCGGATCATCATAGACATCCTGCGGTTTTCCGACCTGATGCCGGACGCCCTCCTTCATCAGAATGATATGATCCGAAATGCTCATCGCTTCTTCCTGATCATGCGTCACAAATACGGTTGTGATACCGGTCTCCGTCTGAATACGGCGGATTTCCTCCCGCGTCGCAAGACGGAGTCTTGCGTCGAGGTTGGAAAGCGGTTCATCGAGAAGGAGCACGCCCGGCCGCTTGACAAGGGCCCGGGCGATTGCGACCCGCTGCTGCTGGCCGCCGGACATTTCTGCCGGCTTCCGGTCCATCAGCTGATCAATCTGAACAAGCTTCGCGGCTTCCATGACTTTTTCTTCCATTTCCTCTTTGGAAAGCCGGTCTTTTCCTTTCCGGTTTTCCAGCGGAAAGCGGATGTTCTCACGGACCGTCATATGAGGATAAAGGGCATAACTCTGAAACACCATGCCTACCCCACGGTTTTCAGGGGAAAGATCCGTCACATCTTCCTCTCCGAAAAAAACACGTCCTTCCGTCGGCTTTTCCAGACCGCAGATCATGTTCAGAACCGTACTTTTCCCACAGCCGGACGGTCCCAGAAGCCCGACGAGTTCTCCATCCGGTATTTCAACATTGAAATGGTCGACCGCCGTGACTTCTCCGCCGATCTTCCGGTTGCGGTTTGGAAACCGCTTGGTCAGATTATCCAGAACGATTTTCATATCTGTTTCCCTTCTGCTTCTAGAAAAACTGTATCACTTCCTGTTTCTGAAAACCAGAAACAGACAGCCAATTCCAGATCCTGAAGAACCGGGAAAGAAAAGGAATCACCGGAATCTGACCATCTCAGGAAAAAGAAAAAGCGGCTTCTCCGATTTCCAGAATGGAGTCTGCCGCGCAAAGTGTTTCTTATTCCAGGATCCCTGAGACAGATCCTATTTTTCGATCCGGTCAATCGAGGCAGCCATGGAACTGAGGCCGGTTCTTTCAATCCTCTTTACGGTAAGAGGACGGACGATCGCTTCATAGCCGGAATCATATGCGTCTTCCGGAATCTCCGCAGTCTCCTCAAACTGAACTTCATATTCAAATTCATCTTTGGTAAAGAAGAATTTCTGACTGCCGTCTTCATTGAATGCATAGCCATCCGCACTGAATCCGGCATCCAGAAGACTCTGACCGTTCTTTCCTTTATATGCGTCCAGTTCAGCCTGAGATGGCGCCTTCTCATTGAGATTCTCCATCTTTTCAATTTTCACATCCCTGAGAACGTCCGCAAGCTTCGCGGTATCCGCGCCATTCATCATTTCCTGATCGAGCTTTTCAAACAGATCGGCATTGAGTTTTCCATACACCCTTGTCGGATTGCCTTCATAGCTGAATACATAGACAAAATAATGTGAGTCAAACTCATAGGAACTGATCTCGCTGGAGATCTTCATCGCCTCTCCCAGCGTCTTTGGACCATTGGACAAAGCCGAAGCGGGTTCAGAACTGCCGCAGGAAACAAGCAGGATTCCAAGTGTCCATACCATCAGGATCCTTATTATTCGATGCACCATGTCTTTCCCTCCCTGTCTGATTTTCTTTTTCATTCACGCATGCGTCTTTCCAATCCCGCCTTTGTTCCATAGAACGGAATTCAGAAGCTTTCCGGTTTCCTATTCATCCGCTTCCTTCTGCTTCATGACCAGCCGGATGATCCAAGGGTAAAGCGCCATGTAAAAGAGAATCGTGATCATTCTTCTGGCGAAATGTCCCCAGTGGCTTCCCAGCAGATTGTCGAGCGGCTTGCCGATGTTATTGTTCAGCAGAACAAATATCACCATTCCGACCGCACAGAGAAGAATACCCTTTCCGTTGATGCCCGTCGGCTGAAACCGGATCCATTTCCGCTCAATGAAGCGGCCGATGCAGAAGGCAATCAGAAACGCGATATCCCCGTATCCATCATTCATCATTTTCTGCGGATCCACAAGCAGCTTCCCGTCGACATAGGTCATCGGGTATGGCTTGAAGGTAATGTACGCAATGGAAACAAAGCCGAAAACGATGCCGGCAATCAGAAACAGATCCTCTTTTTCCGGATTACGCTCAAGATACGCGAAGATCTTCTTCATGATGATAAGACTCAGCACGGATTCACAGATTGCCACAAATACATCCTGAGGTGTATGCACGCCCAGATAGTTTCTGGAAAACGCCACCAGCATCGTGCCGATCACGCAGAGAACCGGAATCCATTTATGCTTTCTGCCCTGGGTAACCGCGATTCCTCCGAACTGGGGCGCAGCCGCAGCGGTATGTCCGCTCGGGAAGGAATAGCCCGTAGCGGATTTCATGGAGTCTCCTGCCGGGACAACCCGCGGGTCCCGGATCCATGGCCGGTACACGCAAGCGCTCAGCTTGATCAGCTGATTCACGGCGAGTGTAAGACACATGGAGGAAATGGTATAGAGCCCGTCCCGCTTATCCAGAGCCCAGTAAATAAACAGCGTAAACAATATCAGGTATCTGGTCGCAAAGTTTGTCACAGATTCCATGAACGGAGTCCACGCGTCATTCATGCCATTGCGGAAATCCTGCAGAAACAGAAGATAGCGGATATCCGGACCAGCCGTTTCCCCATCGTCCTTATCCGTATTTCCAGCCGGCTCTTCCGTAAGGAAATAAGATGCCTGCTTTTCATTGAACAAGGGGTCTTCTGTGATGGATTCCATCACGTACTCGTGTCTCAGTGAATGAATCGATGCACAGACCGGCCCGCGAAAAGGGGTCCATGAAAACATCAGTGTCACTGACAGTAAAAAAACAGACATCAGGCTCATCATACGCATCCTCCGGAGAATCGATTTCAGATTATAGGAAGAGTTCCCCGCTTCGTCAATATTGCCAATGAAAACAACATACAGAACCAGTCGGGATGACTCTGTTTCCGGTCAATGACCATACGGATTCATTGTTTGCTTACAGATGGCAAAACCGTTCTTCAGCGCCGGAATAGTTCAAAGAAAGGACAGTCTCTTCCTCAAGGCTATGCGTCGAAGAGGAATCAATGAGCCAGTCCGCTTCCGCCTTCTTCATTGTTTCCGATATTTCGAGCTTCTTTGCGTCTTTGGGTGTTTTTCTGAATTCCATAATAGGAAGGATTGGTCCGGCATCTGATTCTGCAGGTGCTGCAGTTTCCCGTGCACTCACACAGTTCCCCGCGTGACTGCGATTTCAGAATGGAACGCGCCGCGACCGCGATCAGTATGCATACTGTCCCAACAGCCAGAAGCGATCCAAACGGGATGGCAGTTTCTGACTTGCTGAGCCAGCTTTTCAGCACGGAAAAAATGCCGATCAGAATACTGCTGACTGCGCAGAAATTCATGAACCCGTAACATACGGAATCCATGACCGCACGGATTTTCTGAACTGTCTGCCAGAATCCAGAACCTCCCTGTTCCGGACCAAGAAAGCTCAGAATCACAACTGTCAGAAGAACACACGTGATACCGACAATCACATACAGTCCTGTGTACATATCATTTCCCCCTGCGGAAGATATCTTATCACATTGTTAGGATATACTAACCGACATGCATTAAAAGATCCGGCCTTTCAGCCGGACTCTCTGTCTTCCTTTCGAAAGGAGCGCAGATCCTTTCGATATCTCACATCGCAGTCAAAGTGACCGGTATCGCCAAGCTTCTCATCAATCCGACAGAATCCATGCTTTTCATAGAATCTCTGCGCTTCCTTCATGTTTTCCAGTGTTTCCAGATAGCAGAAATCATAATACTTGCTCGCAAAGGAAAGCGCGGTTTCCAGAAGCCGGTGCGCAGTTCCAGTCCCTCGGTATTCGGGAAGAAGGTACATTTTCTGCAGCTCACATGTCTTTTCCACCTCCGGAAGAATACCGATGCCGGTGCCGCCCGCGATCCTGCCGCAGGCATCCTCAGCTACCCAGTACCGTGTTCCTTCCGCCTGATAGATTTTGGAAAAACGTCCAAGATCCGGATCGCACCAGGCAGTGCCTTCATGATCTGCGCCGTATTCCTTCAGACAGCTTCTGATCACCTGCTCCACTGCCGCATTGTCCTTTTCGTGTATTTCCCTGATCAAAAGTTCTCTCAAACTATTCCTCCTTGGCATGTCCATCCATTGGCCCGCTGATTTTACGGTGCCGGTGAAACAGTTTTTCTCCCAGTCTGTTCAGCCAGAGCCGCCGCAGCGCCGCGGTTTCTTCTTCAAACAGTTTCACATCCTCTTCACTGACTTCTCTTTCCCCGTAGATCACTTCCTCATAGACCGAAATAAATTCAGGGTTCATCTGTGGAACTGTTCTCTTTGCCCTCTCCGCGAATTCCGAAAGCGTTTCACCGTTTCTGATTTTCAGTCCCATCCGTCTTAGAATCCTCAGGATTCTCTGAAAGAGATAACGTACTTTTTCCCTTCTGCTTTTCCTTTTATACCGGTATCTTCTCACGCTGAAATCCAGGGGAAGATACAGAATCAGAAACAGTCCCGCCAGAATCATCGATACCGATACGGCAGAAAGGCTCCTTCTCTGCTTTTCCATCTGAACATTCGGATGGGAAGAAGTTCCGGAGGTTTCTTCTTCCTCTTCCTCCTCTTCCTCAATGGCAATGGTCACATTCCGGCCATTCCCCTCTTCTTCCTCAGTTCGGCGCACCTTCCAGCCGGAGCGCACCGCATAGCCCGGGGTTGGATCAAACTCAACCCATCCGATCCCGTCCATGTAGGCCTCGGCCCAGGCATGAGCGGTATCAGAGAATACATTCGTCACGCCCTTTGACGCCGTGGTAATACAGTAGCCCTGCACATATCTTGCCGGGATCCCCTCGGCCCTGGCAAGAAGGACAAAGGCGGTCGCAAAATGGGTACAGTATCCTTCCTGCCGTTCAAAAACAAGATCATCCAGAAAATCAGCCGGTGTTTGTACCGTTTCAGGAAGTTCTCCCGGCTTTGTGGTATAGATCATGTCCGCAAACATTTCACTGAGTTTCAGAAGTTTTCCATACACGGTTTCTTCCCCCTGAAGCTGCTGTTCCAATCGTTCCTGCATTCTTTCGGAAAGCACCGGTTTCTGCGCATAGACTTCATGAATCCGTCTGCGGTATTCCAGCAGTCCTTCTTCCGTAAACCCGGAGAGGTCCTGATGCTGGAGAGTGTTGGATACGGTGATCATGGTTTCTTCGTCCAGATCCAGAAATGCCTCACTGCTGTTCAGCAGTTCATCAAATCCCTCATACGCCCGGTTCAGACGGTAATAATCAATCGTATACTGCCGCACCCTGCGGTTTGGAAACAGCAGATCTCCCCCGGTCTGTTTCGTTGATCGATCCCGAAGAGAGGGAATGGTTTTGGAAGGTGCGAATACATGATCGGTCCGGATTCCTTTCAGGCGGATCTCAAGACTGGAGCTTCGCATGTAATCCGGTACATGTTTTGCATCATGCGACGCGACCGCATACGTAGTTTCAATCAGATCATACATCCGTTCATTCTCATCGGATTCATCCTGCTTGGTCCATTGCCTGCCATCAAATGTGTCAAAACTTCTTCCGCCCAGATACACCCTCGCTCCCAGGGCAGTGTTCGATCTTACCTCAAGCACCTCATAATCTGAGGCATGAAGGTTTCCGAAGAATCCGCCCTCCTCTGAAAAGCCGACCTGCCCTT
This sequence comes from uncultured Erysipelotrichaceae bacterium, assembly GCA_946537255.1. Classification (GTDB taxonomy): domain Bacteria; phylum Bacillota_I; class Bacilli_A; order Erysipelotrichales; family Erysipelotrichaceae; genus Bulleidia. The sequence continues at coordinate 10,709 of CAMNFS010000062.1, forward strand.
CTCCTTCCAGCCAGCCATCCTGACGGTCAAAGGACTGTATGAACCGTTCATAGGTCGATCTCGCGTTTCTCGCAAGGTCCTTTACAAGCTTCCAGTCAAACGGCTCCGCGGGGGTTTTTATGACAGCCAGCCCGGCAAACAATACCAGTATGAAAGGCAGGATGAACACCAGGTGTTCCTCCGGTTTCACCGCTCCTTCTTTTTTCCATCCGCTCTGAATCAGCTCCGTTACAGAAAGCACAAGATAGAGAAGGCTCATGAGTACGGCGGTTCTGACCAGCGGAACTGCCTGAAAAAGAGAATACGCCAATGTACCGGTCAAAGCGGCACAGGGAAGCACCCGCAAAGCCCTGTGTCCTTTCGTCAGCCATTCCAGCAGAACAGAGCCCGCGCATACAGGAAGCACCCACAGGACCCATCCGTTCTTACTCAGCACAACAGCGATCTGTTCCGCATCCATTGTCAGAGCCATGCCGGAAGCGACAGCCGCGAGAATTCCGGCAAGTATCATCCGCCCTCTTGTCTTAAGCCGCAGAAACAGCACCAGCGCGGAAACCAGAAGCACCGTCAGTCCACAGACGGAATTCGGAATATTCTTTCCGGCCGTAAAGGAAAACACTGAAAGAACAGATGCCAGGGCAAGGACGGCCGCCAGAGTGAAATCATAAATCAGTCCGATCATCACATCACCCCGGAAAGATCCGCGTCTGTCGGAATCCTGATCACTCTGGTCCTTGAAAGATCATTTTCAAAAGAAACCTCATCATCCGTGACAACATACGCCGTCACGGAAACATGATGTCTGTTCAGTTCTCCGGCAAATCTCTCTGCCTTCGCGTCCCATTCATGAAGGATCAGAAATACCGCCTGGCGGTTCAGAATCGCGGCCTTTCTCATAACCTCTTCATAAAGATGTTCCATTCCATACTCTGTATCAAACCGATAGAATGACATGCGCTCATACAGACCATCAAAGCCGCTTCCTCGGTTGATCTCACAGCTCTGAAGCCCGTTTTCCAGAAAATATGTTTCAACCGGAATCCCCTTTCCGCTGAGAAACAGATTCACCGCGATGAGGGTCTCCAGCATTTTGTTTTCCAGAGGCAGACAGTCTTCCATGGCAGTGCCATACCGGTGTGGATCCAGAAGAACGGATATGCCTTCCTGCTGTTCCCCGATCCGTTCCCGCACCATCAGCTTCTCTGCAGCCGCGGTCGCCTTCCAGTGAATCATTCTCGGATCATCTCCCGGAACATATTCGCGAAGGGTCAGATCCGCTTCGGTCGGATTGAGACGTGACTCCCTGAGAGAACTCTGCGGGAGATCAAAACTTTTCAGTTCTGAAAGATGGATCACGGCCGGTTTCACCATGACCTTCTTCGGCTCCGGGTTTCGATAAGCGAATGTAAACAGGCGGAAGAAATCCGTTATCTCAATCGTCCGGATCCCGATCTCATACTCGCCCCGGTAATGACAGACAATATCCGTCTTCTTTCTGATTCCATCATGCGGAAGCAGCTCATATTCCGTCTGATCAGTCAGCCCGCTGATTTCCGAAAAGGAGGAGTAAAACAGAACGCGTATTCCGGAAAAAAGAACAAAGCTTTCATTCTGAAGAACAAAGGAAAAAACGGCCGGATGATTGGCTGTGAGATTTGTCCCTTCCACATTCTGATAGATTTTGAACAGCTGCGTCACGATAAAGATATAAAGAGCTGAAACAACCGGAATCAGAGTGAGCAGAAAGAAAATCCCATAAGTAATCTCCCCTCCGGCAAGTGATATCCCTATGAGTGAAAGCAGCCATAAAACCAGCAGAACCAGTCGGTTTCTTCTCATGACATGTCAGTCTCTTGGAATCCGTATGTTCTGAATCATGGTATTCAGAATCAGATCCGTGTTTTCTTTTCTGATCTTTGCGTCCGGAGTCAGCACAAGACGATGATGCAGAACCGCGACAGCGACCGCCTTCACATCATCCGGCTTCACATAATCTCTTTCCTGCAGAAACGCTCTTGCCTGAGACGCAGACGCAAGAAACAGGGTAGCCCTTGGACTGGCGCCGAGAACGAAACGTTCCTCTTCCCGGGTTGCACTTACAATCTGCTGGATATACCCAAGCAGTGAGTCACTGATATGCACGGACTTTACCTGTTCTTTCATGGCAAGCAGTTCCTGAACGGAACAGACCGGCTCCACAGTTTCCGCCGTTTTCCCGGCAAGGTTTTTTCTTACCAGCGCAATCTCATCATCTGCCTTTGGATATCCGATTTTCAGCCGCATCATAAAGCGGTCCATCTGCGCTTCCGGCAGCGGATAGGTTCCCAGAAACTCGATCGGATTCTGAGTCGCGATCACCATGAACGGCTGAGGAAGCGGATGCCTGATCCCATCAACCGTCACACTTCCTTCGGCCATTGCCTCAAGCAGACTGGCCTGGGTTTTCGGAGCGGCCCGATTGATCTCATCTGCCAGAATGATCTGACGCAGAATCGCGCCCTCCTTATACTGGAATTCCCTGTCTTTCATGTTGTAGACAGATACCCCCGCAATATCCGAAGGCAGGGTATCCGGTGTGAACTGAATTCTTCCGAAGGAACAGTCCGTCGATGCGGCAAGTACCTTCGCAAGCGTTGTCTTCCCTACTCCCGGCACATCTTCGAGAAGGACATGTCCTCCTGCCAGAAGACAGATCAGAACCTGATCCACTGTATTTTCTTTTCCGACAAAATATTCTGTTATCTGATTACGAAGTCGTTTAATCATATCTGCCTCGCCCTGCCAGTTCCAGTTCATTCATATGAACAGACACAGTTCACCCGCTGAATTCATGGTTTTCTTCCGGATTCATTATACTTTCTTCTTTTCATGCATGAAGACAGTACGACCGGAAAATTCCG
>CAMNFS010000063.1 GCA_946537255.1 uncultured Erysipelotrichaceae bacterium
CCGCAACCTTTTGATTCGTAGTCAAATACTCTATCCAGTTGAGCTATCGGCGCATCGCACATCGAACGAGTGCTCACTTATATTACCAAACCCCCTTTTACTTTGCAAGAAAAAAATTAATTATTTTCATAAGTCTTTTGTTTCATCCGATGAGTCGCTCTTCTCTGAGCCTTCCATTCACAGGGTTCCTTTCTCTGATAAACAGCACAGGTTTTCTTTTTTTCAAGCCGGGATGTTTCTTCATAGCGTGAAGATTTCCGCCATTTCTTTTTTTGAATCCGATCGTTGCAATGCATGTGAGTGCCGTTGAATTCATTTTATTTGGATATTTTTCCTGAACAGAAAGAAAATGGAAAGCTTCCGGTATAATGGAATCATGCGGAAAAACAGACTTTATTTCTTTGGCACAGCCCTGCTTATCACGCTTGTATTCTGTATCCCTTTTTATCAGAGTACGGTGTTCACCGGGCTGGATCTGACCTTTCATCTTTCAAGAATTCAGGGCATTCTGACTTCCATCGCGGATCATCAGCTTCCCCTTGCGGTTTATCCTGACAAGAACTTCGGGTTCGGATACGCCAGTCCTTTGTTTTACTGTGATCTGTTTCTGATTCCCGCGTCTGTTCTGTATTCCCTGCATCTCCCTCTGGTAATCGTTTATAAACTGTATGTCTTTGTAATCGCGCTGCTGGGTTCACTGGCTGCCCTGAAGCTGATGTGTCATCTTTCAAAGGACGATAAAACGGCCGTGTTCTGTACTTCCTTATTTGTTTTTTCCTCTTACCATATCAATGATTTTTTCATCCGTGCCGCTCTTGGAGAAGCGATGGCATTCTCTCTGCTTCCGCTTGTGATCCTTGCCATGTACCGGTTTCTTTCCGAAGAAAAGGACAACTGGCAGGAACTGTGTGCAGTATTCTCTCTGCTGGCGCTGAGTCATCTCATCACCTTCGCTCTGTCCTGCGGTGTCTTTCTGATTCTGATTCTTGTACACGCGGACCGCGTCCTGAAAAAACAGCGGCTTCTGTCACTTGGAAAAGCAATGGCAAGCGGCTTTCTTGTCTGTGCCTTCTTTCTTCTTCCGCTTCTGCAGCAGATGGGTTCACAGACCTTTCAGTATGAGCGGAACCGGATGCTTTGGGGAGAGGAAATCATGCGCACCTACAGCAACACCCTGCTGTCCGCATTCAGTGACTATGCGCTTGTGGGATATTATGACCTTGAACTGCATCATTATTTCACAGGCCTTACGATTGTCCTTTCTCCGCTGGTCTATCTTCTCGTAAGGAAGAAAGACCGCAGCCGCTTCATGAGTGCTTCTGTTTTGATCAGTATGTTTCTGATTCTCGCCACCACCGACCTTCTGCCGCTCTGGAAGATCCCCTTCCTTCATTCCCTGCAGTTTACCTATCGGTTCAATATTCTGAGCGCTTCCCTGCTTCCGGCCGTCCTTGCCTATTCACTTGAGCGCACAGACACAAAAATCCGGAACCTGCTGATTCCGGCTGTCTCCGTCTTTATCGCAGTCAATACAGCCGTGATCTATCACCAGCTGATCACAGATCCGGCAAAAACCCATAATCTCGCTGATGAGAAAACACTCTTTACCGGTGAATTCTACGAGAACTACAACAACCATTACAACATCGCTGAACTGGCGAGCGGTGAATACCTCCCGGCGGCCCATCATATGGATTATGAAGCCATGCAGTCGGTCTATGAACTGTTTGATACCAGCGGAACGATTGAGGCAAACCGGCATGGATCACACACAGAACTCACGGTATACGCGGACGCGGACGGATTTGCCGCCCTTCCGGTCTCCTGGTATCTTGGATATGCCGCAAAGAAAGTCACGGATGATGGTGAAATCTCTGTCCCAGCGATCCGGGATGAATATACCGGGCGGATCATCATCCCGATAACTTCCGGTGAAGGTCATTATGAAGTGTTCTACAAGGGAACTTCCCTGCAGAAGGGATCCCTTCTGCTTTCCCTTCTTACTCTTTTCCTTCTTCTTTTCAGTCCTCTCCTTCTTTCCCGAAGGAAAGCCCGTCGATCTTCCTCCACTTAAAAACCGCCGAAGCGGTTTTTTCAGTTACAGTTTCCGTTTTTCACTCAGGAAGCAGGCCGGAAGGCTGGCAATGGCAAGCACGGCAACAGCCAGGGCACGATGAGTAAACCAGACATGGACAATCGAGTGATTCCGGATGACGAAGTACCAGAGGAACGGATATGTCCCGACAAACAGAACGGGAATCAGGCGATTCAGTGAAACGCTGAATTTCAGTTTCCCGGCAAGCAGAAGAACGATCATTGAAACAGCCAGCAGGAACAGTCCGGCCACCAGTGTCCGGGTGAACATTGCCTGCATGTTCTGGGAAAGAACATACGGGTAATCCGAGCGGATATTGGCAACCTCTCCCCCGCTGCGGTATCCCACCGTCGCCAGACCGTCCTGTACGAGGTTGTATCCGGAGATCACCGTCCCGATCAGCCATTTGCTGATCCACATCCCGGCATATCCGACTACCCAGTCAACGCTGAAGAGAATGACATGAATGAAATTGTCCTTCAGATTCTTACTGCTTAAAAGCAGATACAGAATCAAAGGCACGCCAAGTGAAACCAGCGGGTAGGTCATCAGATCAAAGAAAGCAGTCGCAACTCCGATCATGAGAAACAGAAGATACCAGCTGTCTTTTTCATCGAGCCGCTCATGATGAGTGAAGATGACAATGGAAGAGATCATCACATTGATCATGATGTCCGCAAAATGAAAGGACAGAATGGTAGACAGCGGATTGAGTGCCAGCAGACAAACCGTCAGCCCCATGACCCCGGCAAAACCAAGTTCCCTGTATCCCAGCATAAATACAAAGGCAAACAGCAGGAACTGAACCGCCATACTGAAAAGACGCATTTCCGGAATCGAGAAGAACAGCAGCAGCGGCTTCATCCACAGCAGATACCCATGCCAGTAGCGCCCGTAAACAACCTGAACACTGCCGGGATAAAGAGGTTCCCCTCCGGTTTCTCTCAGCAGCCATTCACTGGCATTATCCGTATCCTCCCATCCCATATAGGCATTGATCATTGCGTCATAGAGAAGACTTCCTTTTCCGGGATTGACCGCGATGTCCGCCATCAGGGAATCAGAAAAATTGTCTGACTGCGTCTTGGTAATATCACTTGCCCAGAAGCGATAATTCCCTTCAGATTCCAGAAGTGCATGAGAACGGATAATATTGTTCACCATCCGTCCCTTCGGTATGGCATAGACAGCGGTAATCAGGATAAATCCGGAGACTGCGCTGATCACAAGCGCAAGCAGAATTCGCAGAACCTTCTTCTTCATCATTTCTTCTCTTCGTGATATTCCTGTTCCGTGTTGACGGACCAGATGTTCGATTTGTCAGTGACATGATTCAGAATATTCTTTACCGCCTCAAAACTGGTACACATGCTGTGATCAATATTGTTGTAGCGATGCTGTCCGTTCCGCCCGACGCAGTAAAGATTCTCGATGGTATTCAGCCAGGAGATCAGCTGATCAATATTCTCATACGTATCAAAATAAGCAGGATAGGCTTTCTTCACCCGTTCCACATGATAGTCCAGTACATTCTTTTCACCTTCGATCAGGCCGAGGGCGATCATCTCCTGTACGCCAAGATATCCGAACTCCGCGTCCGTCAAAGACCAGAGCTCATCCCCCTCGTTGCAGAAGTATTCAAGTCCCAGCCATACGGTGTGCTCCAGATCCTTTACCATATAGGGGCTCCAGTTGTTGTAGATCTGGAATCTGCCCATTCGTACATGCCGATCATGCACATAGACCCAGTTGTCCGGAACAATGTTTCCGACTGTCTTCAGATCCGTACGGTTCTCCAGTTTCAATCGGTCAGCCAGTACCCCTACCGTCATGTAATCCCGGTATGGCAGCCCTTCCGCGATAGTTCTCACCGTCTCCGGCACATCGTTCATTCCAAGCACCAGATCCTTTAACGGCATGGAAGAAACAACAACATCTCCCATAACCGCCGTACGCTCGCCATCCTTTTCATATCTAAGTCCCGTAATACGGTTTTCGTCCCGGATCAAGGAGACCACTTTCGCGCCGGTCACAATCGTGCCGCCCATTTTCCGGATCTCTTCCGCGGTCACATCCCACAGTTCTCCCGGTCCGAGCTTCGGATAGGAGAATTCCTCAATCAGGGAAGTCTCCACCTGACGGTTTTTCTTTCCGAACTGCTTTTCCAGTGCGTTCTTCAGAACCGCGCTGACGGAAACGCCCTTGACCCGCTGGGCACCCCAGCTCGGATCGATTTCACTTGGATGACGCCCCCAGAGATTTTCCGTATAATGCTCAAAAAACATGGAATACAGTTTCTTTCCGAAGCGGTTGATATAAAAGTCCTCCAGGGAGTTTTCCTTCCGTTTGTGCAGAAGAGATCCCGCATAGGAAAAGCCGGCGGCCATGGTGTCCTTCAGCCCCATATTACGGAACAGATCCACCTTCAGAGTGATCGGGTAATCAAAGAATTTCTGATTGAAGAAGATGCGGGAAACCCGGTTTCTCCTCAGCATGACCCGATCTTCCTTCTCCGGATCCGGGCCGCCTGGATTCAGCGTGACCTTCCGGTTCAGCAGAAGATCATCCTTTGACGGGCTGCCCTGACGCGGCAGAAGTTCATCCCACCAGGCATTTACTTCCGGAACCTTCGAAAAGAACCGGTGCCCTCCCATATCCATCCGGTTGCCGTTGTGATTCACGGTCCTTGAAATGCCGCCGAACACTTCTGACTCCTCAAATACCGTGACATCATATTCATCGCTCTTTTTGAGCAGTTCATAAGCGGCTGTCAGTCCGGCCGGACCGGCGCCGATAATCAAAGCCTGTTTTTTTGTCATGACTCCACCTGTTTTTTCCTTCTGCCGTAAATCAGCCATGTAAGAAAGAGACCGACACTCACATCCAGTACGATCCTCTCCAGCGTATGCATGGCAATATTGCCTTTCAGCCAGAAACTGAATACCCGATCCTCCACGGCATGTACGCACATGATCATAAGACTCGCTCTTCCGATCTGATTCAGAGCTTCTGAAAGCTTTCCGGTTTTCTCCAGAGATTTGCAGAAAGCGATCACACAGTAGCTTCCGCACAGCGCTTCCAGAATTCCCAGAGAGAATTCGGGATACCAGCGGCCGCTCATTTCGATATATCCAAACGCCTTCAGCAGATAAGTCCAGATGATCACACAGACCGAAAAGACGGCCGGACGGCAGGATTCAATCCGTTCTTCATACTGGCGGAACAGATATCCGGCCGCGAAAAAGCCGACCGCTGCCATTGAGACATCGAGATTGAAAATCAGCCAGTTCCAGTCCATAAAACCAAGTCCGATCCCGATCACGGCAATCACGCCCGCCACAGGAAGATACGCCCAGTCCTTTTTACCGAAGAAGAGCACACAGAGGCTGAACAGCTGACGGACTGTAAACATGCTTGCAAGAAACCACAGGATTCCGATGGCCGGATGTTTTCCATCCCCTGTCCCGCTTGCCCATAACAGTGCCTGGGGCAGCAGACGAAGCTCTTCCATCACCGGATTATGACGGTACAGAATCTGAACCAGGGTAATGATAACTGCGGTAAGTGCGTAAGGAATCAGAAGACGGACTGCATCATGAAGAAGACCGGCCTGGAATTCCTTCTTTGTTTCCGCGGGATGAAACGTATAGCCGCTCAGAATAAAAAACAGCGGAATGTGAAAAGAAAAAATGATAGAACGGGTAAAACTCCCCATCTCTGCCGTATGTCCGGCAATCACAAGGAGGATCGCCAGTCCCTTCGCTGTATCCACCCATTTGATCCGCTTTGTACTCATGAGTGAATTATACGTCAAACATAACAGTTTCACAAAAAACGGAAGACAGAATTCCTGTGGTATCATTTTTCTATGCGGATCAGACGAAATGAAGACACAGAGTCTTTTCTGAAGCGGTGCCGGAGAAACCTCAGCCTTGATGGCTGCAATGCTTTTCTCGATCACCGTCTGACAAAGGAAAATGAACTCCGGATGAAGCGGAAGCTTCAGAAAGCAGGCGCAAGAGAATTCAGCGGTGAAGAAAAAAACTGGCCTTCTCTTTTTCTGGATACGGACGCCTGGGAAAGGACTCCCTATCATCAGACCGTCACCCTGAAACATATTCAGGATGACTCTTTTTCCTATGATCGGATGACCATGCTTGGAGGCCGGCTGTTCAGTCTCGAGGCGGTGCAGAATGACCCGGACCGGGAACTGGGTGACTGGCTGAAGCTGAGAGCCATGGACCGGGATTTTGAGGCCTCCGTTCTGTATCAGGATGATGAGATGTGGATGCTGGATGCGCCTTCCGAAGCAGCCACCAATGACCCTCCTGCCATGCGGGCTTTCGGAAATGCCGTGACATTCGGTCTTGGTATTGGATATTATCTGTTCATGGCACTGCGCAATCCGGCGGTTGTCTCAGTTACGGCAGTGGAAAAAAGCGAAGCGGTCATCCGCATGTTCGAACGGTTTCTTCTGCCCCAGTTTCCCCACAGGGAGCGGATCCGGCTGATCCATGGCGATGCCATGGACTGCTGGAATGAAGCATTTCTTTCTCAGTATGATTCCATCTACGCGGATATCTGGCAGAGCAATGAGGACGGACTGTTCCGCATGAATGATCTTCTGGAGAGATTCCACCCGCGGGATGAACTTACGGATTTCTGGATCGAAGACAGCTGTATGGTCAGTCTGCGGACGATTGTTTTTCTTCATTTTGAGGAACTGCTCTATGAAACAAAGCGCGAAGTCAATGAAGATTACCGGATTCTGCTTGAAAAAACCCGGCAGTATTTCCATAAACAGGAGATGACTGTGGAAGACAGCGGAATACTGAAGGAGTTTCTTTACAGCCGCAGGGTCCTGCGGGCAATTCTGGGAGAACAGTTATGAGAACAAACATGCATACACACAGCGTCTACTGTGACGGAATGGACACTCCGGAAGAAATGATCCATTCAGCCCTGGAAGGCGGTTTTGATATCCTTGGCTTCTCCGGTCACGGCTACAGTCCCTTTGACACTGCCAGTATGAGCCCGAAGGGAACTCTGGAGTATCAGAAAACCATCCGGATGCTGGAAAAGAAATATCAGGATCAGATTACGATTTATCTGGGCATTGAACAGGACAGTACCTGCCGGATCCCTTCCAGGGATCCATATGATTTTGTCATTGCCTCCGTGCACTTTCTGGAAAAGGACGGTGCCTTCCGGGCAGTGGATTATTCCCGTCAGGAATTCGACTCCGTTCTTGCGGAATGGTATGACGGAAATATTCTGCAGATGGCTGAGGATTATTACAGACGGGTCGGAGATCAGGCGGACTTTGCGGAAGCGGATATCCTCGGTCACATTGATCTTTTCACCAAATACAATGAGGATGAGTCCTATATCCGCTTCAATGATCCGGAATATCTCCGGATTGCCTGTGACTGTCTCGACCGGATCGGTGACCGGTTGATCTATGAAGTCAACACCGGCGCGATCGCAAGAGGATACCGCACCCTTCCCTATCCGGACGCGAATCTTCTGGCATGCATGAAGGAAAGAAATCTGAGGATCATGCTGAACTCGGACTGTCACGACAGAAGAAAACTGGACTGCGGGTATGAGCTTTCCCTCGATCTGATAAAAAAGGCCGGATTCCAGGAATTATGGATTCTGAAAAACGGGCAGTTTCAGCCCGTTGAACTCAGTCAGTTTCACTGATCCGCTTCCCGCTTTCATCAAAGCAGGAATGATCCATTACATATCCTTTTTCACGATCCAGGAGAACAATTTCCACTCCTGGATGTTTTCTTTCGTAATCCTTTCCGTACACGGTGATCTTTCCACTGTTTCCCTGACACTGCAGTTTCCAGGAAACATTCAGAGCGAAGTCGCTTCCGGAAAGCTTCTGAGGATCTCCGGTCCATTTTCCATCATAAACCGCCGTAAACCCTCCGTCATCTGTCTGCCTGAGCCCGGCTGCTTCAAGCATCTTTCCGCATGCCCCGCTTCCCTCCGCAAAGATCAGATAACGGTCCCTCTCAAAAGCCGCGAGGTATTCTCCGATGGTTTCCAGGCGGTAGAGATTGGCATTGGCAGTCTGCCGGTCAACATAGGCACGGGTACTTTCATATGCCGGATCCTCTTTGGGTTCTACACCCATCGCAAGCAGAACCTTTCCGATCGCGTCCGTGAGCTTAGCTGCTCCGAAGCAGTTGGCGTGCCCTCCGTCTGCCATGTCTTTGTCAAACTGAAAGTCCATGGTTTCAAACCATTCCGCTTCATTGAAATCCAGGAAATTCAGTCCTTCTTCCTGTGCGTAGTTTTTCAGCGCTTCATGCCGCTCGGGACTTGTTTCAATATAAGGCGTGCTGACAAGAAGCAGCTGTATTCCGTTTTTATCGCAGATCGAATGCATCCGGGAAAGATACTGGCGCATCACACCATGGAGTTCTGCCGGCGCCGCGCTGGCGCTGGTGTCGGAAAGCGGCACAAAGTCCTTGATGCCGCAGTCCTCGGAAAGAATGGAATATCCTCTGAGATCGGTACGCTGCTTCGGCCAGAAGTGAATATCATTCAAGGAAAGATCATTCCAGCGGCCATGGTATCGGATAATCGGAAACACATAGCTGGCAAGGCTTTCCTTGGAATCCATGGCATGAATGGTATTCACAGCTTCGAGCTTGACCTCAGACCATCGCATCGGATCCAGCGCTTTGCGGATACTTGGTTCATTGCAGTTATACGGAGTCTCCGTATAAGGAAAACATACCGCGGTATCGATCACAACCGCTGAGGGTTTCTGAAACCGGAGCGCTTCTTTCAGCCAGTAATAGGAAATGACAAGACTCTGTTCCTCACTGGAAAGATTGAAGCTGCGGATGCCGCAGGAATCATACAGTTCCTGCGGAGAGAACGCTGAAATCGCATGACTGCTGCCAAGGAAAATGACATCCACACTGTCCCTCTTCTGGCTGTAAAACCCCTGATAGGTCACATCCAGCGGCCAGTAGTTGTCGTTGTAGAATTTCGGGCGCATCAATTCGGAAAGCGAAAGTGTCAGAATCAGGACACAGCCGGTCAGAACCATCACCCGAACCAGAAAGGAACTGTACTTTTTCATCAGAACCCTCCGTATATGAATGCCTGCGCATCATAGCCGAACCCGTAGGTACCAAAAATCAGAATAACAGCCGTAAGCAGAAGATAGATAAGCAGCCGCTTCCCCCAGCTCATATTCATGACAACCCGTTCCACATCGATCCGCTGATTGAAATGCTGAAGCAGCCAGAAGGCCGCAAACGCAAGTCCCAGCAGAATCCACTCGGTCGCTGAAAGGCCGAGAAACCCACTCTCCTCCGGCAGCGGATTCATGGTAAACAGTGCCTTCAGATTCTTCAGCACCGTATGAAAGCCATAGGATCGAAACAGAATGGAGCTCGCCACAAACATGAGTACCGTAATGATCTGGCGGGTTGTTTTTTTCAGGAAGGCAGACCCATGAATCCGCTGCCAGAACGCGTCTCTGGCACGAATGGTAAGGGACCCTATCGTCTGATAGAAGACATTGAGAAGTCCCCAGGCAAGATACGTCAGGGATACCCCATGCCAGAGAGCAGACACAACGAAAACCGCACAGAGATTCAGCGTTCTGCGCACCGGCCCGTTCCGGGATCCGCCAAGGGGAAAATACACATAATCTCTCAGCCAGGTGCTCAGGGTAATATGCCATCTCCTCCATATTTCCGCGTTGGACTGGGAGGTGAAAGGATGATCGAAGTTTTCATCCAGAACAATCCCGAAAAACCTCGCGGTTCCCTGGGAAAGCCATACACACGCAAGAAAATCCGCGTACAGCTGCACAAGGTACATGGAAGTGCCAAGCCACGCGGCCGGGCCGGTGTATACCCCGGCTTGAGCGTAATAGGTATTCGTGGCGATCCCGGCGCGGTCAGCGATCAGAAACTTGAGAAACAGGCCGGCGAGGATCTTCATGAAACCGCGCTGAAAGTTTTCCTCTTCAAAGTCATGTCCTTCCTTCAGCATCGGCGCCAGGCGGCCATATCGAGGGATCGGTCCCTGTACCACCTGCGGGAAAAAGGAAACAAACAGAACATAATGAAGAAGGTTTTTCTCCGCCGCAGTCCGTCCGTGATAACAGTCAGAGAGGTATGAGATGATCTGCAGTGAAATATAGGAAAGGCCCATCGGCAGAAAAAAGGAAGGCAGCGGTGTCTTCAGTGCCTGGGAAAGAAGATGAGCAAAAAACGGAAAGACACTGACAACGATACTGACTGGAAACAGAACCCGGTTATTCTTCAGATATCCTGAAAACAGCCAGCTCGATCCAATCATCCACAGCAGCATCGGAACAGAAGACGGACTTGCCAGCACATAAAAACAGACCGAACCGGCAAGAAGCGGAATCCAGCGATGGTTCTTCGGAAGCAGATAGTATGCAAGTACTGCCGCAGTCACTAGCAGATAATATTCAATCGTCAGATAATTCATCGGTATTTATCGTATCAAAAACCGCCGTATTACAAAAGCAAAATCCCGACAAGTCCAAACAGCGCTCCAAAGCAGAGCGTCAGCTCCAGAACCCATTGCCCGATGACTGTCCACTGAAACATCCGATAGACAAACAAAAACATGATTCCCTCGGTGCAGGGATTGAACAGAACGCTGAAGGTATACACAAACATCGGACCGGTCATATAGGAAATAGCCGGCGTACAGAGCGGGTTGACAAACAGCACCAGCGTACAGATCAGAATGGACCGCATCATACGGTCCTGCGGCTGTTCCGCAAGGAAATAGAGACACACTGCCCCGCCCCACCGGAATATGTTCAGAATGATCTCAACAATATCCGAGTGCAGGAAAATATAGTCACGGATGCCGGGGATTTCGGTAAAATCCTGGAAATAATAGGAATAGCTGACCAGCGAACTGTTTTTCACAACAAAGGTAATAATCAAGGAAAAAACAGTCATCAAAGCCGGAATGATACCGATCATGATGAGTTTTCCGTGATCAAAGAGAAACTCTTCCGTACGGGCGATCCATCGCCGCAGAGGACGATGATACCGCCGAAAGGAAAACCACAGATACAGAAAGAACAGCATCCACGAAAGCGGCCACCACCAGGAATCGGAGGATTTGACCGCTACATACAGAACAAGCGGAATCAGAAAGGTAAAAAAATCAAACAGACAGCGGATCTTTCTTACCGAAAGCAGATAGCAGAGAAAACCATACAGTACCGCAACCGAACAGAGTCCGAATCCATTGTCACAGGCAAAGCCCGCTCCGAATACCGGAAGCAGAAGGTATTTGATCTGTTCATTTCCGCTTTTCACATAGGAGTAACATACGAGCATGGAAACCGCCGTAAACAGAATCAGCCAGGAACTCCCCAGCCATGCATTGGTTTCGGACCAGGCAGTGTAGTTGCCGTTGAGCAGCAGGAAAACCAGCAGTGAAAACTCAAACCAGTGATTCTTCAGATGGAATCTTCGGACCACATCTACGATCACCATCGATGACACTGCTGTATAGAACATCCCCAGCCCGTAAATCTCCGCCTGTCCCAGGCTGATGGGTGAAATGATATGGAATACCTTCGCCGGCAGATTGCACAGCCAGGCAAAGCAGACCGCGAAATGATAGTAGGCCTGATATTTGGGAGCCTGCAGGGCACTGACGCTTTTATTGGAAAGATCCTGTTCCAGCGGCGATGTCAGCACCCCTCCCCGCCTGAATGAAAGAGCGATGAACAGAGCCATGCACGCTAAAACAATCAGCGTCTCCCAGCGAAACAGGGATCGCCGCACATCCTCCAGATCAAACAGCAGAAAAACACATCCGGCGGCCAGAACAATGCAGGTAACGACGATCACCCAGTGAAAAGACAGATCCATGATCAGTGCCGGAAGAGACAGTACCTCAATCACAGAAAGCAGAAACGCAAAACCCACCGGAGCGTGATAGCCCCGGCGCTCGATTCCAAGCACCCGTTTGGTCCAGGCACCGGTTCCCTCCGCGATCAAAAGGAGCAGAACTGTAAAAATGAAAATAGTAAGATTCATGGCGGATTCAGTGTTCTTCCCCTTCTTCCGGCTTCTTTGCAGAGAAGCGGTTGACGATAAAACTCATGCACAGAAAATTGACCGGAATATAAATCGGAATGGCAGCGATCTTTGCGTACTGTTCCGGAACTTTGAACAGACGATGCAGGATTTCCACAATCAGAAAAGTGATGATCCAGCCGGGAACATAGCTCATCGGAAAAGTAACGAAGCTTTTCCATGACAGTTCCTTATGATAGGTGAATTTCATATTCAGCAGATAGGACGGAATCATCGATATCACGTCAGAAACAATGGACGCAAGTCCGACCTCCATGCCCATGGCAATGAATATATGGTTTAAAACAAGACAGAATACCGTATTGAACGCACCGATAATTCCAAAAGTCAGAAATTTCCGGTTCAGAAATTTTTCTTTGATTTTCTCCCACATCCAAGTCAACCCCGTTCCATTCGACAGCACCGTTCTCTTACTGCAGGGCAGAAGAACCGATCCTTATGACAATGTCCCCTTTTTCTTCTGCCATGTGATGCTGAAGTACATGTATGATTCCTTTCCATGCACAGTGCCTACATTATACAACCAGATAATCCGAACATTCTGTTTTTCCGGTTGGTCCCCGTATTAAAAACACCCGCAGGCCTGATATCCCGTCAGGTTGCGAGTGTTTCTGATGCGGTATTGGATCAATGCGCATCCGTCTTTTATTTCTTTTTGTCCAGCTTATCAAGATCCTTGACACCGTTGCTGTGGAGAATAACGTTCATCAGATCTTTCAGAATCGGGAATACTTCGCCATATTCGCTCTTGCAGGCTCTGTCATACTCCGGGAAGACTCTGCCGCCTCTTCTGCGTGCGTCAAGATCCCCTTCCTTTTCAGAGATCAGAATGCTGTGAACAGATCGATTATTCTGTTCACAGTGGATTACCTCAGGCTCATCCGCGTTCCACCAGGCTTCCAGATAAAGAGGCTTTTCCACTCCCTCTTCAGCAATGACAGCCTCGGCAGCGACACCTTTGTACCAGTCACTTCTGCTTTCATCACATTTCAAAGACACAATTTTGTACGACATTTTATTTTCTCCTTTCCATCATTTTAATGTCTATACCACCCAAAGGTACAGCATCCTTATGCATCATTTAGAATTCCAGTCCAAGTGCTTCAGCCAATGCTTCATACCAATGCTTTGATACGTTCCTCTGACCGATCTTGAAGGAGACGGTCTTGGTTCCGCTGCATTCACCCATTCCAATGAATGTGACCCTGGCGGTTGCCTTCTTCACGTTGTTTTCATA
>CAMNFS010000064.1 GCA_946537255.1 uncultured Erysipelotrichaceae bacterium
TCGTTGAGCGACTGAATATTATCGCGGACAAGCACGGAATTCTTCACCGGATCCGGGGTAGGATCTGTTCCGACCTTGCGGTCATATTCCACATGGATATAGGTGCCCTGCAGCAGGGAATCCTGGAAGGAATCCTTGTTTGTCCGGCTGATTCCGTTATAGGTTACCCGGATATTGACACCCGAAGGCAGACTCGTCTCGTCAATAATGCATGTCATCCTGTTTGTATCACAGTAGTTGATCACGGTCTGCAGACTTGCCAGTGTCTCGGTTGTGATCGAAGACGCATTCTTTACGGTCTTGGGTCCGAGAGATCTCTGATAATTGATCCGGCTGTTTGCCGTCAGGGGTCTGCCGCATCCGTCCGCGATATCACTGGTTCCGTAATAGCACGCGTACTTGATCACCTGACCCGGGGTTGGATACTCATCACTGTAGATCGGCTGGAAATCTTCACCCCATTCTCCGGCCTGAATATCCACGCCCTTTGAGTTGACATCGTCACACCATGCCCTCAGCTCCAGATAATCCTTTCCGATCCATGCCCGGGAGTTGGTCTCCAGAATCGGCATGTACAGTGAGATTGTCAGTAACAGCACATCTCCGGAATCCAGTACCGTTCCCGGTGATACGCTCTGAGCGATTACGGAGCCGGCCGGAGCTTCGTTGTAGACCGACTTTGTGACTACCGTAATCGAGGAATTCACTTTGGCTGATTTCCACGCCTCCAGCTGTTCCTTGGTGTAGCCCACCAGATTCGGGATCTTGACGCCTTTTCCCTTTGAAACGACGAAGGTGATGGTTTCCCCTTCGTTCATCGCCTGGCCGCTGGCCGGAGACTGCGAAATAATATAATTGGTCTCTACCGTATCCGAGTTCACTTCCTGCTTTACGGCATGTACCTTCTTGCTGTTGGCCCAGTTCACCGCTTCATTCCATGTCTTGTTTACGTAGTTCTCTACCGTTACCTGTCCTGCCGGAGCCGGCCCTTTCGAAGTCTTGATCGTCAGAGTGGAATTTCTGCGGAAATCATTCTCCGATGTGTTCTTCAGCTCATAGCTGATGACTTCGCCGCTTGGCACAGCGGTATTGTACTCGGTTGTGATCTTTGTCTTGGTCAGCTTGTTTTCATTTTTCCAGGCTGTCAGTTCATCGTAGGTCATGGACTTCAGATCACTCGGGAACGCGACCTCTTCATCCGGATCCGCGCCCTTTGAAACCACCAGATTGATCGGGGTGTCCGTCTTTACTCTGGTGCCGCCGGCGGGAGTCTGCGACATGACCACGTCATTGTCGTATTCCATACTGAACTCATAGCTCGGCGCGATCGATGTGTTCGCGATCTTGTTCTGTTTCGCCCACGCTGAAACATCACTCAGTGTCTTTCCGGTAAAATCCGGAAGCACAATATTCGCCCGGATGAAGAAAAACCACACCAGAAAGCCGATCAGCGCGATCAAAGCCGCAACCACGCCGATCCCCACGGGGGACAGCTTCATTTTGGGCTTTTCTACCTTGACGCGTACTTCTTCCTGAAAGCTTGCCGGAGACGCGTCCTTATTGTTATTGCCGGAATCCTCATAGATTTCTTCAAAGGACTTCGGCTTCTCCTCTTTCTTTTCTTCTTCCGGTGCCTCTTCCTTACCTTCTTCCACAGCTGAAGCAGGCGCTTTTTCTTCCGAAACAGGCGCGGATGAAACAGGCTCTGAAGGCTGTTCATAGTCCTGTGTTTTATCAAACTCTGTTTCCTTTGGATGGTGTTCCTTCGGTACAAAATCATTTATGGACCCGAAACTGGAAGTCTGCCCGTGCTTTTTGGCTTCGACATCCTTAGCCAGTTCACTCATGAAATCAAGTTTATCTCCCATACTTCCCCCATCTCAACACTGTCCCTATTATACTTTTCCACCCCTCCATTCTCAATTGCAGGAATGATAAAAAATACCTTTTTCTTCAAGGAAAACAGCCGGAAACTGCATGCATGCCCTTTCAGGGTTCCGGGCACTTTCCCTGATTCATCTGTCCGTATCATACGGGCACATCGATCCATTCACCAGCCGTTGTATCGAAGAACCGGCAACCCGGGAAGGAAACCGTCCCTCCGTTTATCCTCCCGCACGAAAAAGGCGGCAGATTCCAGGATTATCCTCTGGAATCCACCGCCCTGTCTTTTCATTCTGTCTTCTGATTCAGCTCAATATAATACGGACAGATCGTTTCATAATGACCGTCCTTCATCCGGAAGCCTCCGGGGATTCTGCCAAGCTGCTGAAAGCCAAGCTTTTCATACAGAGCGCGCGCTCTTCTGTTTGTCTCAACCACCGCATTGAACTGCAGAATGGTAAATCCCTCTTCCCTGGCAAGCTTCAGACAGTCCCTTACCAGAGCTTCCCCGATCTTTCTTCCCCTGGCAGAAGAAGATACCGCATAGCTTGCGTTGGCGATATGTCCGCATCTGCCGACATTGTTGGGATGCAGGATGTAAAGCCCGAGTACTGTTCCGTTGTCCTCTGCCACCGCCGTCCGGGTCTGACTCTCAAAAAACTGCGTTCCGGTTTCCTCGTTCAGAGGCTCTTCCTGGGGAAAGGCGTTTCCTTCCTCCACAACCTCATTCCAGATATCGATCATGGCCGGTAAATCCGCACGGTTCCATTTGCGTATCACCACTTCGTCAGTCCTCCGATTTCAGTTCAAACAGCATGTCCCGAAGTTCCGCCGCTCTTTCGAAGTCAAGAATCTTTGCGGCTTCCCGCATCTCCGCTTCCATATCCGCGATCAGCTTTGCCTTGTCAGTGCGGCTCATCTTCGACTTCTTCTTCAGATACCGGGCAGCCATCTCCTTGGTTTCCTTCCCGCGGATCGCCTCTTCCACCGGCTTGATGACCGTTGTCGGAGTGATGCCGTGTTCCCTGTTGAAGGCTTCCTGAATTGCCCGCCGATGCTCGGTTTTGGCAATCGCCTTCTGCATGCTTTCGGTCATGACATCGCCATACATCCGCACTTCCCCGTTCGCGTTTCTCGCCGCCCGGCCGATCGTCTGAACAAGCGAGCGCTCCGAGCGCAGAAATCCTTCCTTGTCGGCATCGAGAATACAGACAAGCGAAACCTCCGGGATATCCAGACCTTCCCGAAGCAGGTTGATTCCGACAATCACATCCACCTTGCCAAGACGCAGATCCCGGATGATTTCCGTACGCTCCAGGGTCTTGGTTTCATGATGAAGATAGCTGACTTTATAGCCGCGCTCCTTCAGATAGCCGGTCAGATCTTCCGCCATGCGTACCGTCAGGGTTGTAATCAGCACCCGCTCATTTCTCGCGATGCGCTCGTCCAGCTGCTGGCAGATATCATCCACCTGTCCATGGGTCGGACAGACCGTGATCTTTGGGTCCAGCAGTCCGGTCGGACGGATGATCTGTTCAACGACCTGATGATCCGTACGTTCCAGCTCATAATCTCCCGGCGTCGCGGAGCAGTAGATCACCTGTGTTCTTGCGACCATTTCCTCAAACTCATCAAAGCGCATCGGCCGGTTCTCAAGGGCGGAAGGAAGCCGGAATCCATATTCCACCAGGGTTTCCTTGCGCTGTCTGTCGCCGTTGTACATTCCCCGTATCTGAGGCAGGGAAACATGGGATTCATCCACAATCAGCAGCATGTCTTCCGGGAAATAGTCAAACAGATTCCATGGCCTTTGACCCGGGGTCCGGCCGTCAATATGCATGGAGTAATTCTCAATCCCGGCACAGTAGCCGTTTTCTCTCAGTGCCTCCACATCGAAACTGGTCCGCTGTTCCAGCCGCTGCGCTTCCAGAAGCTTTCCGTTGTCATTGAAAAACTTCAGCCGCTCCTTCAGCTCGGCCTCAATGTCATCACATGCCCTCAGCATCTGATCATGGCTGCGGGCATAGCCGCTGGCCGGAAAGATGTTGTAGAACTGATAGGCATTCAGAAGATGCCCGGTCACCGGATCAATCTCCGTGATGCGTTCGATCTCATCGCCGAACAGTTCAATCCGGATATTGTACTGGTCGGTATAGCTCGGGGTCACGTCAATGACATCTCCCCGTACCCGCAGGGTGCCCCGGGTCTGATCCATATCATTGCGGCGGTACTGCAGGTCCACAAAACGGCGGATCAGGGCATTGCGGTCATAGGCTTCACCGACCCGGATGGTAAAGAACATGTCCTTGTACTGACTGGGATCACTGGCCGCGTAGATGCACGCGACCGATGCGACAACAATGGTGTCATGCCGCTCCAGAAGCGAATTCAGCGTCGACTCCCGGAACATGTCGAGTTCCTCGTTGATCGCGGCGGTTTTCTCAATGTACATGTCGTTTTTCGGCATGTATGCCTCCGGCTGATAGTAGTCGAAATTCGACACAAAAAACTCAACGCGGTTGTTGGGAAACAATTCCTTGAATTCGCTGTAAAGCTGCCCTGCCAGGGTCTTGTTATGCGAAAACACCAGGGTCGGGCGGTTGACCCGCTGGATGATGTTCGCCATCGTGAATGTTTTTCCGGTACCGGTCGCTCCTTCCAGCACCTGTTCCTTCCTGCCTTCAAGCAGCCCTTTGACCAGCGCATCAATCGCCTGAGGCTGATCGCCCCTGGGCTCAAAGGAGGAAACCAGTTCAAATGATTTCATTTCTGTCCTTATTTCTGATTGTAAAGTCGGCGATGGATTCCATCATGACGGCTTCCGTCATGACAGGATCCGCGGAATGATCGGCCGTGATGGTTCCGGCAGATGGTTCAGAGACATGATTCTTCAGAATCTCCACCGCTCTCATCCGCTGCCTGTCACAGGCAGGATCGGTATTCCAGGCAATGATGGTTTTGGCAACGAGACTGTCATACACGGCCGTATCCAGAATTCCGGTTTCTTCCATCCCGTTGTCCTTCTGATAGTTCTTCAGAGCCGTTTCCAGAGAGGCGTCGAAATATCCATCCGTACGGACTGGCGTATAGCCGAGAAAATCCAGGCACAGCGCCGCTGTCTTTACCGTTTCCCCAAGATCATCGAGACGGAAGGAGGTTCCTTCCTCCATGGAGGTATAGGCAGTATCCAGCACCGGGTGAAGCTCCACGGTTTCATCCGGTACGATTCCGGTATTGTTGACCCAGATGCCGCGGGGGCTCTTCCAGATGCTGTCGGTGTATTTGAGGGCGGTGCCGTCATCAAAATAGCGGGTGATCTGCACGCTCCCCTTGCCATAGGTCTTCGTGCCGATAACCCTGACATCCTTCCGCATTTCCCGCATGGCCATGGTAAAGGCTTCGGCAGCGCTGGCGGTATTGCCGTTGACAAGAAGCACAACGCCGTCAATCGAAGGATAGAGACCTCCTGAAGTACGGTTTTCCTCTGTCTTTCCATCCGTGTATTCGCGCCGGATGAATACGGTATCCGCCGGCAGAAAGCAGTTCAGTACGGATTTCAGGGCATCGAGATACCCGCCTCCGTCATCCCGCAGGTCAATGATCAGCCTGGTGACATTCCGGGTTTTGAATTCATCCAGATATTCCTTGACCTCACTTCCGGTGGATTCCCCGAACTGCTGAATGGAAAGATATCCGAATCCCTCATCGGTCACATTTCCGTCAACGGTATGATAGACCTGACCGCGGGTGATGTTCAGCGTCACCGGTTCGCCGCCTCTGAGAAACGTCATGGAAACAATCGTTCCTTCCTCTCCCTGAACAAGATCCTTGATCTCCTGGGCGTTCATGTCATCCACATTGACGCCGTCCACAAGATGAATGATATCGCCCGGAAGCACGCCGGCCTTTTCCGCCGGGGAATCCCGGAATACCCGGGTAATCACATGCGGTTCGGACTCGGTATTGCGGAACTGCACGCCGATCCCCACAAAGTTGCGGTTGATGGCCTGGGTGAACTGACTGATTTCCTCCCGTGACATGTATTCGGTATGAGGATCCTCCTCATTGTCCGTTACCCCCTTCAGCGCCTGATCGCTCAGACGCTCATCGAGGTTTTCAATTTCCCTGGAAAAGTACCAGTAGTTTTCCATGATGCGCAGAACACTTTCAATCTTCTTGTCCGCATCTTCCGCTGAAACAGCGGTGATGCCCTGGCGCAGCTGGTTGACAAAAGGAATCGGCGTAAAGCTTCCGACACCCCAGCCAAACACAAAGCAGACAGCGGCCGCAGCTGCCAGAACTCCTGTCAGAATGCGGTTCTTCCGCTTCAGGCTGTTATTCTGCTCATTCAGCTCATCCGCATACTGAAAACGTTCCACCGGAATCCGGTAGGTAACTTCCAGTCCATCATCTTCCTTCTGCGGTTTTGAAATACTCATTCCTTCTGTTCCTTATCCGCCGAAAACCGATTCCGGCTTGACGCGGCACGGTGCGCCGACGCCGTTTTCACACAGACGTCCAAGACCCGCGGATCCCCATCCGCAGCCGAACGCAAGATCACCGTCCCAGGTCTGAGCATATTTTGAGAAATTCGCGGCATCGCCGAGATAGAACACTTCAATATGGCAGTGCGGGCCGGAACTGTTGCCGGTGGATCCCACCCGGCCGATGCTTTCACCGGCCATGATAATCGTTCCCTTGGCGACCACCGTTCCCGGCTGCATGTGCAGATATTTGATGGCGTAGAGACCGCCGTTGATTTTGGCGAGAAGATACGCCTGGTTTCCTCCGCCCCAGCTGCCGCCGATATTGGCACCGCACCCGTTGCCAAGACCCCCGCTGGTGCAGCCATCCGCGGAATGGAGAATGACGCCGTTTCCGGCCGCGACAACCGCTGAGCCGGCCGGGCCGGAGAAGTCTGCCCCAAGATGCACACCGCCGCTGCCGTAATGCCATGTTCCGGCAAATTCATTGACGCGCAGTCCCGGAACCGGATAGGTCCAGCCAGGGCTGGCGCTGACTTCATTGAGTTTTTCCGAGATCTCCGCCATGAGCGCCTGGATCTGATCAATCTGAGCCGCGTAGCGGTTGCCTTCCGCTTCGAGTTCTGCGGTCTGATTCTGAAGTTCCTGCTCGACGAGCTGTGCCTGATACATCAGGGAAAGATATTCATTCTGTTTGGAAACAACCTGTTCCTTCTGCTGGGACTGGCGTTCCTTTTCTTCCTCCACCTCGGCGATATCCGCGTTCAGCTGATCAATCTTTTCCGCGAGATCTTCCATCGTGCGGGTGTCGTAGTTGGTAATGTCATTGAGACCGTTGGCAATCCGGACAAAATCATCAAAGGTCCTGGCGCCCATCAGAATATCGAGATACTGGTTCAGGCGCATGGTCCGCTGCTGAATGACCATCCGGTCCTTGATCTTGTCTTCCGCGGCCTCGATTTCTTCCTGATTTTCTTCAATCTTGGCTTCCATCGTCTCAATCTTCTTTTCCGAAACCGCAATCTGACTGTTGAGATCCGCGATTTCTCCGTTCAGTGAGGCGGCCTGTGCCTGATATTCCCTGACCTGGGAAGCGTATACCAGAATATTCTGGGCGATCTCCGCCCGCTTGGCCTCAATATTCTTGATTCTGGCATTCAGATCACTGGTGACATCCGTCTGTGCCTGCATGAAGGCCATGCACTGGTTTTTCTGTTTCGCGGTCAGGGTTTCCCCGCTGGTACAGAGTGCCGTCCAGTAGGCGGTATCGGAATAATCCTCTCCGTTGGAAGAAGATCCGCTCTCCTGTCCGGATTCAGCCGTTTTTTCCCCGCTCCCTTTTTCCTCCTCCTCCGCGAAAAGCGTAATAAAAGGAACCCGGAGCGCAATCACAACAGAAAGAAAGATGGTAAGCAGCCGCTTCATCAGCGCTTCCACCTCAGATACCGGTTGACAGAGAAGAAGGAACCCAGAAGACCGACGGCCATGCCGATGACAAGAAGGGCAATGGAAATATGCCAGATAAACGGTTTGGGAGGGATCAGGCGGAACATTGCCGAGATCAGATATCCGCCGGTGATCTTATAGAAATACTGATAACCGTAAATCGTGAAAAGAATCGGAATAATGGCACCGAGGGCGCCGATGATAACGCCTTCCACCACAAACGGGGCCCGGATGAATCCGTTTCTGGCTCCGACATTGCGCATGATCGCGATCTCATCCGCCCGGGCCATGATGGTCAGCTTGATCGTATTCTGAATCAGGAATACCGCCAGCACGGAAAGCGCGATCGCAAGAATCCCGCCGCCATAGCGGATCGAGCGAAGCATCTGAATGAGCGCAACGGCAGAAGATCCGCCGAAGTTGACGGATTCAATCCCGTCAATCTCCTCAATCTGCTTCGCGACGGACTCAAGCACCTGGCCGTTTTTGACCGTCACATAGAACGCGTCGTGCATCGGGTTGTTTTCCCCTTCAAACGGGCGGAACGCCTCACGGGTCTTTTCATCGGAAAAGGAATCCAGATAATACTGGAACTCATCCGCTTTGGAGGAATACTTCACGGTATCCACGCCTTCGATATTCTGAATGGCAAGACTGATGCGGTCTTCCTCTTCCGCCGACTCCCGGCCGTATTCCACCGTAGCCGAGATCTGTACGGACTGTTCAATACCCTGGGTAAACTGATTGACATTCATCGTAAACATCAGAAACAGACTGATGATGATCAGAGTGAGGGTAACCGCGATGGCTGCGGAAATCGACATCGCGCCATGCCGGAAAACACCGAAGAAACCCTCCTTGATCGGTCTCCAGATTCTATTGATCATGCTGGACATAACCTCCTTCCGCAAGGTCGGCGACAATATGACCAAGCTCAAGAACAACCGTACGCTTACGGAACTTGTTAACGATATTCAGATCATGCGTCACCATCAGAATGGTGGTACCGTATTCCCGGTTGATCTTTTCAAGAAGCGCCATGATTTCATCGGACATCGAAGGGTCCAGGTTTCCGGTAGGCTCATCCGCGATCAGAACCTTCGGGCGGTTGGCAATCGCTCTTGCGACCGCGACACGCTGCTGCTGACCGCCGGAAAGCTCTCTTGGAAAGCTGCTGCCCTTGTCATCGAGGCCGACCAGATTCATGACCTCCCGCACCCGGCGGCGGATCAGATCCTTCTTCATTCCGATGACCTCAAGCGCATATGAAATATTCTCAAACACGGTCTTGCTGGGAAGAAGTTTGAAGTCCTGGAATACCACGCCGATATTCCGGCGGTAGACCGGAACCTTGGAATGACGAAGCTTTCCCACGTCGATTCCGACGACTTTCACACTGCCCTTGGTGGCGATTTCCTCCCCGTCAAGAAGCTTGATCAGAGTGGATTTGCCGGAGCCGGTCGGTCCGATAATATAAACGAACTCTCCCTGATCGACGGTGAAATTGATATCATACAGAGCATTGACTCCGTTTTTGTACTTTTTGTAAACATGGGTACATTCGATCATTCACTATCCTCCTGTACAAAATCCTACTTATTATAGAACAGCGTTCCGGCTTTTCCAACTCAAATGCGGAAGCCGTAGGTAAATCCCTCGCCATGCATATCCGTCGCGTCCGTGGTGATCACAAAGGCGGTTTCATCACACTCGTTGATCTGTTCAATCAGGGCCGGATACTGACGGGCACTGACCACGCAGAGCAGTACCTTCTTCTTTTCCCGGGACCAGCCGCCTTCCCCTTCAAGAACCGTGACACCCCGGTTGAGTTCCCGCTGAATGCTGTCGCGGATCTCTTCCCAGGAATCAGAAATAATCTGTACACTCTTGGCGGTACTGCCCTCTCCTGCCGAAAGCACCCGTTTGATGATATAGCCGGTCGCAAACACGGAGATCAGACCGATCAGAACCGCTTCGATGCCATAGGCAAAATAGCCAAGAAGCACAGTCAGTCCATCCACGGCAAGAACCAGAGAGGAAACCGGAAGACCGGTGAATTTGTGAATCACTAACGGCGGCACATCCATTCCGCCCGTGCTCGCTCCGGCCCGCATCACCAGGCCTACGCCAAAGCCGCCGAGAAAACCCCCGTAAAATGAGGCAAGCAGCGGATCAATCTGCGGAACCGTGAGATGGCCGGCAAGCAGGGTATTGAATAAAAGATACAGGACCGAGGAAAGCACGGTATTCAGGAAAAAATCCCGGCCCAGAACCAGAGACCCGATCAGAAGAAGCACAACCGTAATGACGTTGACCGCCAGTGTCTTGTCGATATGAAAGAAGGGTTCCAGCGCAACCGCCATGCCGGCGACTCCGCCGGAAAGAATGTCGAAGGGAAGAATGAACATCTGCACGGAAAGACAGAGAAAAAAAGTCCCTGCCGCGACCAGAAACACATTCAATACTTTTTTTAATGCTTTATTTTCAGTTTTCACTGTGGCATTATACCACAGAGGATCTGTATTTCAGCACAGGATCCTTCCAAAGAAGGAGGTGACAGGAAATGAAGCCGAAAAGACACTGGTGGATCTGGATTATCGTGATCTTTTATATTTGGTTCATCTTCCACAACTCCATGCAGGTTGCGGCCGCTTCCAATCAGCTCAGCATCAAGGTCACCTGGTGGCTGATCAACCATCTGCAGAAGTTCGGACTGTACTGCGACTTCAGTGTGTTTCATCACTATGTCAGAAAGCTCGCGCATTTTTCAGAGTTTGCCGGGCTTGGGTTTCTTGTTACCCTTGCCTTTACGCTCTGCCCGATTTTCGATCAGTGGTATCTGAATTTCTTTCTGTTTCTGCTCGCGGTTCCGTTCGCGGACGAAACCCTGCAGACCCACATTGCCGGCCGCAGCGGTCAGGTATCGGACATGATCATCGACGGCTGCGGATTTCTGGCCGGAGGCTTTGTCTGTTATCTGTTTATTCTGGTGATCCGGGATCTGTTCTCTCATACAGACCGAACCAGATCCTGAAGCCAGGCTTTCCTTATATAAAGCCTTCCGTGTCCTTTCGCCTGTTTTCTGACTGGCGAAAGGACTTTGAAACCCGGATGCCTCTGAGAAACCACCATAGTTCATCAAAAGAAACAGATTTATATGGATTCCACTCATCTTTCCTAAGCTGGAATCCAGAAGACCACAGAAAGAAGTCGACTGTGATTCTGTGGAAAAAGGAGAAGGATATGAAGAATTCCCGGGAAATCGCCGCGGTCTATGAAAAGGCCGCCAAAGTCAAAACCGAAATGAGCACTGGAAAGCTTCTGGTGTCCGGTATCTTTGCCGGTGCCTTTATCGCCTTTGGAGGAATCGGCTCACAGATTGCCCAGTCCTCCATTACGGATCCAGGACTTGCCCGCTATATCGGTGCTCTGGTTTTTCCGGTCGGTCTCATGATGGTTCTTACTGTCGGAGCGGAACTGTTCACCGGCAACTGTCTGCTGGTTCTGCCGCTTCTGCAGCAGAAAATCACGGTCGGAAAGATGCTTCGAAACTGGGGACTGGTATATCTCGGCAATCTCATCGGCTCCCTGATGGTCGCCTGTCTTGTCGTATACAGCGGCCTGCCGTCCCTGTTTGGCGGAGCCCTTGGGGAAACCATCGTGAATACCGCAGCCGCAAAAGCATCGCTGAGCCCTTCTGCCGGTCTTCTGAGGGGGATTCTCTGCAATATTCTTGTATGTCTTGCGGTATGGATCAGCTTCGCGGCGGATGAACAGGCCGGAAAGATCATCGGTCTGTTTCTTCCCACCATGCTGTTTGTACTGTGTGGATTCGAGCATTCCATCGCCAATATGTATTTCATTCCCGCCGGCATGATGGCCCAGGGAATCCATCCCCTGAGCAATGCTGTATCATTCTCCGGCTTTCTGTCCAATCTGCTTCCCGTTACGTTCGGGAATATTCTTGGCGGAGCCGGGTTTGTGGCGGCCGGACTCTTTTTCCTGTATGGAAGAAATGACTGAGCAACGAAAGGATCCATCTGATCATAAAAAAACACGGCAAAAAAAGAGACTTCTGACAGGCAGAATTACCCACTCCATATGAGGTTCTTTCCGCCTTCATAAATCTCCCGTGTCTTTTTTCTTCTTATGGCAGCCTTTATTACATGCGTTATGCCGTTCAGCTGCCGGGCTTTTCCTTTTTCAGAAGCGCCAGCAGTTCGTCCCCTTTCTGATAGAAGGTTTCGTAAAAATCCGGACCGTAACGGAAGACGCCATTCTCATCCGACTTCAGCTGCTCATACAGCTCGAGATACAGCGGGTCAAGTTCTGCAAGGCGCGGGTATACCGTCCGGCATGCCGGCAGCATATACTGCAGTTTCCCGCCGGCCGTGCAGAGCTCATAAATAAACTGTGAATCCGACATGATCTCAAGCAGATCCAGACAGTCAAGAAGTTTTTCTTCCTCCGCGTGATTTCCAAGGGAAGCGTAGTCCGTCATGAACAGCGGCATCTGATCTTCTTTGTTGTCTGAAAAGTTGGCAAACCGCACTGTATATTCATCCTTTGGGAACAGACGAAGGCTTTCGGTAAACCCAAGAAAATATCTGCATTCTCCCTCAATGAACCGGCGGACCCCGTCATATTCCTCAAGACCGGTTTTTTCAAGGTCCGGGTGTTCTCCCATGAGGGTTATGATATGCCGGATCACATCCAGACTCCTATCGCTTTCATCCTGGTAATTGCAGAAAGCCTGCAGGTAATAGTACATCAGCATCGGTTTCAACGGGACAGCGGTCGGTTCATGAAGATCCAGGATATTCCGGATATTCTGATCATCCTTTTTCCGGCAGATCAGCGCGTTTGCGCAGATCATCATGGGAATGCCGTATGTCATTTTCCGCACCTTGGCCTTATCCACCGTCCAGGCGAACATCTCACTGGTGTCAATGACTTCCGGCAGCTCATGAAGATATCCCTTGTCGACAAGCGCGCTCATTGCGACCCCGTCATAAAGAAAGAGGTCACCGTCTCTGCCTGGCTGTTCCTGATAGCAGTTCCACTGGATGAACCGGAGCGGACGGTCATGTCCGGACAGACGAAACCGCTTTTCCAGAAGACTGCAGAACAGATCCGTATCTGTAAAATCATAGTAGTAATATATGACGATCGGGGTATGATCTCTGCCTTCCGGTGCGCTTTTCTTCATTGTCTTCCCTTCGTTTTCTTTTCCGGACTCATTATATCCTGTCTTCTCTTCTGTACCGAAACAACGATCTTTGAAAAGACGGGACTGTTGGAAACGGAATGTGCTTTCCGTATGCCAGGAGTTCCAGTCAAACTGGCTTGCGTACATCCTGAAATGAATTACCACGAGTGATTGCTGCTGCAATCTCACGTGGTTTCAAAAGAGT
>CAMNFS010000065.1 GCA_946537255.1 uncultured Erysipelotrichaceae bacterium
GGCGGAGGAAACATAGGCGGAGATCTTACCGTTGGACACCCGGGCAGTCACCTTTGCGTAGGCATCGATATTGCCGAGAAATCCCCACACAAGCAGGCCGGCAAGAAGGAAAATGACGCCGACGAGCGCGATGGTAAGACTGGGGTTCGTCACACGGATGTAATCATTGAGCTGTTCCGGTGATGTGAACTGCTCAAGACTTTTTTCCCGGAACAGTTTTGAATTATTCTCGCTCATAATTCAAGCTCCTCTCTGATATTGTATTTTTCCGCAATATCCCGGCATTTCTTCAGAAGCCGACGGTACCGCTCGGAAACGGCCTTGCTGTTGATGTGGTAGATTTCACCGATCTCATCATTTCCCAGCTGCATCCCGTACCGCAGGTTCAGGAATTCTCTTTCCTGAGGGGAAAGATGCTGAAGAATCCGGTACAGCTGCTGGTTGATGGATTCCTTGAGAAGATCATATTCATCCTCTGTTCCAGGTTCCATGATCTCATCGATATCCGCATGCGGCTGATTGGCCCGCAGGCGGTAGAAATCGGTGATCGTATTGCGGGCGATATTACATAACCAGGTTCTGATTCCGGAACGGCTGCTGTCATAACTGTCATAATGGGTCATTGCCTTTGTGAAAACCGTACTGACAATGTCTTCTGTGTTTTCGCGGTGCAGAAGGCGCATGAAGACGTAGTTATATACATAGGAATAATTTTCAAGATACACTTGCTCAAAATCCGGTTTCTTGTTTTCCATAGGAATCTCCTTTTCCGTTCAGAGTCCATCCAGCCGGTCCTGACTGCCGCTTGATCAGGGAACAGTAAAACAGGAACACGCACAGAAAAACTGCATTTCCCTATTACTGTGATATATTTTATAAAAAGTATGGTTCTTTCCGCAAGAAACCAGTGTACTGAATCATAAAAAAGTTCAGACAGTTCTTTCCGTCTTTTCCGCGGCAGGAAAGCCAGCGGATGGAAAGAGCTTCCGTTTCATTTTCCAAAACAGAAGCGCCAGGGAAGAAAGAAGGGAGATAACGGCAGAAAGTTTCTGCAGTATTGTTCCGCCATAGACAACGGTATAGGTTCCTTCCTTTACGCCATCCAGTTCTGCCAGTTTTTCATTGGAAGCAGTCAGTACGGTGCCTTCAGGACTGTCTTTAAGCGAGTAGCCATGATACCAGGAAAGCGGCAGAATGAGGGTGCCGTCATCCGGCGCATGGTCAACATGAAACGTGATGGATGTCCGGTTTTTCTGAAACGGGATGCCTGTTTCCTCAAGACTGCTGCTTCGGATTGCCGGGGGAAGCTCCCGGAAGTCCGGGGATCCGGAGGGAAGATATTCCCCACCAGCCAGCTGAACACGCACATAGGTTGCGGAAAAACAGGGGTCAATCAGTTCTCCTGAAAGAAGATCAGAATAGGAGTTTGCGGAGGTGATTCCAAAGGATCGGTTCAGAACCGGGGCGACATGGAAAACTCCTTCCGCGCATAAAAGAACACTCAGGAAGGCATATGGAAGTTTCTGGCTTTGAAACAGGGCATGGATGCCGCAGGCGGAAGGAATGGTCAGAAGGACCATCGAAACAGTCAGCAGCCGCCAGGGAAACTGGATAATCCGAAGAAAACGCATGGATTTCCATGGAAACCAGCGGATCGGCAGAAACAGCAGAATGTATCCGAGAATAAGACACAGAAGAATAAACGGCTGATCCTTTTTCTGATGGTTGGAAGGAAGCAGAAAGGTGAGGGGCGCCAGAGTCAGAAAGTAACCGATATTCATGGTCATCTGCCGCTCACTGTCCATCGTATTGGATCCATATCCGAATACGGTGGTATTGCGCAGATACTGCCATGGTTCCAGGGCATAGTTTTCAAGATCCGATGAAGACCCGTAATAACCAAGATAGAAGTCCTGAGAAGCCAGCTGTTCCACCATCGGCAGGGTAAACCACGCGGTCACAAGAAAGGCCGCCAGAAAAGCAAGAAAGAAGGAAAGGATCAGTTTTCCTCTGAGATCCTGCGCGAACATCACAAAGAACAGCACCGCAAGGATCGCACCCATCAGAAAGGTCAGATTATGAGAGAGAATCAGACCGGTAAGTCCCAGAAACAGCAATACCCCGCCTTCTTCCTTCTGTTCCTGAAACAGGATATAAAGCCCCTCCAGAAGGATCGGAAGAAAAACCAGAGCCATGGCTTCCCCTAGAGCGCTGCGGACATAAATGTCGGTAATGTGATAGTTGGCAAAGCAGAAGGCTGCGGAAACGACAGCTGAAGCCATGGGATTTTCCGTGATTCTTTCGCAAAGGCACGCTACAGCATACGTGCTGGCAAATACGGTAAGCATGCAGGTCAGAACATATGCAGAGGAGAGGGGAAGGCCGAAATGATAGAGAACAGAAGGAAGAATCAGAAAAAAGTCACAGTAGAACATCGGGCTGGCGTATCCATATCCGAAGTTTTCATACGGATAGATCCGGGGAATCAGATCCCCATGAAACAGTGCTTCGGAAAAGGCATCAATCCGGGAAAGATGAAACAGCGTATCATGCTCAATCCCGACAAAGTCTCTTGCCAGCCATGGCCAGCAGAAAAGCAGGGTCAGAAAGAGGGAGAATACGAGAAAAAAGATCCGGTTCTTCTTCAGCTGAATGTCCATGAGGGAATGATCTCCAGTGCTTTTGCATATTCATGGGTGGTGCCGAATCCGCATGTCACCGGCAGATAGATGATGAAAACCACCAGAACCAGGATGAGAAACAGATCCAGAAAACGGCCGATGGAGGGGATCTGATCTCTGAGCCGTTCCATTGACCAGGCTATGGCCATGATCATGAACATGCTTGTCGGATAGAAGTGATAGGCAAATACGCATCTTTGAACCAGAACCCAGGGAAGAAGCGCGGTAATATAGCCGACGAAAATGATGAACGCGGCCAGATTCCTGTGCCGGATGGCTTCATGCAGGGTGTACAGAATCGCCGGAATTCCGGCCAGACATAGAAGCGGGTTGGAAAAACAGGAAATCGTATAGTAGATACCGTCTGTGCCAAAGTGGCTGTAATACCAGATCGGCCGGATGTCGAGAATCCACTGATACCAGACGCTCTGAAACGGATGGGTCGCATCGAGATTGATGTGGTAGCGGTAGATGGACATGGTCAGGCGGATGACATTGTCAATGGACCATCCATCTCTTGCAAAGGGTGCCGGAAGATAGACCAGAAAATAGATCACAACAGGAATGGCAATGAAAAACACAAAACACCACAGAATGGTTTTGGTGAAATACTCCGGAAACCTTGCGACAGTGCTTTCTTTTTTCTCTTCGCTTTGATTCCATGTCTGATATTCCTTCCATCGCCGGTACAAAGTATGGAAAAGGATAATGGCAAGTCCGACGGCGCTGTAGCAGGCGGTCCATTTGACGGCAATTCCAAGACCCGTGGAAATACCGCAGGCCAGGAGAATAAGAAGCGTTTTTTCAAACGGTACCTGATAGAAACTTGTTCTTGCGTAGCGGATCATGAAATGGAACATGAGCAGAATGAAGAAAACACTCATCGGCTCAAGAGTACCGATGCGGGAGGTTGTGACATGCATGAAATCACACGCAAGCAGGAATGTGCCGGTCAAGGCAAGCCGCTTTCTGTCCGTGAGCTCGCACAGCAGGCAGTAGAATAGCACCAGCATGGCCGAACCGAACAGAGCTCCGGGCAGCCGCCAGGCAAACGGATTGTTGCCGAAAAGCAGAATGGAAAGAGCGATCATCTCGGTGCCAAGAAGCGGATGCACGGTCGGATACATGAACTGGCCGTTGGCAATCTCCCATGCATTGCGGGGATGATAGATTTCATCAAAATAGCTTTCGTCGTAAAAGGTAATATCCCCGGGAATCTGATCCTGCTCATCGATCATGAAGGATGAGGGATAGCGGGAAGAGGCACCTTCATCCTCAATGATGCGGACCGGAAGAATGCGGCCGGAAAACTCATCCATGAAGGCAATTTCGGAAATGGTGTCATTTCCATTCTGGGACACCAGCCGGATGTACCGGTAATCCCAGTCGCCATAGAAGGGAACATAGCGGAAAATGGAACCGCCGGAAAGAAGCGTGAGCTGTTCCCAGTTCTTCTGATCATCTGATCCGTATACGATCAGATCATTCAGTCCGAGCTGGTAATTACTGGGGTTGGAATTATTGTCTCCTTCTCCATAGAACACCAGTATTTCATTGAAATAGGTATCACCGGTCAGTTCGAATATGGTGGACTGGGGAGTTTTAACCGGCTGCCAGGTGGTGGAGGGCATCTTCAGAGAACCAAGCCGTGTAAAGCTGATCAGGGAATAGATCAGAACAATGGCGCTCAGAAGAAAGGTTTCCCTGCGTCCGGGTTTTCTGTTTTTCTTTTCAAGAAAAAAATAAAAACCGGCCAGTATGGCAAGGATCAGAAGGGTACCTGCCGCAATCGGAAGCAGTTCCGCATTTTTGAATAGTTCCAGACTCTTTGATTTCATAATACTCATTATTATAAAAGCAACTTGAAAAAATACACAGAATGAAAACAGGCCGGATAGTTTTTTTTGTGGTTCTGTGTGTTTCAGAGTCCTGACTTTTTGAGTTCATCCTGAAGTTCTCGACACAATAAATCCACAAAACATGTATAATATATGCGATTATGCATGAGGGGAATTTTTTATTGTGAAAACGAATCGAACAAGAAACCAATTCACAAAAGAGGACAAGCGCCGACTCGCAATGATTGTGCTTATACTCGGTGCTGCGATCTTTCTGACAGCGTTCCTGATGAAACAATGGGAAGACAGAGCATATTCCACGACCGGCGGTGTAAGCAACGTTGATCTTGAACTGGCGGTTCACGCTCCGGCGGTGTATAACTACGGAGGAAAAAATTATATTGAAAGAGACGATGTCGATGCCTATCTGATCATGGGCATAGACAAAGACGGCAAGGTGCAGCGCGGAGTTGACGCATGGGACGGCGGCCAGGCTGACATGATTCAGATTATGGTTGTGGACCATGCGGCGAAGACCTGGCAGCTGCTTGCGATCGACCGGAATACACTGGTCAACGCGGAAAGGCTGAACCGGGATGGAACCTCAGAAGGCATGAGACTCATGCAGGTCTGTCTTGCCCACGCCTACAGCTACGGTCTGGAAGACGGATGTACCAAGACGGCGGACTCTCTCCGGGAGATTCTTCTGAACCGGAAGATGACCGGTTACTACGCCATGAACATGGGCGGCATACCGATTCTCAATGATGCCGTCGGAGGCGTTCCGATCAAGGTGACGGAGGAATTCCTGGAAATCGATCCGACCCTGAAGGTCGGTGAAACCGTAACCCTGAAGGGAGAGGATGCGGAAAAATTCGTGCGCGCTAGAATGAACATGCAGGATGACCGCAACGAACTGCGTATGGCGCGGCAGGAAGTTTATCTCGACTCCTTCATAAAGAAATTTGATGAACTTTCCACAAAAGAAATCCTTGAAATCTACAACACGATGATGGATTATGTAGTAACGAACATGGGCTCCGGAACTTTCTCGGATCTGATCGATAAATGCAAAGGGTACACGCATCTGGAGACCGTTCGCATCAAGGGAACAACACAGATTGAACTGGAACACGAAGCCTTCCGTATGGATGAAGCCAGCCGGATTGAAACAGCACTGAAGCTGTTCTATATTCCGGAAGAAGAAATGAATAAGGGGTAAAGAGATTGTGAGTATGACAGAAGAAAAGCAGAGTTTGCCTGTTCAGGCACCGGTGGTTCAGACTGTTCAGACGGTACCGGCGACCTGGAATACCGCTTCTGATGAAGAAGTTGAAATAGATATCGGTGAAATTCTTTACCTTCTCTGGGGAAATATCGTAAAGATCATCATCAGTCTTGTGATTGGTGCCCTGATCGCGTTTGGATTTACATTCTTTTTCGTCACTCCTCAGTATACTTCTACTGCCAGAATGTACATCCTCGCTTCCTCCAGCAATTCGGTTGTCAATCTTTCCGATCTTCAGATTTCCAACAACCTGCGTGCGGACTATCAGGAACTGCTGACCAGCCGGCCGCTGATTGAGGATGTGATCAAGGATCTGAATCTCAGCTATGACTATTCACAGATGGTGAAAATGGTGAAAATCACCAATCCGAATGACACTCGGATTCTCAATGTCACCGTGACGACACCGAGCGGGCAGACCTCCGCGGATATCGCCAATGATCTTGTCAAGCAGGCGCAGATTTATCTGCCGCGGGTCATGAAGACAGATGAACCTTCCATTTTCGAAAATGCGATCGTTCCGACCCGCAAGAGTTCTCCGAGCTATTCCCGGAACACTCTGATCGGCGGTCTTCTTGGCGCCCTCGCATGCTGTGCCATCCTGATTATCCGTTATCTTTCCAACGACACGATGGTCACTCCGGATGATGTCTACAAGGCGCTGGGTATTGAGCCGCTGGCAACGATTCCGGAAGGCAATCTCGGAATGTTCAACCGGGATAATGAACATAAGAGCAAGAATCGAAAAAAGGATAAGAAAAAATCCAAAGGGAAGGAGGAGTAAGGCATGAAACAGATTTATATTGAAAACATGCCGAATCTTCCGTTCAATGTATCGGAAGCGCTGAACCAGCTGCGTGTCTCTCTTGGTTTTGCCGGCGAAGATATCCGGACGATTATGATTACCTCCAGTACACCGAACGAAGGCAAGAGCTTCGTTACGATGCAGCTATGGAAGATGATGTCAGAAGTTGGAAACCGTGCCCTGCTGATTGACTGTGACATGAGAAACAGTGAAATGAAGAACAAGTGGGGATTTCAGGCGGAAGAAGATATCGTCGGAATTGTTCATTTCCTTGCCGGGAAAGCTGAGATCAATGACATTGTCTACAGCACGAATATCGCCAACGGCTACATCATTCCGGTTGCGACCAATGTGCCGAACCCGACCATTCTTCTGGAAAGTCAGAGATTCCGGGAACTGCTGGATGTATGCAAGCATGAATTCGACTACATTCTGATTGATACACCTCCGTTAGGCTCGGTTGCCGATGCCATGAATATCGCTCCCAAGACCGATGGATCTCTGCTGATTATCCGAAGCGGACAGACTCCCCGCAAAGTTGTTGAAAATTCCGTCAGTCTTCTGAGACGTGTCGGCGTTCCTCTTCTTGGGGTGGTGCTGAACAGGGCTGATACAAGCAAGCACGGCAACAATTACTATTACAACCACTATTATCAGTACGGGTATTACAACGACAAGGACGGCTATTACGGGAAAAAGTAATCGCTGAAAGAATACGGGATTTCGGATCATCCGGGATCCTGTTTTTTTCATCGGGCAGCCGGACACAGAAATCCGATAACTTAAGTCAATCGTTTTTGAAGAATTATTTGGCTCTTCTGACACATTGATGGGAAAACAGGAGATATTCTCCTGATTCATTTTGAAATGATTGATAATCTGATCAGGAACGGTATCATTTGTCGCTCTTGGAAAGCGCATAGATTACCAGCAATAACTTATGCGCCGCAGCGATATTGGCAGCTTTGGACTTCAATGGCGATTGAGACTGCTGCCTTTTCTTTTTATTGAATTGATAAACCGGATCATTCTTCTTAAGGCGATAATTGCAAAAAAAAGGGATCAGATCCCTTTGTCATCCTGATCGCGTCGGGAATAGATACATCCGCAGTAATCCTGACGGTACAGGTGATGTTCTTCCACCAGCTCCCTCTGTCGGATTGCGCCGCCTCCTTTTTTGAAGTCGCTGTAAAAATAGGCGGTACGCGGATGAAGACGGCTCAGCGACCGGCCGATTTCATTGATCTTCTGACTGTCCTTCTGACGGGAGATGGACATGACGGTAGTGAAATAGTCAAAGTCATGTTCTTCTGACCAGGCATAGGCCTGATTCATGCGCACCGCATAGCAATAGAAGCATCTTCCGAACCCTTCCGGGTCATCCTTCATCGGCTCAAGCGGTTTCATATAGGATTCATTGTCATAGGGAACCGTGATGACCGGGATGGAAGGATCCGTTTCCGACAGGTAGCGGTACAGTTCCTGAAGCCGGCGGTCATATTCCTGCTTCGGCCAGATATTGGAGTTGTTGAAAAAGACCGTCAGTTCAAAGAAATCATGGAGAAACTCAAGCGGGAAAGACGCGCAGACAGCACAGCATGCATGCAGAAGTAGCCGGGGTTTTCGATCCTTGAAGCGGGCCTGTATTTCTTCCAGTTCCTTTTTTGATTCCAGAAAGTAGTTTTTCCGGTTTGAACTCTTTCTGCTTTTGAGATACCGGATGTAAGCTTCCTTATTCATCTGTAATCAGCATGCAGTCGCCGAAGGAGAAAAAACGGTACTTTTCCCTGACTGCCGTTTCATATGCCTTCATGATCAGTTCCTTTCCGGCATAGGAACAGATCATCATCAGAAGGGTGGATTTCGGAAGATGGAAGTTCGTCAGCATCCCGCTGATGGTATGCCACTGGTATCCGGGATAGATGAACAGCGTGGTTTCGCCGTCGCATTTTTCAAACCGTCCATACCGGTTCCACACACTTTCCAGGGTGCGGACGCTGGTAGTGCCGACCGCGAAAATCCGCCGGTGTTCCGCTTTTGCCTGATTCAGGATATCCGCGGTTTCCTGAGACATGGAATAGACCTCCGCATGCATGACATGATCCTCCACGTTTTCCGTATCCATCGGCCGGAAGGTGCCAAGTCCCACATGCAGCGTGACATCCGCGATGATGACACCCATGGCACGGAGTCGGTCAAAAATCTCATCGGTAAAATGAAGCCCGGCCGTCGGCGCGGCGGCAGATCCGCGTACCTTTGCGTACACGGTCTGATACCGTTCGGGATCGTCCAGCTTCTCGCGGATATACGGAGGAAGCGGAACCTGTCCGAGCTCATCCAGCAGTTCATTGAAGATGCCGTCATAGATCATTTTCATGCGGCGGATGCCCTTGTCCTTAACCTCTGTACACTGTGCCTTCAGACGGCCATCGTGGAAAGAGATGACGGTGCCGGGCTTGATTACTTTTGCGTTTCCGGCAAGGCATTCCCAGATATCGTCATTCTCCTGGCGCAGCAGCAGCAGCTCCACATGCGCCCCGGTTTCTTCCTTGGTTCCAAACAGTCTTGCCGGAATGACCCGGGTGTTGTTTCTTACCAGAACATCGCCGCTGCGGAAGTAGTCGGTGATTCTGTCAAACAAGGTGTCTTCCAGTTCACCGGATACCCGGTGTACGACCATCATGCGGCTGCTTTTTCTGTCCGCAAGAGGGGTCTGGGCGATCAGCTCCTGCGGCAGTTCATAATCAAATTCACTTGTTTTCATAATATGTCCTTTGCACGCCTTCTACTATACCCCAAACTGGGTTGAGCGCTAAGCGGGATTGGCGGATGGATGATGCCAAGAGGTTGTATAAATCCCGGGAATGCCTTATTTTTCTTCTTGTATGAATGAAAAGAAAGGATGGGGATAGAGTGAATGGAACTGATCTGGATCATAGCCGCTGCTTTT
Organism: uncultured Erysipelotrichaceae bacterium; assembly: GCA_946537255.1. GTDB lineage: Bacteria > Bacillota_I > Bacilli_A > Erysipelotrichales > Erysipelotrichaceae > Bulleidia. Next base: position 9,563 of record CAMNFS010000065.1, read on the forward strand.
GGGGCGGGTGTCGGAACCGGACTTGCAGGTCTTTCTGCCGCAACGGTCATGGTTCCGGTTCTGTTTGTCATGTGCCCGTCCTTTGCGGGAGAAACCGGTGCCTATCAGGCGACTGCCATCGCGCTTGCGTCGGATATTCTCGGCTCGGCTGTGACGGCATGGACTTACGCGAAAAACGGGAATATTGATCTGAAACGCGGATGGATCATGCTCGCATGTATTACGGTCATGTGCATGGCCGGCAGTTATGCGGCGTTTCTTGCCGGAAGAGAAGTGCTTGGAAGCTTTACGCTGTTTCTGACGCTGTGCATCGGGATCCGTTTTCTGGTGAAGCCCGATACTGCCCGCGGCAATACGGCTGCCAAGGGAGAGAAGCTGGACTGGAAAGGAATTGCCATATCGATCTTCTTTGGTCTGACGATCGGGTTTGGAACGGGATTTGTCGGCACCGGCGGGGGAATGATGATGCTGATTGTATTCACCGTATTCCTTGGCATGGATCTTAAAACAGCGGTAGGGACCAGCACCTTTATCATGACCTTTACTGCTTTGATCGCTTCCGTCAGCCATATTCTGATTCATCCTGCAATCATTCTGGAAAAATGGCATATCATGCTGATCTGTGTGGTGATCGCGACTGCTTCCTCTCTGTACACGGCCCGTTTTGCAAATCGCATCAGCAGCCGTACCGCCGGCTTTGCGACCGGGGTGGTACTTACGGTTCTTGGTTCCGTGATGCTTCTGCTGTATTACCGGCCGGTTCTTTCAAAACTGCCCCTTGTACATCAGACCCTTCACTGCCTGGGGACGCTCATTATTTATCTCATTCCATGTGCCACAGTATCCGTTCTGCTGCGGTTTCTCACACCCATTCCGGATTTTGTCTTCCGCAAGATACTGCATGTGATCGCTTTTTCCTGTTTTTCAGTGATGCTCAAAAGTGCTGCGAACTGGCAGGCTGCCGCGCTTACTTCCGTGGTTATGGCGGTGATGATCTATCCCCTGCTTCTGCTTGCTGAAAAGCAGCCATGGTTTGATCAGCTCTTTGTTCAGAAATCGAAGGGGGAAGTGAAAAAGAGTCTTCTGATGCTGTTTTTCATGTTCGCGGCCATTGTCACTGCGGCCTGGGGGATCTTTCATAAACAGGCCGCCGCATCCGCTGCCATTCTGATGTGGGGAGTGGGGGATGCCTGTGCCGCCTTGATCGGGATTCCATTTGGAAAGCATAAGATTCTGTCTGCTCCGGTCAATGGCAGAAAGTCATGGGAAGGGAGCGCTGCCATGCTGGTTTCCTCTTTTCTTGCCGGAATTCTTCTGCTTACGTTTGTCTATCATTTCCGTTTTGCAGAAATTGCGGGCCCGGTTCTGGCCGCGGCTGCCGCATGCGCAGTTACGGAAATGCTGACGCCGGGGGAATGGGATACGGTAACGGTACCGACTGCTGCGGCAGTGATCCTGATCCTGCTTCTTCCATGATGAAATGCATTACGGGGGAAGAAAAAAAGTGACAGGCTTATAATAAATGCATCGGTTCTCTGATCTCATTAATAGAGGACGTGAATGACGAATGAAACGATGAGAATTGGTAAAGAAAGGTAAATCATTATGGAACGTTATCTGTATCTTGACTGCTCCAGTGGGCTTTCCGGTGATATGGCGGTTGCGTCGCTGCTGGATCTTGGGGCGGATGAAGCAGTACTCCGCCATGCCCTCGGTTCCCTTCACACAGAGGGTTTTGAAATCAGAATCAGCCGGGTCATGAAATCCGGAATTGAATGCTGTGATTTTGACGTGGTTCTTGAAAAGGACAATCATGACCACGATATGGAATATCTGTACGGACATGAAAACAAGGAATCCTGCCACTGTCATGATCAGGAAGAAGAACATGGTCACCACCATGATCATGACCATGAGGGAGCGCATTCTCATCACCATCACCATGACCATGAGCATCGCAGCTATGCGGATGTAAAACAGATCATTGACAGTGGCGATCTCACCGAAAACGCCCGGATGCTTGCTCATCAGATCTTCCGGTATATTGCGGATGCGGAAAGCAAAGCACACGCGGTACCGGTGGAAGAAGTGTGTTTTCATGAGGTCGGCGCGGTGGACTCCATTGTGGATGTGATTTCCTTTGCCGTATGCTATGACAACCTGGGAATTCAGAAGACCTTTATTCCATACCTGGTTGACGGGACCGGCACGGTCCGCTGCCAGCATGGAATTATTCCGGTTCCGGTTCCCGCGGTTTCCAGTATTCTTGCCGCCAGTTCGCTTCCTGTGCGGATCATGAATGTGCAGGGGGAACTGCTGACACCGACCGGTGCTGCGATCGCGGCCGCTGTTTCCTGCGGGGAAAAACAGCTGAATCAGTTTCTGATCAGAGCGATCGGATACGGGGCTGGGAAACGGGAGACAGGACTTGCCGGCATGGTGCGGGCAATGCTTGTGGAAACAGAGGAGGTCAGTGAACGGATCTTCAAACTGGAAACCAATGTGGATGACAGCACAGGGGAACAGCTTGGATTTCTGATGGGAGAGCTCTTTCAGGCCGGAGCCAGGGATGTGCATTGGATTCCCTGCTACATGAAGAAGAACCGTCCAGGTACGATTCTGACGGTAATCGCCAGGGAAAAGGACATTCCGGCAATGGAAGCGCTGATCTTCCGGAATACGACAACGCTGGGGATTCGCCGTTATCCGGTGGCCACGTCCTTTCTGGAGCGGAAGGTCAGGGAAGTGGAAACCTTATTTGGAAAAGCGCTGGTTAAGGAGTGTATCGCGGATGGCAACCTCCGGTACTATCCGGAATATGAAAGCGTCGCGGAAATTGCGAGAAAGGAAGGCATTGGATACATGGACGCATGGGAGGCGATCGTAGACGCATGCCAGGAGTAATGACAGAAGATAACATACCGTTTTATCTGGTTTATCTGAACCAGAAGGCGGATCAGATTCTCTCCCTGGCAAAGACCATGTCTTCGCCTGTGCTTGTAGCGATTGACGGCAGATGCGGGTCCGGGAAAACAACCCTTTCAGATATTCTGAAAGAGAAGGGGCCGTGTCAGGTGATTCATATGGATGACTTTTTTCTCCGGAAGGAACAGCGCACGGAAGAAAGGTTTGCTGAGCCGGGAGGCAATATGGACCGGGAACGGCTGATTGAGGAAGTGCTGACTCCCCTGAAGGATGGAAAGTGCGCGCACATGAGAAGAATGGACTGCAGCGTGATGGAACTGAAGGAAAACGGGGTGCTGAAGCCAGAGGGAATCATTGTTGCGGAGGGATCCTATGCCCTGCATCCGGATCTCAGAAAATTCTATGATCTGACGGTTTTCATGGATGTTCTGCCTGCGGATCAGCTGGAAAGAATCCGTCTGAGAAACGGGGAAGCAAAGCTCGAGACGTTTGTTTCGCGCTGGATTCCCATGGAAGAATACTATTTCCGGGAGTGCCGCGTGAAAGATTGTGCGGATCTTTATATTAATACCTCCATGCAGGACGAAATTTGAGTATACT
>CAMNFS010000066.1 GCA_946537255.1 uncultured Erysipelotrichaceae bacterium
ACAGGTCTGATCCCCATGGGGTTCAGATCTGTTTTTTCTGTTTCAGACACTTTAGTCTGGTCATTCCGGAAAGTATGCGGGGATGAAGGATGGACCGAATGAAAATACTGCATGGAACTTTCTGCTGGGACCATGCAGTCATGGGAAGGATTCCATGATGGATCACACGGCCGACAGAAGCCTGTTTCATAAGACCATTTAACCCTCATATGAAACAGCACGAACAGCATCAGACAGATCACATGAGACTGGTATATTATTAGAAAGACATCTGCGGGGGTTCCATATGATTCATGTTGTGAAAATCGATACTTTGGAAGGAATCGAAAAGCTTGCGTTTGAACATCAGAGACATCCGGATAACAAACGGCTCAGAAGCTCTTATTTCTACCGCGGGATGCCGGACGCATCCTATGATCTGTCCACCAGCCTGATGCGCAACTGCGGTCATCTTGCCAGCTCCCTGGAAATGCATCTTCTTGAAAATTTCATTAAGTATGCAAGCATTGAAGATCCTGCAATCGATGCGTCCATCTGGAAGGCCATGATCGTGGGACAGCACCATGGTCTGCCCACAAGACTTCTGGACTGGACGCCTTCTCCGATTATTGCCCTGCATTTTGCCGACTCGGAAGTCGACCTTTCCAGTCTGGAAAAAAGAGACTGCGTGATCTGGCGGATCGATGCAAGAGAATTGAATAAATATCTGCCGGAGGAATACAAAAAGGTTCTGGATGACAGAAGCACCTATGTCTTTTCTGTGAAAAGCCTGACGGAGATTACAAACAGTATTGAAGACTATGACAAAAGCATGGGATCGAAATCTCTTGTCATGATTGAGCCGCCGTCTGTCGATCAGCGGATTGTCAATCAGTATTCCTTTTTTTCCATGGTTCCAAAAGGTATCAGTAATCTTGAAAAGTATCTGGATGAGAATACGGATCATACGGTCAAATACATTATTGACCGCAGTCTTCGCTGGGATTTACGGGATATTCTGGATCAGCTGAATATGAATGAACGGACGATCTATCCGGGACTTGACGGAATATCGAAATGGATCGCAAGGCATTATTATGTAAAACGCTGACAGTTCATCGGCGAATGATACGCGCTGTATGAAAGGAAATGCCGACGATGAGTCTGAAACGGTTTCATGAAGCACAGAATCGGGACTATGACTGTGCGCTCAGAGAGATTATGAACGGGAGAAAATTGACCCACTGGATGTGGTATATTTTCCCGCAGCTCAAGGGGATGGGAAACTCTTCCATTTCTCAGTACTATGCCATTGATTCCTTTGCGGAAGCCAGGGAGTATCTGGATGATGCGCTTCTGCAAAAGCGGCTTGTTCGAATCTCTGAAGCGCTTTTGGAACTGGACGAAAGAGATCCTGTCCGGATCTTTGGTGAAACGGATGCCAGGAAGCTCTGTTCATGCATGACGCTGTTTTCGCTTGTGACAGATCATATCGAGGTGTTTCAGAATGTGCTGGATCAGTACTTTCAGGGAAGACGCTGTCCATTTACATGTAAGGCATTTCAGAACGAACTCCATTCCAGGGATCATAAATGACAATTCAGAGACATCCTTGAAACCATACCGGGAAAAGGGATCAGGTAATCAATATGGCAGCACGGATGAAGAAGAGAAAACGTCCGGCTGTTTTCCTTTTGAAAAAGATACTGCTAGAATATGAGGCGGAGACATTCCGGAGAGAATAAGAAAAATGGAAACTGATAAAAAAGTAATGATTCTATGTCCGCTTTACAGTTCGGAGGAATACATCGGTGCCGAATTTGAAAGCGTTGAAAAACAGACGTATCCCAACTGGACCCTCATGATCTCAAATGATAACTCCAATGAGGCAACCATGAAGATTCTGAGAGATTTCATGGCCCGAGATTCCCGCGTGAAAATGATGGAAAACAACTCCGGCCGCCGGGGACCTCATGGAAACTACCGCAATCTGATCATCAATACGGAAGGGGCGGAGGATTATGACTACTTTGCCTACATGGATAATGATGATATCTGGAAACCATACAAGCTGGAACACTACGTCAATCTTGCGGAACATATTAAGAAAGTGAAAGGGCAGGACACACCGATCTGCTTTTCCTGCAATATGGAAATCATCGACAGCGAAGGAAAGCTGAGAGATCCGGATTTTGCCAGCACCTATGAATATGAGATCAAAAATCCGATGGATGCGTTCTTTACGCATCGTGTTTTCGGATGCAATCTGTTTCTTGACCGGCAGGTTTACTTTGCTCTTCGTGAAATGATGAAGGATCCGGACTTTCCGGAGACGATCTCATTTGATAATTTCACCTATCAGACGGCTGCTGCCCTGGGGGCGGATCTTTCCTTTGTGCCGAATGTTCTGATGTCCTATCGCCGTCATTTCACAAATACCACCAAGGAAGCCGTCTATACCATTGACGCAAAGTATTTCATGCGTGCGCTCAAGGAGCTGAAGCAGGTGATTCATAACAATGCCTTTATCGCCCGTGACAGCATGGATGCGATTGATTATATGCTGAAGCTGGATCAGATTTCGCCTGCGAAAAAGAAAGAATTAAGAGAAATCCGGGAAGCGCTGGAAGAGGGCGGTGTCAAGGCCATGAAGGTCTGGAACAAATATCATATCAACTGCGGAAACAGGCTTCGTACCGCTGAAAACTGGCTCAGTCTTTGCCTGGGTCTGGAACGGAAGTATATGGACCGCGAAAAATACCCGGAACTCTGATAACTCAGATGGTTCCTGTCTTTATCAGCCCGGAATGCGCAAGGCGTATTTCGGTTTTTCTTTTGATAATTGGATTCACTTCAGCCAGGCATCCAGAACCCGGCTGGTTTTCGTGGAATTCCGGTGCAGAAGAATCTTTTTTTCATCCAGCAGGGAAGTAAGTTCCTGTCTCTTTTTCCTGGCATCCTCCAATTGATCTGTTTTAAATGACAGTTCCACAAGATACTGATCCTCGTTCTGACTGTCTTTGGAAAGCGGCCAGATTTCAACGGTGATATCACTTTCCAAGAGTGTGCCCTGGGCCCGCAGGAAGCGAAGGGGACCGACTGAAACAGACTGTTCCATCAATGCATAGCCCCAGTCTGTCTGTTTCCAGCCGGCTTCCATCTCCGGCATGGCGTTTTTCATGAAGTCCCTGATTTCCAAGTCCGAAAGGTCAAAAAGACTGTCAGTTCCCGGAAGCTTTCCGGAAGTCTTCCAGCTGAGACTGAGGATCATGTTCTCATATTCCCAGTCAATCTCTGCCTCAAAGCGGTCAGAGTTTTTTTCCTTATCATTGGATTCTGCTGCGTTGCTTTTTCCCGGGATTTCAAATCCATCCTTTTGAGCCTGAGCCAGGGCTGCCTCAATATTCCCGTCAGAAACAGGATACCGTTTCTTATAAGTCCGCTCGATCTTTTTTCTGCCCTCCCTCAGACGCATCCGGTTCGTCCAACCCTCTTTCTGGAAGGATCTGTTCTCTGTTTCGACAAAACATACCTCTATGGGCTGATACTCATCCTGGATGCGGAAGGCACTCAGCCATTCCTTCTTCAGCCGGTGATCCCTGTCCAGTACCTGATCGGCATCCAGCAGGAATTTGACCTCATAGGAAAGGTCATAATGATCCTCGGGCAGCTGCTCAGGCCGCAGTTCATCCGGGTTATCCGCAGGCGGACTCAATGAAGGTTCCTGAACGGCATCCGCATCTGTATGCTGTGAATGAGCGCATTGAAACAGACAGAAAACAGCGGCCAGTACCGCAATCATCCATACTGCTGTTTTCCAGTCTTTCTTTTTCATCGGATGATCCTGTTCCTTGAAAAAGCAGTATTTCCGGCCTTGTTTCTCTGAGGTACCTCTGAATGCAAGAGGGGCTGGACATTGCCTGCTGCACCAAAGAAATGGAATGTCCCTTTTGTCACATGGTCCCTTGGTTTAGAACCGGTAATTTTCCGTACGGTCTGCTTTTCCGTTATTATATGCCATCCATTTGATCCATGAAAGACAGGAAGGAAATCCTGTTTTCAGAGATTTTCAGCGGGAATGAGAGAGAAAATGCATTTTCATGATGTGATTCTTTGTTTTTCCGACATCAAAAAAAGTTTTGAATCATCATACCTGCTACAATAAATACAGTACTATGCAGGCATGTTCCTGCGTGAAACAGATGAGAGGGGAAAGGATCCCCGGCCGGTTTCTGCGATTAAATATATAGAATGAATTCTGGTGACAGGGTATGGGATCCTTTGCGGAGGGAATCATGAATCAAGAGATCAATGACAATGAGTGGAATCAGAATGATCTGAATGTTTATTGTCTGCAGGCTTTTTCAAAGGAATTCGTTGAGCTGTTCTGTGTTAACGTCAATACCGGCACATTCATATGGTTTCATACGGATGAGCGTACCGGAAAACCGGTGAAGGAAGAGCCGGATTTCAGTTTTTTTGACTTCTGCCGCAATATCGCGTCCACATCAGTCATAAAGGAAGACAGGGAAGCTTTTCTGAAGGCAATGGATCCTTCGTTTTTCATGGAAATCTCGAAAAACAGAACAGAATATAACCTTGTCTGCGGCAGGATAATCCATGGAACCCCTGTCTGTCACCGTATGAGAATGACCGTGTCAGAAGCGGATCCCGATGTGATTCTTCTTTCTGTATCGGAAACGGATGAATGGGTAAAGGAACACCTGGAATATGATCGGATCATGGAGGAGCGCACGGTATATAACAGCCTTCAGGCGCTTACAGGAAACTTTATCTGTGTTTATATTGTGGATCCGGAAACGGAATCCTATCATGAGTTCAGTTCCACCCATGATTATGAAGATTCCTTTCATCAGGAAAGATCCGGAGAGCATTTCTTTGATAAGGTTGCGGAAGAGGCAAGACGTTTCACACATCCGGACGATCTCGACCGGTTTCTTGCGGCGTTTTCCAAGCTGAATATTCTTGAGCAGATAGAACGCATCGGTTTCTTCACAATCGGCTACCGGCTGATTACGGAAAACGGACCTCTGCACGTACAGATGAAAGCAACGCTGGTGAAAGAAAAGGAAGGCATGCGTCTGATTGTCGGTCTGAATGAGAATACCGAGCAGTATCGTCAGAAACAGATCAACAAGGAAGTTGCCCGTCAGAAGGAAATCTATGATCAGATTACGGCGAGTCTTGCGGAACAGTATGATACGCTCTACTACATTGATATCAAAACGGGCACATACACGGAAATATCTTCAACGGATGAATACAAGAAACTGAATGTACCGGCTACCGGAAATGATTTTTTCGCGGAAAGCCGCAGAAGCATCCGCAGATATGTACATCCTGAGGATCAGGAAATGGCCCTCAGCCTGCATTACCCTGAGGTCATGCTGAATAATCTGAAATACAGAAATTCCTATTCCGTTGCCTACCGCCTTGTACTCAACGGAAACGTAAGACATATCCGTCATACGGAAATCATGGCAAAGGATGAGAAACATATTCTTGTCTGTATTGAAAATATTGATGAGGAAGTTCAGGCACAGCTTGCCCTTCAGGCGGATCAGAAAAAAGGAATGACCTTCACCCGGATCGCAGAGAGGCTCGCGGATCATTATGATCTGATTTATTACATTGACTGCAGCAACTCGAACTATGCCGAATTCTCAACCCGGAAAAAATCAGGAGAGCTGAAAGTCAAGGAAGAAGGAAGCGATTTCTTTGCGACGTCGTTAACCAATATTGACCGGCTGATCTATGTGGATGACCGGGAACGAATCCGTCATTTCCTTGACCGGGACCATCTGATTTCCCAGCTTGAAAACAGCCGGCAGCTGATTCAGGATTACCGGATGAATGCAGAGGGCGGCAAAACCCAGTATACCCGCATGTCAGTGACCTATTCCTCTGACCACAGTCATTTCATCATCTGTGTGGAAAACCGGGACAATGATGTCCGCAGAGAACAGGAACATCTTGCGCAGCTGTCCATGGCCAATGAGCTTGCCCGCAGGGATGAACTGACACATACCAAAAACAAAACCGCCTACAGGGAGATGGAGAAGGAACTTCAGAGGACAATGGAGGAAGAAAGGACTCCCTTCGGGATTGTCATCTGCGATATCAATGGCCTCAAGGTCATCAATGATACGGAAGGGCACAAGGCGGGAGATGATTACATCAAGGACGCCTGCATGCTGATCTGCAGGATATTTGATCACAGTCCCGTGTTTCGGATCGGCGGAGATGAGTTTGCGGTGGTTCTGCGGAACAGAGATTATACGGACCGCGAGAAACTGATCTCTGCTCTTCGCAAGCAGTCGGAAGAAAACCAGAGGATCGGAGAAGGACCGGTGATTGCGTCCGGTCTTGCGGAATATTCAAAGCTGGCGGATCATTCCGTAGAGGATGTGTTCAACCGCGCGGACAGTCAGATGTACGCGGACAAAGAACGGCTGAAGCAGCAGAAGCGTGTTCTTGAGAGTCATTCCAGCGGACAGAAAGCAGAAATCAGAATCATCACGGATGAACGCCGGAATAAGCTGGATTCACTGTACAGGGCTTTTGCTATCGTATCTGAGGGCACCTATGTCTATCTCTGTGACATGAAATACGACTACAGCCGCTGGGCAAAAAACGCCGTTGATACGTTCGGCCTTCCTTCCGAATACATGTATGGCGCAGGAGATATCTGGGAAAACCGGATTCATCCCGAAGACAGGGGGGCATACCGCAAAGGAATCAATGCAATCTTCAGCGGAAAAGAGTTCGGCCACGACATGCAGTATCGGGCCATGCGAACCTCCGGAGAGTATGATGTCTGTACCTGCCGCGGCATTGTGATTCGTGATCCATTGGGTGAGCCGGATTATTTTGTGGGAACGATCCGGAATCATAACATACAGGGACATATCGATACCCTGACCGGGTTCAGAAATCAGTATGGATTCTTTGAGGATCTCGATGGCTGGATCAAAAGAAAGGCGGAAATCGCCGTTCTTCTGATCGGTATCGGAAGCTTTTCAGAAGTCAATGAGATGTATGGGTATCACTTTGGAAACCGGGTGCTGCAGCTCTATGCCAGGAAGCTTCATGAAACCATTGGAAATCACGGGCATACCTATCGGATTGACGGAACAAAATTCGCGGTCATCAGTAATTCCATGCCTCTGCAGGAACTGAAGGAAAAATATGAAGAATTCCGGGCCTGTCTGCACGAGGATTTCCGGGTGGATGGGAAGAATATTCTTCTGAATCTGAACTGCGGAGCGCTGCGGGTGATGAACTATGACGTGGATTCGCAGACAGTCTACGCATGTCTGAATTTCGCATATACGGAATCAAAGGTCCGTCATCAGGGGGATCTGGTTGAATTCCGGAATGAGGAGAAAGGTGCTTCGCATCTGCGGCTTGAACAGCTTCATGCCATCCGGTCCTCCATCATGCACGGATGTCAGGGCTTCTCTCTGTTCTTTCAGCCGGTGGTAGATGCGCAAAGCGAGCAGCTGATCGGAGCGGAGGCGCTGCTGCGATGGGAAAACGAAACCTACGGTATGGTTCCGCCGGATCAGTTTATTCCGATTCTGGAATCTGATCCTCTTTTCCCTGAGCTTGGGGAATGGATTATCCGGGAAGCCATTCTTGCGGCCAAACAGTTCCTGATTCATGATCCGGATTTTGTGATCAATGTCAATCTTTCCTATACCCAGCTTGAGAAGCCGGATTTCACTGATATGGTGCTTCGGATTCTGGCGGATCTGAAATACCCACCGGAACACCTGTGCTTTGAGGTAACGGAACGATGCCGGCTGATGGATCTGAATCTATTGAAAAATGTATTGGTTTCCCTGAAGTCCAGAGGCATTATCATCGCCCTTGATGATTTTGGGACCGGCTTTTCTTCCATCGGGATTCTGAAGGAGATTCCGGTCAGTGTCATTAAGATTGACCGCAGTTTTGTCCGCTGCATTGAAAAGAATGAAGTGGATCGGAAGATTATGAACAATATTTCTGATCTTGCGTTGATCTTCAGCGCGAAGGTATGCGTGGAAGGCATCGAGACAGAAGGAATGCGGGATATTCTGAAGAAACTCCGTGTGGAAAGCTTCCAGGGTTACTATTACGCAAAGCCACTGCGTCTGGAAAAGTTCCTGGAATGGCAGATGGAACAGGAAAGAAAAGCGAAGGAACTGAAGTGAATTCAGCCTTCATACATCCTGCGGTGAGTTTTTCAGCTGTGGTAGAATAGGCGGGAAGAGGTAGGAAAGATGCAGGATTATCTGATTGACGTACCCGTTATGGTTTTCATCTGGATCCGGCCGGAATTCCAGCGCCGGCAGTTTGAGATTATCCGTCAGGTGAAGCCGAGCATTCTGTTTGTGATTTCAGACGGAGGCAGAACGGAAGAGGAATGGAAGAATATTCAGATCAGCCGGACCATGTATGATACGGAGATCGACTGGAACTGTGAAGTGCATAAATTCTACAGCGAGGAGAATCTTGGAACCTACGGGATCATGTCCCGTCAGCATGAACTGATCTGGAAATATGTGGACCGATGCATCATTCTTGAGGATGATATTCTGCCGTCCCTGTCCTGGTTTCCGTTCTGCAGGGAACTTCTGGAAAAGTACAAGGATGATGAAAGAATCTATATGATCTGCGGAATGAATCATGAAGGCATTTCTGAAGACTGTCCATCGGATTATTTCTTTTCCAGATACGGCAGTATCTGGGGCATCGCAATGTGGAAGCGTTCTTTTGACGAGTATTATGATCTGCGCTTCAAGGACGAACCATATACGCTGTCCGTTCTTGAAGAGCTGGCAGGAGAAGCAGTCCCTGCTCACCGCCGCCAGCTTGAACTCATCCAAAAACAGGGCGGGTATGACGGACATATTCCGGGTGATGAGTTCTATATGAATTTTGCGGTGTACGGCCATCATCAGCTTCTGATTATTCCCCGCAAGAACATGATGACCAATATCGGCTGCGATCCGAATGCCGAGCATTCCACCAACATTGAAAATCTTCCCCGAGGAATCCGCAGAGTATTCAATATGAAACGGTATGAAACAGAGTTCCCGCTGCGGCATCCGACCTATGTGTTTCCGGATGTAAGATATGAAAAAATCCGCAACCGCATCAACGCTGTCGGTCATCCTCTGGTGGATGCCTATCGAAAAGCGGAAGCAGTGGTTCTCAATATCAAAAACGGGAACGGGGATTATGTGAAGAAGCGGGTCAGAAACATCCTGCTTCTCAAACAGGGAAAATACACGGAAAAATAAAATCCTTCGCAAGAAGGCTTTTATTATGAACCGGACGTACGGACTTCCCGTTTCTTCAGTTCCTTTCGCACATGCAGGAAGTAAAGACCGCAGAGAATGCACTGTACAAAAGAAGAGGCAGGAGTAGCAAGCCCGATATGAAACAGGGAAACAGGAATCTGTCTTGACATCAGCCAGGATATCGGAATCCGGACGCAGAAGGCACCGATGATTCCCTGCAGCATGACAAACCTTGTATAGCCGCAGCCGTTGAAGAAACCGGTCATAAGGAAGAATACCGAGGTCAGGATACAGTCAATCGCGTAGGCCTTGAGATAATCCCATCCCACCTGTATGACTTCCGGATCCCCCGAGAAGAGACCGCACAGCAGATCGCCATGAAAGAAAGCAAGATAGAACAGTCCCAATCCAAACAGAAGACTTGTCAGAATGCCATACCGCAGTCCCTGATAGGCACGCTTCATCTTTCTTGCGCCATAATTTTGAGCGGTGAAGCTTGCCATGGATTGAGAGAAAGAGGAGGGAATCAGAAGCACAAAACCACAGACCTTTTCCGCGACGCCGACTCCTGCGCTTGCCAGTAATCCCAGTGAGTTGACAATGGAAAGAATGACAAGAAAGCTCACCCCGACAAGCAGATCCATCAGAGCGATCGGTACACCGTATTTCAGAATCATCCGTGTCAGATCTTTGTGAAACCGGATCGAAGAGCGATCAAACAGAAAGGGAAGTTCAATACGGCGAAGTAGAAACAGGGATGCAAGGACGCTGATCCCCTGGGAAATGACGGTCGCCGCAGCCGCACCGGCCGCGCCCATGTCAAAGCCCTTGACCAGAAGAAGATCAAGGAAGATATTGATCACTGCCGCTGCGGCAACAGAAAGAAGCGGCAGACGGGCATTGCCGATACCGCGGAAAAGGCTGCCCAGAACATTGTACGCAATGATAAAGAGAAGTCCGGCAGAGCAGATTCTGATATAGCTGCAGGTCTTCGCGGCAGCCTGCGGCGGGGCATTCATGATCTGCGCAAGAAACGGTGTTCCAAGAAACAGAGCAACAGACAGAACAATCCCGAACAATGAAAAGAAAGAAATGGCTGCGCCGATGGTTTCACCTGCGCCCCGTCGGTCGCCTTCGCCGATCTTCTGTCCCAGAAGGACCGTTGTACCCATGGCAAGACCGCTGATCAATGACATCACCGTCTGCATCAGCTGCGCTCCCGTGGAAACAGCAGAGACATCCGGATTTGACGCGTAGCGGCCGACAATCAGAAGATCCGCGGCTCCATACAGTGACTGAAGAAAAAGAGCGCCCATGACAGGAATTGTAAACCGGATCAGAGGGCGGAAGATCCTTCCTTCTGTAAAATTCATTGACTGCATGTCATTATTATTGAAAAGAATCATATACTGGTCAAGAAAGAGAGAGAAACCGCATGAAGTGGACCGTGGATCATCACGCCTTATGGTTTGCCATATGTACCCGTATTCTTATGAAGCGGTATGGATGGGAAATAGCCGGAGTGCTGAGTAAAGAAATCGTATGTGCCTATGGAAAAAGACGCGGGGAGAGAATGCGGGACAATGCCGTGAAAAACGATCTGGAACCATCGATCAATGCTTTTCTGATTACCGGGGAACTGCCGCTTTGTCAAGATCAATCGGTCTGTTGCCTCTTTTCGAAGGAAGATCATACCGTTTCCGAAGTTCTTAAATGCCCCTGGCATGATGTCTTTATGAAATATGGGTATGCAAGGGAAGGGGCTTATTACTGTCATTGCATTGATCAGGCACTTCTGGAAGGTTTTCAGGCAAGCTTTCATCTCTTTACGGAAGCTTCCATGGCAGATGGGGATGGCTGCTGCAGATTCATCTGGGATCAGGCGTATGACAGGGACATGGTGGAAAGAGAAAAGAAGAAACATGATTTTACCCGTCCCTGGTCCTTCCATATAAAAGAACTGATGGATTTAACAGAAACCGTTCTGAATCAGCGGATACCGCAGGAAAGCAGGGAGGTTTTTGCGTGCGCGGAACGGGCATTTGCGGAAGAATGCGCGGATCTTTCAGGTAATTATGAAGTATGATGGAGAAGTTCAGGAGGCTGACCTATGAAACATACCTGGAAAAAACTGCTCAGTGCTTTCGGCATTGCGTTTCTGTTTCCGCTTTCCGGATGCAGGGAAAGCGGCGGCAGTGTGAGTTCTCAGACTTCCATTCAGCCGGGGACCTATGTGGAAAATGAAGTACTGCTGACTGTCGCAGAGAAAGCAGCTGATCATAAGGCGCATGAAAGTGACGCTGCCTTGGATCAGGCAGAAGTACTGATGGAACTGGATGGAAACAGAAAAATTGTCCTGGTCAGAGATCCGTCCAGGACAACCGAAGAACTTCTGGAATGGGTTCGGGAAAACGACCGCGTCGAATATGCCGAACCGAATTATCTTTCACAGGCGCAGGAAGAGAAATAATACTCAGATCAGCCTGGTTCCGCAGCGCATGCAGAAGTTATCTGTCAGAAGCGCCTCTGCTCCGCAATAGGAGCAGATTTTTTTATTATTCTTCTTCAGCTGGGTACCGCAGATATCACAGAAGTTGCTGTCGGAGGCGATCAGGGAATGACACTTGGGGCAGGTGATCATGGCTGGTTCTGCAGCAGATTGTTCACTGACTGACTTTTTTGAAAGCGCATCAGGCAGGACCAGCTGAATCGAACTGACTTCTTCTTTCTTTTCGGTTTCAGTGACTGACGGTTCTGAAGGGACTGTTTCTGAAACCTCCGCAATCGTAATCGTTCCGATTTCTTCTTTGGATTCAGGATTCTTTTCTGATTCGGAAAGTACAGAAGAAACGCCGGATCCGTTTGGTTCCTCTGCCGGCTGTTCTTCAGCTTTCTCTTCGCTGATGGATATCGGACAGGAGGGGATGTTTTCCGGACTGATTTCTTCTTCCGCCGGTTCCTCAGAAGACTCGATCACAGGGGAAGGTTCCTCATCGAGCGGTTCACCGATGGCACTGACAAATCCGGTTTCCTCTTCATCCTCAGCCGGGGCGCCGACGATTAAGACAGAGACATCTTCATCCGTTTCATCATCCGAATCGGCGGAAACAGGCTCCACCAGGGGAGTTTCCATAAGCGGGGCATCTTCTTCCGATGTCTCATCGATTGATAATAATTCCGCGATGGGTTCGTCATCAAGCGCATCCCGAAGATCACCAAGTGCTTCCATGATCCTATCGATCGCATTGAGGGCAAGTTCTTTATTCATGATTGACTCCTTTCATCGATTAAGATCATTCTATCAAATCCATTCGCTCTTCATTCGAAAAAAAGAAGGGACTGAGTCCCTTCGGAAGAATTACTGAAGCAGAGCACTTACACAGGAAACCGCCTGATCCAGATCTATTTCCTGCATCTCACCGGTTCTGCGGTTTTTCAGCTCTACCTTGCCTTCACTGATTTTTTTGCCGACCGTCAGCCGCCAGGGGATGCCGATCAGATCCATATCCTTGAACTTGACGCCCGGGCGCTCATCCCGATCATCGAGCAGTACCTCAATTCCTGCCTTTCGGAAGGCTTCATACAGATCATCCGCGGCTTTGACCTGATCCTCATTCTTGGCAGAGATCAGAACAATAGCGACCTTGTATGGAGCGATATTGGCAGGCCAGCAAAGGCCG
>CAMNFS010000067.1 GCA_946537255.1 uncultured Erysipelotrichaceae bacterium
CTTCAGAAGAGACCAACCTCTTTTCCCTTCCTGTCACTGACCCGCTCTTTTCCCTTCCGGGTGAGCCTGGCGGACTTCCGGAAGAAACCGACAGCGCCGCGCCATCAGAACCACAGCCTGCCGAAGAAGAGCCAAAGGAAGCACAGAAGGAACCCTCCGCGGATGAATACTGGCATCTTGGCACCCGCTATTCTCTTGGGGATGAAGAACTGCAGCAGGATTCAGAAAAGGCACTGGAGTGCTTCACGAAAGCCGCGGACCTTGGCCACAGGGATGCCTGTGCCCTGCTTGGGACCATGTATCTGGAGGGAGAAACGGTTCCCAAGGACAACCAGAAAGCGCTGCTGTACCTTGAAAAGGCAGCCGAACTGAATGACATCGGCTCCATCCTGCGGCTTGGCAAAGCATATATCGATGAACCAGGTGTGAAGCAGGATTATGAAAAGGCGGCGGATCTGTTCCGGAAAGCGGCAGAGCTTGGAAACGCGGACGGCATGCGCCGGCTCGGTTTGCTGTATATGGAAGGCACTGGCGTACCGCAGAACGATGAAAAGGCGTTTGATTACTTCAGACAGGCGGAAAAGAAGGGAGATACCGCAGTCCTTCCGGCTCTTGCGAGCATGTATCTCAGCGGCCGAGGAACGGAAAAGGACGAACTCAAGGGAGCCGCGTATTATCAGAAAGCCGCCGATCTCAAGGATACCGGCGCAATGGTGAATCTCGGCATCCTGTATGCCGGCGGTGTCGGAGTTGCCCGCAATTATGACAGGGCAGCCAGTCTGTTTCAGAAAGCAGCGGATCTCAATGACCCCAAGGGCATGCGCAATCTCGGCCGCCTCTATATGAATGGAAACGGGGTGGAACAGGATGACGCGAAGGCGTTTGAATGGTTCCGGAAAGCAATCGAGCTCGGGGATACCGCGGAGCTTTCAACCCTTGCCTGGATGTATCATACCGGCAAGGGAACTGCGCGGAATGAGGCAAAATCCGCCGAGTATTATCAGAAGGCCGCGGATCTTGGTGATCCGGTCGCAGCCACCAATCTTGGCATGATGTATCTCTCCGGCAAAGGCATCGCCCAGAGCAGCCGGAAAGCACTTGACTGTTTCCGGAAAGCGGCGGAAAAGGACAACCCGACTGCCCTCACGTATCTTGGCTTCATGTATTCCGCCGGCAAAGGCATTCAGAAGGATGAAAAGAAAGCGGCGGAGTATTACCAGAGGGCTGCCGACCAGCAGGATCCCACTGCCGCCCTGAATCTTGGCATCATGTATCTGAAGGGAACCGGTGTCGCGAAGGATTATGAAAAAGCTGCCTCCTGCTTTCTTCTGGCGGCGGAAAAGGAAAATACCGAAGCGATGTACAGCCTGGGACAGCTGTATCTCAACGGGCTTGGCGTTCCCCAGTCTGATCAGAAGGCAATGGAATGGTTCATGAAAGCCGCGGAGCGCGGCAATACCGCGGCGCTCTCCATTCTCGGCTACATGCACGCAGTCGGAAGAGGAACCGAAAAGAATGATCAGAAAGCAGCGGAATACTATCAGAAAGCAGCCGATCGAAAGGACCCTTCCGCCGCGATGAATCTTGCCCTGATGGTTCAAAACGGAACCGGGGTGGAACGGAACATCGCCAGAGCGGCAGAGCTGTTTCAGATTGCGGCGGAACACGGCAATGTGGACGCGATGATGAATCTTGCCCGCATTTATCAGAGCGGAGCGGATCTTCCGAAAGATGATCAGAAGGCCTTTGAATACTACCGGCTTGCGGCAGAGCATGGAAATCCGGACGCGGAGTTTGAACTCGGGGTTCTGTATCAGAACGGAACCGGATGCCAGGAGGATCATACCAAAGCGGCTGAACTGTTCCAGAAGGCAGTGGAAAAGGAAAACTGGGAAGCCATGTACCGGCTTGGCGTAATGATCCTGAACGGGGACGGCGTCAGTCAGGACTATGCCAGGGCAAGACAGTATCTCGAAACCGCATCCGAACACGGCATCCGCCCTGCCCTCTACGAGCTTGGCGTGATCTATGAAAAAGGCCTCGGGGTACCGGCCGATCAGATCCGCGCAAATGTCTGTTTTGAAAAATCCGGACAGGTCAGCCAGACAGCTTTCCTGACCGGAAGCGGATCCCACTGATCCCCTTTCCCTTGGAAGTTCCTGTTTCAAAAGAACTGTTCATACACTCGGACAGTTCTTTCTTCATTCTCATCTTCCGACTGTAAAAGCATGCGCAGGTCATACAGCCGGCAGTCATTACCTCTGAAAAACAGGTTTTACATGCAGTACAATTAGTCAAAGAAAACCCAGCAGTCAGAAAGAAGGAAAACCCATATGAAGACAATGATTCTGAACGGAAGCCCCAGAAAGAACTGGAACACAGCCTTAATGTTAAGGGAAGCCCAAAAAGGCGCGGAATCGGTCGGCGCGGAAACAGAATACATCGATCTCTTTAGGCGAAGGCATGCGGCTTTCGTTGTTTTAATAGGTTAAAACCAAAGCAGAATGCCTGTCTGTACACAGATTTTCAGATTGAACCAAAAAATCCAGATGTGCCTGTGACCTCTGGATTTTTTCTTCTGTCTGCTGTTCAGCCGTGGATCCATCCGGAGCGTAAGGAAGGATGTGACTGTAATGCGAGTAAAACGCATCGATTTCCATCCTCTTCGTAATGCACATTCCTGCATGGACCGTGGTGTAATGTGAGATCTGATTCAGATGTATGTTCTACAGATTTTCACCATTGGAAGCGATGCAGTCCCGGTACCAGGACCAGGAATCCTTGCGGAAACGGGCAAAGCTGCCCTTTCCATAGTTATCCGCATCCACATAGATCTGTCCATACCGCTTCGCCATCTCTCCTTCTCCGTTGGATACCATGTCCACACATCCCCAGTAGAGATAGCCCATCAGCGGAATTCCGTCATAATCAACGGCGTCACGCATGGAGCGGATATTTGCACGCATGTAATCGATCCGGTAGCTGTCATGAACCGTGCCGTCCTCAAACACATCATTCCAGCCGATTCCGTTTTCCACGCAGAACAGATCACAGTGATACCGGTCATACAGCGTGTTCAAGGTAATGCGCAGACACTGCGGATCCGTTGCCCATCCCCAGGCATTCGTGCTGAGATAGGGGTTGCGCACCATATGCGCCTTCGCGCCGCCATTGCCCTCTCCCGCTTCGCTGTTTTCATCATGCACAGTCACAACATGTGAGCCATAGCAGCTGAAGCTCAGAAAATCACATGGATACCGGCGGATCACATCGAGATCCCCATCCTGAGCGGGAAGCACAATCCCCTCACGCTCATATTCCTTCAGCTTGTAATCCGGATAGATTCCGCGCATCTGTACATCAGAATAGAACAGCGTGCGGTTGAGGCTCTGCTGGGCCAGCAGCTGATCCTGCGGATCCGGCGTCAGAGCGTAAACCGGACCATAGGCAAGCATCATTCCGATCTTCAGCTCCGGAAACTCCTCATGCGCCATCTTTACAGTCCATGAGGAGGCGAGAAACTGATGGAACGCCGCATTGGCAATATTCTGAGGATCCGCGTGAATGAGTCCGGCCGTCACATACGGTGCCGCGTCGATGCAGTTGATCTCATTAAAGGTAAGATAGATCTTCACCAGCCCCTGAAACGCCTCGAAACATGTGCGCGCATAGCGGACGAACGCCTGTGCGGTATGGCGGCTGTCAAAGCCGTTGTACTTTGCCGCAAGGGCCAGCGGCGTTTCATAATGCAGAAGCGTCACAACCGGTTCAATCCCGTATTTCCGGCACTCTTCAAACACACTCCGGTAGAAACGGATTCCTTCTTCATTGACCGTTTCATCATCGCCGTTTGGAAACAGACGCGACCACTTGATTGAAAAGCGCAGACAGTTGAATCCCTCCTCTGCACAGAGGCGGATATCCTCCTTGTAATGATGATAGAAATCGGATGCCCTGTGCGACGGGTAGTAATACCGGTCATCTTCCAGAAGACACGGAACCGCGCCTTCCGGAAGATGTCTTTCTTCACTTCCGAAACAGAGCGGCGTGGAGCCGGTCTCTCCGGTTTCCTTTTTCCATGTCACCTGGCGGCGCACGGTGTGCGATCCGTTGGTCATGACATCGGCAGTGGAAAGACCTGCATTTCCTTCAAAGACACCGCCTTCATACTGATTCGCGGCAGTTGCACCGCCCCAAAGAAATTCTCTGGAAAATCCCATAGTTACATTCTCCCTGTATTCCTGTCCATCGTATCACAGGTTTTTCATCTCAATACCCGGAAAGAAAACCGGTCATCCGCCTTTTGCGGAGAGAATATACCAGCGGTCCTTTTCCAGATACAGCACCCGGACGCTGCGGTGAATTCTCACCTCATACCGCTTTCCGACTCCTCCTGCCTCACTTGCCATGGACCGCGGTCCGGACAGAATCTTCTCGATTTCATACCGCTCTCTTCCATCTTCCGTTTCCCAGAGAACCGCAGTCGGAAGAATTTCTCCTTCCCTGGTCCATCTGACATCCATATCCGTATACTTCTTGGAATATCCGCTCATGGTTTCTCCTTCGCGATCACAATCCGGAAAATCCGATCAAACGGAATGATCTGATCCCCGATCCGCAGATTCTGTGTCAGGGCATCCGCGGACCATACCGTATCTCTGATTGTCCGGTATCGGCCAAGCCGCAGATACGCTTCATGGTGAGAATCCTCACATGGCACAAAGTATTCCACCTCTGCCTTTACCTGATTCTCCTTTGCCAGCCTTCTGTTTTCCGTCAGACGATGCAGCGTGCATAGACACGCGTTGAGCTCATACAGCTCATCGCTGTCCAGTTCCCGCTTTTTCACATACCGCACCTCCTTCGCTCCGACCTCCTCCTCAAAGCCCTTCAGCGCCGCAAACGGCGCAAAGATCTTGGCGCGTCTTCTGCAGTCCATTTTCGGATGACGGATGGAGAAATAATCTCCGTCATGGACGGGTTTTCCCTTTTCCAGCACTGCATCGTACGGAAAGTCTCCCGGCTGATCGAGCAGTCCGATCACCGGCTGTTTCTTCATACAAACCTCTTCTTTCCAGCCTTCTTTTTTTCAGAACCGGTCATGACTTCTCACCCATGACCGGGATTTATGCACGGTGCCCTCCGATCTGTGTATTTCTTTCCCGGGCTGTACCTCCTTCCATGAAATTTGTTCCTCTCAGAACCGCGTTTGTGCCATAGCGCTGACGGATTTCCATGATCGCCTTCTGGATCTTCTTCTCCTTTTCCTGTGCTTCATAATCCGTAAACAGATCCAGCTGTACAAAGCCCTCTCCGTGTATCGTATCATTGGCTGAAACACCGAACCGGCGCACATAGAAAGCCTCACTGACCTTGCGGTCATACTGCTCAAGAAGCGCGTGCAGTACCTGACTGGTCCGGTTGGTCCGGTTATGAAACCGGGCATTTCCAAGCACGTATTTCGGCATCAGCCGGCCATAGAAATCCACGCAGAACGGCCCTTTGTAAAACGGATTGACCTCCAGAGACTTCGGATCAAAGCAGACCCAGAAGGAAAATTCCCGGCTGGTCAGATTCTTCCGGAACATATCCGCGCACAGCCCGTCTATCATCTCAATGAACACCGTTCTCGCCTCCGCAAAGCCATAGGGTCTTGAAAGCACCTGTCCGCTGCTGAGGCTGTGGGCACTGGAATGATAGTTCTGAACATCCTGCATGGTAACCGGTTCAATGCCCCAGGCATGATCAATCAGAATCTCCGCGTCAATCCCGAACTCCCGGTAGAACCATTCCTCATTTTCCTGGGAGCGCTGCGCGATCTGACCCATCGTAAACAGTCCGGCCCGGTTCAGACGGCCGCACTTCCCCGGTCCGATCTGCCAGAAATCCGTCAGCGGTTCATGGTCCCAGAGGAGATATTTATAGCTGTGTTCATTCAGCTCGGCAATCCGTACGCCATCCCGGTCCGCCCTGGCCTTCTTCGCAACGATATCCATCGCCACCTTGGCAAGATACATGTTCGTTCCGATCCCGACGGTCGCGGTAATCCCGGTTACGGAAAGTACCTCCCGGATCATCGTAATGGCCATCATGTGCGGGGAGCTGACGTGGTTTTTCGCTGCCCTTTCCTCATACAGATGAAGATAGGGAGTGGCATCGATAAAACATTCATCAATGCTGTAGACATGAATGTCCTCAGCCGCCGCGTATTTCAGATAGATCCCGTAGATTTCAGCGGAAATGCGTTCATATTCCGCCATCCGCGGCATCGCCACAATATAATCCACCTTTACGGAATTGCGCCATTCATACTGGCGGATCTTCTGCTTTGCCTCAAACAGCCGCGGCCGGCCCGGCACGCCGATGGCCTTGAGGCTCGGCGAAACCGCAAGACAGATGGTCTTGTCGGTTCTGGTCTCGTCCGCCACCAGAAGATTTGCCTTCAGCGGATCCAGTCCTCTCGCGACACATTCCACCGAAGCATAGTAGGATTTCAGATCTATACAGATATAAACAGACACGATTCACCTCCTTTCGGGCGCAGAAAAAACATCGTCAGGTTTCTTCTTCTGTTCCGGATGATTCTTTTATTTTTATAATGATCCGGCGCTGTCGCCGATTCTGCCCATGAATTTCCGATCCGGGGTAAAGGGCAGACGGAATTCCCGCCCGGCCCGCCGCAGCTCAATCAGCCGGATCAGAAGCAGATTCACATTCACATTCAGCGAGGAGGCCATTGCCACAAGATCCGCCTCCTGACCGATCAGCTCGCTCAGCTCCGCTTCGTCAATCAGCAGTTCCGCCGCGAATACATTGGCCTCATATTCCGCCGTATTCTGAATATCAAACAGTTCATATTCCAGAAGCGGCACCTGTCCGGAAAGCAGCTCTCTGTGGAGAAGGATATGTCCGAGTTCATGCGCGCATGTCATCCGCTGCATCTCCTCGCTGAGATTCTGATTGATGAAGATAAACGGATATCCGTCAAATACGGCACAGAGTCCCTTCTGCCGCTTCGCGTCAATGAACTTGACCGCAATATCCATCAGAAAGGCAATCCGGAACGGATCCCGGGTTCCGTATTCCCGGATCAGATCCGCGGCACTCGCTTCCGGATTCATTTTCCCTTCCTCCTTTGAGCCGCTTTCTCCTTCGCCTCAAGATACGCCTCCTGAAGCGATTTCATGATCACGTCCATGTCCTCTTCTTCCATCTCGCCTCCGGCCCAGAGCGCCCGTACGTCCGCGACAAGGTCCATGGCCTGCCGCATCGCCTGATCGCCATACTGCTCATTGGCCCGAAGCACAAAATCGACACCGGAATCCAGCAGCGCTTCCTCCTCCACCTGAAGCGTCTGCGCAAGTACCGTATACGAAGACCGCTTCTTCGGCAGAATCTTTCCGCTTTCATAGTTCTGGATCGTACGCCGGGAAATGCCCGTCTTCCTTGCGAGGTCTTCCTGGGACCACCCCTTCGCGATCCGCATGTTTTTCAGCTTCTCTGAGAACTCCATATGCATCACCCATGTTGCGCTTTAAGCGCAACTTGTATCTTCATCATACGCATTGCCCGCGTCCTTGTCAAAGGAAATCATTCCGTTCCTCTTTCCGAAAAAACTCCTGATGCCTTTCTTCGCCTCAGGAGTGATTCTCTGACTTATTTTTCCTCTGTGTCCCTTTTCGGAGGATTGATTTCCGAGCTCTCCTCGTACTCCCGTTCCCCGGTCCGGCTCTGCATGACAATCTGCGGGAACGGTACGACAATGCCATGACGGTCGAACATGGCCTTGATCTCCCGGTTCAGTGCCCGTTTCACAATCATGAAATCCTCATTTTTACAGAGCGCGGAGAACTTCAGGACAACGCTGGAATCCGCGAACTCCTCGATTCCCTTGAAGATGACCTCACTTACCGTGTTCGGCAGATTCTCCTTGATCCGATCCTTCTCCTCATAGAAGATCTTTTCAACCTTGCTGAAATCCTGTTCATAGTCTATGGAAATCGTAATATCGCACATGGACGGATGTTCCGAGTAATTGATGATGTTTTTGATCGTGCTGTTGTTTATGACCTTGACGTTGTTTTCAATGATGTCATAGATCTTGGTGTTGCGGATGCCGATCTCCACCACCTTGCCATGCCACTGATCGATGGTGATCATGTCTCCGACCTTATAGGTGCCCTCAAAGATAATGAACAGACCGGAAAGAATATCTGCCACAAGGCTCTGCGCTCCCATTGAAAACATCAGGGTCACAATACCGGAGACCGCCAGGAGAGAGGAAGCCGGAGCTCCGAGAATACCGCCGCAGACAATCAGAGATCCAATGGTAACCACATATTTCAGCACGCTCATGAACATGCGCAGAATCGTCTCATGCCGCAGCGGAATCATCGGATAGAGAACGGAGAGAATCCGGCTCATTGCCCAGAAGGTGAATACCGCCGTACAGATATACATGAGACAGCGGGCAAACGAATAGATATGAAGACCATTCCCCCAGCGGTTCACAAAGATGTAGTAGGCCGCGTCATTCGCTCTCAGGAAGAATCTGGAGAACACGGTCATTGCCATGACTGCTCCGGCCACCAGATACGGATAGGAAGCCAGAATCTCATGCGGTTTTTCCGCCTTCAGAATACTCTTCTCGTCTTTTTTGATTCCTTCCAGTTCGGCAATACGCAGTACGGCAAACAGGACCTCCGCGATGATTCCGTATAACGAAAGCAGGATGCCCATGATCAGACCGAACAGCGGCACCATCAGCGTGTTGAACAGCACGATCACATCATACTGTTTCGCGGAGGCACAGCACAGGATATTCTGTTTCTGCATCACATCCACAAGCCCGGTATATCCATCCCGGTGCATCTCTTCCGTGATGCCGAGATCTGTGGCGTTGCAGCCAGAATAATCCTCATCCGGAGTGACGATTGCTCCGCTTTCCGGATTCAGGGCAAGAACCGACATGGATGACTTTCCTCCGAAGGAAGAGAGCACCGATTCCAGACTGACCGACTGCACCATCTCATCATGGAAGGATACCGGCACGGCAATCTGAACCAGACCATCGTAGTTTCCGTTCTGATCAATCAGCGGCGCCCCGGAGAAATAGCAGGGTTCATCCAGATAATCGCTGTCCGGCTCCGTCTGTGTCACAATTTCCTTTCCATACAGCAGCCAGCGGAATTCCGAAGCCATCCGGGAGTGATCCTGGGGAAGCTCGAGTCCGGTGTAATTGCGGCTGGAAGAGATGACCTTTCCATCCGGCCCATATACCAGAACCGCATACGCGTGAATCGTGTCCGCCAGATCCCGCAGCTTTTCCGGTTCCCGATACGAGGCATTGTTGGACAGCAGCCTGGCCGTAATCGAAGTGATCCGCTCCATGTATCTGCTGTAGGTTTTCCTGCCGTCTGCCTGCATTTCGTCCAGATGATTGACCTGTTCCGAAACCTGGCGGGCCTTGAACATGCTGTCCCTGGTCTGTATCGAGTAAAGGAACAGAATGTGAATGATGATGAACACGGCGATTGTCATGATTCCGCCGAACAGACTGGTTGCCATGACCTTCTTCCGGTAGCTCACTTTCTTCCTGGGCTTCTTTCCGGAAGTCATATAGTGGCTGACATGCATGAGCCAGAAGGCAGACAGCACTGCCGCCGCCTCCCCGATCCAGATAAACATGGTCGCGGACTGAACCTCCGAATAGGGAAGGAAACAGATCAGATAATCTGCCCCAAAGGAGTCAGTCAGGTTTTTGGTCTTGCAGAGATACTTCTTTCCAAAGACGGTATAGACGGCCGCGTCTCCTTCCTGCCTGGCTTCTTCCGGCAGTCCCAGATCATCAAAGGTCTGAACATCTTCCTTGTCGAACGGATTGTTTCCCAGATAGAATCTGCTTCCGTAAAGATAGAATCCTTTCGGTCCATAGGCATTGCGGCGAAGAATCTCATCTATGTCTCCGGAGGCGTATGTCATCTTCATGAAGTCGGAGCTGCCTTCCCGCAGAATCAGGATCCGGTTCTTACTGATAAATCCGGAAACAATCATGTCTTCCAGCCATTCCGGTTCCTGCTGATTCTTCTCAAAGAGATCATTCAGCGTTCCGGCATCCAGAAGGTCCATAAACATGACCATTTCAGAAACCGGATGATCCTCCGTTACGGAAAGACTGTTTTTTATCGTTTCCGCGTCAAAATACTGGGATAAACGATCAGAACCCGCAATGATTTTTCCTTCTCTGTCGCTGATGTAGATGCCGTCTGATCCGACCAGATTCTTCAGCTGATCCACTTCCTCTTTGGTGTATTCCATCTTCTCATCACTCACAAATTCTGCTGTGAGTTCGGAGACAGCCTGAAAAAGAACCTGCTTGGTACGGAACTCCTTCTGGTATTCCCTGTAGGATTTATCAACCTGGAGGATCGTGTTGTCCAGAGCCTCCCCCATGTCATTGTTATACCATTCGGTCATCATATGTTTGGTGCCTTCAAACAGCTCTCCCAGAAAGAAAACTATAAGCAGGGCTTCCAGCACCCTGAAGATCAACAGTCGTTTTGTCATGTTATTCAATCCTTGTAAATAATATATCGCAGAACTTCCCCCAAAAACCTCCTGTTTCTTTTCTTTCCCGCAGTTTCATGGATGAGGAAACCATAATTTCAGGCAGAAAACGCTTACTTTCCGGATGTAAGCGATTCCTTTCAGAAAAGTGCTGTTTTCCTGTTGACGAAGGATCTGAAACCCACTACTATCATGACTGGTCAGGAAAGAACTGACGCAGCCCGCGTCTTATACAGAAAAGACGTGTCCATATATTCGGGCAATCCCGCCTGGAAACAGGCGTGTTCCTATACAGGCACAATCACAGCGTCCCGCTGTGTGTATATATACTGACAAGCCGCGCTTTCTCACTGAAAGCGTGTGATATATAAAGGGAAACACTTCCGAGGGAATGTGTTTTTTTTACAGTTCCGGCTGTCTGTATCTTCTGATTTCCGCTCGCGTCCTGTATTTTTATCAACAGAGCCGCATCAATGGACAAAGCAGAAAAGGAGGCACTTCATGAAAAGAATACTTCGTTTTGTCATTGCCTGGATTGTTTCTCTGATGGGATTCTGGGCATTCATCCACCGCCGCCTCATCACGGCCGCACTGACCCATTCCCCGCTGCCGGAACCCCCGCAGTGGCATAAGACGCTTCTGAAACGGTTTCATTCCTGATTCACGCAGGAAGACTGCTCAGGGTATCCTGCTTGAGAAAAAAAGCGGCGGAAGTATATGATTTTCTTACTGCGGAACAGCTGCAGTAAGGAGTTTCTCATATGTCCGCTGAAATCATCGCCGGACTGATGATTCCGTTTATCGGAACCAGTCTTGGGGCCGCAATGGTATTTTTCCTGAAAAAGCAGATCTCACCCGGTCTTCAGAAGATTCTGACCGGCTTTGCGGCCGGCGTCATGGTCGCGGCCTCATTCTGGAGCCTTCTGGATCCGGCCCTGGAAAGCAGCGCGCATCTAGGAACGATGGCGTTTCTTCCGGTATCTCTCGGCTTTCTTGCCGGAATCGGATTCCTGCTGTTTCTTGACATGGTGACCCCGCACATGCATATGGATCATCAGACGGAAGGCCCGAAATCCGGTCTCAGCCGCACCACCAAGCTGATCCTGGCGGTCACGCTTCACAATATTCCGGAGGGAATGGCGGTCGGTGTCGTCTATGCCGGCTGGCTTGCCGGAAATACCGGTGTCACTCTTACCGCCGCGCTGGCCCTGGCTCTTGGTATCGCGATTCAGAACTTCCCGGAAGGCGCAATTGTCTCGATGCCGTTACGGGCCGAGGGCATGCCGAAAGCAAAAACATTCTGGTATGGAGTCCTGTCGGGAGCGGTGGAACCGCTCGCCGGACTGCTCACCATTTTTGCCTCGAGGCTGGTGGTTCCCGTTCTTCCTTCTCTGCTGGCGTTTGCGGCAGGCGCCATGATGTATGTCGTGGTGGAAGAACTGATTCCGGAAATGTCCGAAGGAAAACACTCCAACGCCGGCACCATCGCCTTCTCGCTTGGCTTTGTGCTGATGATGATACTGGATACCGCGCTTGGATGAATGCGCACTGAAAAAGTCATCTGTTTATTACAGGGATCCATTCAGAAACGGATGGGTCCCTTTCTGCTGCAGCCCGAAAGAAAAACCGGCGCCGCCGGTTTCCTTCATGCCTGCGAGAGACTCTGATCATAGA
>CAMNFS010000068.1 GCA_946537255.1 uncultured Erysipelotrichaceae bacterium
AACCAACGACCTACTCATTACGAATGAGTTGCTCTACCAGCTGAGCTAAGTCGGCTTACAGCCTTACCTATTATACGGCATTCCCTGCCTTCGCGCAATTTCATAATTCTGCAGAAAATATCGACCATATCTGTCTGGCCGGCAGGCATACCGTCTCAGAAAACAGACGCGATGAGAGAATCACGTGCTTCATCCGTTTTTCTGTGAAGGCTTGAAGAGGGCTGAGGCAATCATGACTTTCCAAAGATGGACGGATGGGGATTCTGCTTTTATAATAGGAAAGTCATGAAGACAGCATTATGAAACAGAGCGCCTGGCCTGTGCGCAGCACAGGTGACGAGGACCGGGTAGTTATCGAAAGATTCGGCGGATGACCCGGAGGCCTGATACGGCCTGAACAATGGGAAAAAACAGTCGGTGACGGCTGAACAGATCCATTCGGTATCCTTCATGACCGTTTTCATATGGAACAGGAGGATATTTTTTCATGTGTGGAATTACAGGTTTTACAGGGTCACAGCCGGCTCTGCCGTTTTTACTGCAGGGTCTTTCCCGTCTGGAATACCGGGGGTATGATTCCGCCGGTATTACTCTGGTCAATGGAAAGGCGCTTCGAACATGGAAAACCAAGGGACGGCTTGCCCAGCTCGAAGAACTGCTTTCGAAGGATCTTGCGGAATCCTGCGGGATCGGGCATACCCGCTGGGCAACCCACGGGGTTCCCAGCAATATGAATGCCCACCCGCATATGAATGAGGAGGAAACGATTTCCGTCGTTCATAACGGCATTGTGGAAAACTACGCGGAGCTGAAGGAAGAACTGATGGAAAACGGATATGTTTTCCATTCCGAAACCGACAGTGAGGTCATTGTTCAGCTGCTTGACTATTATTACAATGAGAAGCCGGTCATGAAGGAGGCTCTTCTCAAAACCGTGAAGCGGCTGACTGGTTCCTATGCGGTCTGTGTCACAACGATCTTTGAGCCGGATACGATTTACGTTGCGAAAAAGGAAAGTCCCATGGTTCTCGGGCAGTCACCCGAAGGGACCTTCTGTGCAAGCGATGCGCCGGCGCTTCTTGAATATACCCGTGAGATCTATCCGATGCAGGATGGACAGATCGCCATCCTCAACGCGGACCGGATTGATCTGTTTGATCTCAAAGGAAAACGGCAGGAGCTGAAGTGGATTCATTTCCCATATGATATACAGTCTGCCCAGAAGGGCGGCTATGATTCCTACATGATGAAGGAAATCCATGAACAGCCCTCGGCGATCCGGGAAACCCTGCGGGGACGTTTTCATGGCAATAAAACAGTCATGCCGGTGATTGATCAGCTTGATGCGGACTGGGACAGCATCACGAATACTTACTTCATTGCCTGCGGAACCGCGTACCATGCATGTATATACGCTGAAATCCTGTATCGCAGATATACCGGAAAGATGAGTTCCGTGATACCGGCCAGCGAATTCCGTTACAGCAATCCCAGTCTGAACGAACACACACTCTGTATTTTTGTATCTCAGTCCGGTGAGACCGCTGATACTCTGGCGGCACTGCGCCTTGCGAAATCAAAGGGCTGCATAACCATTTCAGTGGTCAATGTGCTTGGCTCATCCATTTCCAGACAGACGGATGCGGTGCTTTACACGGCAGCCGGTCCGGAAATCGCGGTCGCAAGTACAAAGGCCTACACAACCCAGCTGGTACTTCTGCATGTCCTGGTGCTGAAGCTTGCGGAGCTGTATGGAATCAGAGTCAGAGGAATCAGCCGGCTGATCAGGGATCTCAGGCATCTGCCGGAAATAACCGAAGAAGTACTTGCGAAGGAACCTCAGATGAAGGAACTCGCAAAGATGCTGAAAGATCAGAAGGACGCGTATTTCATCGGCCGCCAGCTGGATTACCCGACGGCACTGGAAGGGGCGCTGAAGCTCAAGGAGATATCCTACGTGCACGCGGACGCATACTATGCCGGAGAACTGAAACACGGCCCGATTGCCCTGATTGAAGAAAATACCGTTGTAACGGCCATGGCAACGCAGCCTGAGATTGCGGCCAAAACCATTTCAAATATCAAGGAAACCGTAGCCAGAGGCGCAAGAGTCATTCTGATCACGGATCCTTTCATGTCAGCGCAGGAATTTGAATACGTGGTTCGAATTCCCGATATTTCACCGGAGCTCGCGGCGGTGCCCTGTGCCGTTCTGCTTCAGCTGTTCGCGTATTATGGAGCCATGGAAAAGGGCTGTGACATTGACAAGCCGCGCAATCTCGCCAAGTCCGTTACGGTTGAATAAGAACGGCTGCCGGGTGTTTCTGCATCATTCATGACCTGCTTCCTGTGAGGAAACTGCTTCTTCTTCGCCTTCCTTACCGGAAGCAGTTTCATCTTTTTCGCTGTCTTCCCATTCTTCTTCCTCTTCTTCGTCTGAATCCTGTGAGGAACAGGAAGTCCGATACTCGGCATATACCAGAAGCGCGGACATGGCCAGGGAAACAAGAGATACAGCCCAGAGGGCTTTGTCGGAAAGAAAATAACGGATCCAGAGCAGGGTGAAGGCATCCCGCACACCGATCTGCACAAAAACAGAAGGCCATACGGATTCACTCATCAGAAAGAACAGACTGGAAAAAAGGCCGGAGAAGACGCACAGCGGCACACCCGGGATACCATCCCTTGCGTATCCATACAGCGCGAAAGCAGAAACAGAGACAAGGACGGCGGCCGCTTCCCCAAAGTGATCCTGGATCATTTTCTGAAGAATGCCCCTGAATACCAGTTCCTCCGCCAGGGGGACTGTTACAAAGAAAGCAGAAATCCAAAGGATTGAAGGTTTCCCGCTCAGAAACAGCTCGCTGACAGATTCATAGGCGGAAAGCAGAACTTCCGGCTTTCCGGCTGCCTCCATACCAAGAAACAGCGCCCCGGCAAAGGAAAAGCCTGCCGCAAGGGCGGTCAGTGCGGACAGCGGTGATACCGGCGCAAGAAGGGAGCGCTCTTTGCGGAAATAAAACAGGAAAACAACAGCTGCGATTGAAACCGAAATGGAAACGAACAGATCCGCATTGGTCCGGAAAAGATCTGTGAAAGAAAAACTGTTCATGGCACCTATTGTACCAGAACAGTTGATTTCTTCGGGAAAGGGATGTCCGGCCGGAAGCGGAAATAATCGGTATGGTAAATCATCCTGGAGATATTGAACAGATTGGAAATCTCATGATTCTTGCGGTCAATCTCAGCCCGGGGCAGATTTCCTTCAAAGGAATCATCTGAAATGTGATAGCTTCCTTCTTCCGTAATCCAGCTTCCGTTTGGAAAGATGACGGTAAGCGGAGAAGAACTGAAGTAATCTGTTCCGATATAGATGCGCGGATCATAATGGATTCCGAGAAGATTCGCGACGGTGGGCAGAATGTCAAAGGTGCTGTTAACCCGGTTCAGTTTTTCGGGATGGATCGCGCCGGAATAGAAGATCATCGGCGTGCGGTCTTCATTCAGACCGTCCAGGCGGTCTGCCTCATAGCCGCCATAGGTATTCAGAACGCTGAGCTCGGTTTCCAGCGGATGATGATCCGCATAGAGGACAATCAGGGTTCTGTCGAATTTACCGGCTTTTTTCAGCTGATCGATCAGGTATTCCATTGCCTTGTCGAGTTCCATGGCCTTGGACAGATAGCGCTGCACTTCAATCGGATAATCCGGATGCAGGGCACTGATTTCCTCCAGATACCGGTTGCCGAGGTCACTTCCCTGATCATAAGGGAAGTGGGTGCTGCTGGTAACATAGAGGCTGAAGAAGCGGTCTTTATCGATCCAGTAGGGAATGGTAAGTTCCATCATTTCAAGATCGGACTGCCATCCCCACAGCTGGTTGTATCGGAGGTCTTCGAAATTGAGATAGGCTTCGCAGCCGCTGTGGGAATACAGTGTCCGCCGCTCATAGAACTCGTCCTTCCAGTTGTGGTAGGCACTGGTGTAGTAGCCATCGTGTTCAAAGAGCTGGAAGATGCTGTTCTGCCAGTCATTCTCCGCATATTGGTTGGGCGTGCAGAGATCGGACTGCGGAATCAGAGAGACTTCGGATACAAATTCACTTTCCCCTGTCGCACAGGAGAATTTCGGAGTGTAGTGGTGGGTGAAGTCCCATCCCTCTTCCTTCATTTTATACAGAGTCGGCGTCAGCTCTTTATCAATTGCCATGTAATCGAAGGCTTCAATCATAATGTAGACAACATTGAAATCCTGAAACATGCCGGTATGGTCATTGTAATCGGAGATGGTACGGTTCATGAGATAGCCGTCGATTGTCCGGATGTCCTCGTTTTTTTCCTGATCCATCAGTTTCTTCCATTCGGTGTCGTCAATATCATCCCGGCGGGATCTTGCTGGCTGGGAAGAAGGAGAGGCAGACGGCGATGTGAGCGGGGATTCAGAAACCGCGGGTGTTTCGGAAGAAGAGGGGCTCAAAGGCTCCTCTGAAAGCAGAGCGACGTGTTCCCTGGATCCGATGGACAATAGATCCAGAAGCAGAAACCGTCCCAGGCCGAATTCCCGCATGGCTACGTTGATGAACTGGGGATTTGAATACAGCCGCATATTTCCGGAAGACGCGACAGAGGCGGTTCCGATGCTTTCCATACAGAGACAGACTGCCAGAGAGATCCGGAGGGAACGCAGCCGGCTGGTCTGATCCAGAGGGATTTTCTTCATCAGAATGGAACAGATCAGCGGGGCGATGAAAACTGTCAGATATTCCGGCCGGATCAGAGAAATAAACTGCCCGGCAAACTGGGAAATCCGTCCGGCTCCGTCGAAAGACGCTTTGACAGACATGTAGGATCCATAGAAATTCATGAACTGCAGCTGCGCCGCCGCGTAAAAGGCAAAGAACCAGCTGATGAATCCTATCAGAAACGATCCGGCTTTCACCGGCAGAAAAGATGCCGCAAGCGAGAAAAAACAGGCTGTGGAGATGAGGAATACTTCAGCCCGGAAGAAAGACTCGGAAAACAGGGATGGAAAAGAAAACAGTCTGAATATGGTTTCCGTGATCAGAAACACAAAACACAGACGGACAAAGGAAACGAGGAAAAAATCTCTGCTGGTTTTCATAACAGCAGATATTTTACACACATTCCAAATTTTGTACAAATCAAATAAAATGAAGAAAAGGATATCGATTATGAACTGGAAAAAGTATTTGCCCGCCATGATTTTCCTTGCCTTCGCGATTCTTGGGTTCGGAACCGGGTTCCTCGGAGTTGTGCTCTCCGTAGCCTGGGCATATGTGGCAGTCAGGGCAGTGAATCACTATATTCTGAAAAAGAAGCCGGAGGACATGCAGTGAATACGGATCTTATTGTTCTGATGATTGTCATAGCTCTGACAGCGGCCGCGGTTCAGTGGGCGAGCAGATTATGAATCAGGAAATCAGACCGGGCCTGTACCGTCACTTCAAAGGAAATCTCTACCGGGTGATCGGGATCGCAAAGCACAGCGAGACAATGGAAGAGATGGTGGTTTACCAGGCTCAGTATGGAGAGTCCGGTCTCTGGGTGAGACCTGCATCCATGTTTCTGGAGACCGTGGAGAAGGATGGACAGACGGTTGCGCGGTTTCAGTATCTCGAAGAATGAAAGAAGTTTCAAAAATCAGAAAGTGAATCGTAAATATTTTCAGAAAATTATGAATCTGACTCTTGCGGGAATCCTGCATGCATGGTAAGAATGAATTACAAACCAATGAGGCGGAGATAACGGCAGTGCAGGATCTGAAAGAGAGCCCGGGAAGGTGAGAGCCGGGCAGAATACCGACTGTCAAATGGACCGCTGAGGGCAGAAGGAAAAGATTGTCTGAGTATTTTCTGACGGAAGGGCACCGTTAAAGGCCCGGAGATATGACTGTATCTCTTTTGAGTGCACGCATGGCGTGAAACAGGGTGGCACCGCGAAATGTATTTCGTCCCTGACAGAGAATGTTCTGTCAGGGTTTTTGTTTTCTGACAGGAAACGGAAGGAGGATGTCATGACCGATATTCTTGGAAAACTTGCCGAATATGCCGTGTTCCGGACGGAAGAAAAAAAGAAAAGGGTCCCTCTTCAGCAGATGAAGGAACTTGCCCTGCAGAAGAAAAGCAAAGAAGGATTTCCGTTTGAGGATGCGCTGCGCAGAGAAGGGATGAGCTTCATCTGTGAATGCAAGAAGGCTTCTCCTTCCAAAGGCGTGATTGACCCCGTATTTGATTATCTCGGCACAGCCAGAATCTATGAGGAAGCAGGTGCTTCCGCCATATCCTGTCTGACGGAGCCGAAATGGTTTCTTGGCAGTGACCGCTGCCTTGAGGAAATCGCCGCGACGGTAAGCATACCCGTACTGAGGAAGGACTTCACAGTAGATCCATACATGATCTATGAAGCGAAGGTGCTCGGAGCCAGTGCCGTTCTGCTGATTGCGGCAATTCTCGATCCGGCGCAGCTGAAGGAAATGACAGAGCTTTCGGAAAGTCTCGGACTCAGTGCTCTTGTAGAGGCACATGATGAAGCGGAAATTCAGTCCGCCATGAATGCCGGCGCCCGGATCATCGGGGTGAATAACCGGAATCTTCATGATTTTACAGTCGATATTCACAACTCCATCCGTCTCAGACGAATAGTTCCGGAATCCGTTCTGTTTGTGGCGGAATCGGGCATCCGGACCAGGGCGGATGTGGAAGAAATGGAGCGGGGAGGAATCAACGCAGTGCTGATCGGCGAACAGCTGATGCGCAGTTCAGATAAGAAACAGATGCTTGAGGAGCTGAAAGGAAGGAAAACACATGATTAAGGAAGCGATTATCAAGATTGTCGGAAAAGAAGATCTCACATTTGAAGAAGCCTATACGGTCATGAATGAAATCATGTCGGGAAAGACGACGGCAACCCAGAACGCCGCGTTTCTCGCAGCGCTTTCCACCAAGAGCGCAAGAGCTGAGACGGTGGATGAAATCACCGGGTGCGCGCTTGCCATGCGGGAACACGCGACTCCGGTTCCGCATGAGGGGATCAAGGTGCTTGAAATCGTCGGAACCGGCGGTGACAACGCCGGGACCTTCAATATCTCCACTACCAGCGCATTCGTAATCGCCGCGGCCGGTATTCCGGTCGCCAAGCACGGCAACCGGGCAGCTTCCAGCATGTGCGGTACAGCGGATGTGCAGGAGGCGCTTGGCGTCAATATTCATCAGGATCCGCAGAAAGCCCTTTCGCTTCTGAAATCCGTGAATATGTGCTTCTTCTTTGCTCAGAAGTATCACAGCGCCATGAAATATGTCGGCGCGATCCGCAGGGAACTTGGATTCCGTACCGTATTCAATATTCTCGGGCCGCTGACCAATCCGGCGAAACCGGAATACTTCCTGCTTGGCGTGTATGATGAATATCTTCTTCATCCGCTTGCCGGAGTGCTTGACCGTCTGGGTGTGAAAAGGGCGCTCATTGTCTATGGGAGAGACAGACTGGATGAAATATCCGCCTGCGGAGAAACCACTGTCATGGAACTGAAGGATGGGTATACCAGACAGACGGTCATTCGACCGGAAGACTTCGGTCTTGCGCGCGGAACAAAAGCGGAACTGGTCGGCGGCACACCGGCGGAAAACGCCGGAATTACCCGCGGGATTCTGGACGGATCCATTCAGGGAACCAGAAGAAACGCAGTGCTTCTGAATGCCGGCGCAGCGATCTTCGTGGCGGAAAAGGCCAGGGACATCGCGGAAGGAATCCAGATTGCGGGAGAGTTGATTGACTCCGGAAAAGCGCTGTCTGTCATGGATCAGTACATTTCCCTGAGCAATCTATGACCGTGATCAAGTTATGCGGACTGAGGGATGAGGCGGCGGTGCGGACCGTGAATGAAATGAAGACGGAATACGCAGGCTTTATCTGTTCGAGACCGTTTCGAAGATATGTGGACTTTGACACGCTCCGCAGGCTGAAGGAACTTCTCAGTCCTGCGGTGTCCGCGGTGGGGGTATTTGTAAACGAGCCCCTGGATCTTCCGGCTGCTCTGGTCAGGGAAAGGCTGATTGATGTGATTCAGCTTCATGGAACGGAAGACAACCGGTATATCGATCTTCTGAGAGAAAAGGTATCCTGTCCGATCATTCAGGCAGTAAAGATCGATTCTTTTGAAGCAGTGACAAAAGCGGAACAGTCCCACGCGGATCTGATTCTGGCAGATGGAGGATGCGGAGAAGGGAAGACATTTGATCACTCCT
This sequence comes from uncultured Erysipelotrichaceae bacterium, assembly GCA_946537255.1. Classification (GTDB taxonomy): domain Bacteria; phylum Bacillota_I; class Bacilli_A; order Erysipelotrichales; family Erysipelotrichaceae; genus Bulleidia. Next base: position 8,264 of record CAMNFS010000068.1, read on the forward strand.
TTCTTCATCAGCTGAAGCGCAGCTATATTCTTGCGGGCGGTCTGAATCCGGACAATGTAAGGCATCTGATCCGGACATTCCGTCCCTATGGAGTGGATACGAGCTCCGGTATTGAAACGTCCGGGATCAAGGATCCGGAAAAAATGCGGACGTTTGTAAGACATGTCAGGGAGGCAGAAAATGAGTGAAAGAAAAGGACGATTCGGGGAGTTCGGCGGCCAGTACATACCGGAAACCCTGATGAACGCAGTCATCGAACTGGATGAGGCATATCAGAAGTACCGTCAGGATCCGGAATTCAACGCGGAACTGACCGATCTTTTCAATCAGTACGCGGGCCGTCCAAGCATGCTTTATTACGCCGGGCGGATGAGCAGGGATCTTGGCGGAGCGGATATTTATCTGAAGCGGGAGGATCTCAATCACACCGGAGCACACAAGATCAATAATGTGCTTGGCCAGGCACTGCTTGCGAAAAAAATGGGCAAGACGCGCCTGATTGCCGAAACCGGTGCCGGCCAGCACGGGGTCGCGACCGCGACCGCCGCCGCTCTGTTTGGAATGGAGTGTGTGGTCTTTATGGGAGAAGAGGACACCCGGCGTCAGGCATTGAATGTCTATAAAATGAAGCTGCTCGGGGCAGATGTCATACCGGTGAAGACCGGAACAGGTACTCTGAAGGATGCGGTTTCCCAGGCGTTCCGGGAATGGACAGCCCGGATCAGTGATACGCATTACTGTCTTGGATCCGTCATGGGGCCGCATCCCTTTCCGACCATCGTACGGGATTTTCAGGCGGTGATCTCAAAGGAGATCAGGGAACAGATGCTGGAAAAAACGGGAAGACTTCCGGACGCGGTCATCGCCTGTGTGGGCGGAGGCTCAAACGCGATCGGCGCGTTCTATCACTTTATTCCGGACAAAGAGGTACGCCTGATCGGCTGTGAGGCAGCCGGCAGAGGGATTGATACTGCGGAGACCGCCGCAACCATCGCTGCCGGCAGGATGGGAATTTTTCATGGCATGAAATCCTATTTCTGTCAGGACGAATTCGGACAGATTGCGCCGGTTTATTCCATTTCAGCGGGACTGGATTATCCGGGGATCGGACCGGAACACGCGTGGCTTCATCAGACCGGCCGGGCAGAATACGCGGCGGTTACGGATGAAGAAGCGGTACAGGCCTTTGAATACCTTTCCCGTATGGAGGGGATCATTCCGGCAATTGAAAGCGCGCACGCACTGGCATATGCCATCAAGGCCGCGCCGGCAATGAAGGGACAGAATATTGTGGTCAATCTTTCGGGACGGGGTGACAAAGACTGCGTAAGTGTGGCGAGATACAGAGGGGAGGAACTTTCCGAATGAGCAGAATTCGACAGGCATTTCATGGCCATGCGCTGATTCCGTTTATCACCTGCGGCGATCCGGATCTTGAAACAACGGAGCTGCTGGTCAGAAAACTCGCGGAAGCGGGAGCGGATCTCATCGAACTGGGCATTCCCTTTTCAGATCCGACAGCGGAGGGACCGGTCATCATGAGCGCCAGTGAGCGGGCCCTGAAGGCCGGAACCACAACGGACAGGATTTTCGAAATGACGGAACGGCTGAGCAGGGAAATACAGATCCCGCTGGTATTCATGACCTATGCGAATGTGGTCTATTCCTATGATTCCGACCGGTTTCTGAAACGCTGTGCAGAGACCGGAATCGACGGCCTGATTCTTCCGGATGTTCCGTATGAGGAAATGGAGGAATTTGCGCCGTACTGTAAAAAATACGGAGTTGATTTCATCCGTATGATAGCTCCGACAAGTGAACATCGGATTTCAATGATCGCAGAAGCGGCGGAAGGATTTATTTATATTGTTTCTTCACTTGGAGTGACCGGGATGCGTTCCTCCATACAGACGGATATCCGTCCTATGACAGAGGTAATCCGCTCCGTGACGGATGTCCCATGCGCGGTCGGCTTCGGTATTTCCGACGCGAAGCAGGCAAAAGCCATGGCATCGGTTTCTGACGGAGCGATTGTCGGATCCGCAATTGTCCGTCTGATCGGACAGTATGGAAAAGACTGTCCGGAACCGGTGTATGAATTTGTAAAAGAGCTTGCGGATGCGGTGCATTCCCTGGATCCTTCCTGAAAGAGAGTGAATGGTTTACCGGGGGAGAACAGCCGAATCAAGGTCTTTTGGACAGTAAGGCAATTTGAAAAGAAGATCCGCAGCGATGTGTGCAGATCTTCTTTTCTTTCATGGGATAAAGATCGCAGGACCAGCCTGCCGTTCTGTTGCCTTTCTGCCCGTCAGACAGAGGATTCGAGGTAATAAAGCCGGGAATATTTTGTTTCAAGATAGTCCAGGTAGTATCCGGGGTCAAATTCCTCGCCGGCTGCGAGCTTCATGATGCCCGGGGCATCATAGCGGGCTCCATAGGTATGAATGTTCTTTCGCAGCCATGCCATGACAGAGGTGTATTCCCTGCGCTCCAGAAAGTGATCCACCGCGATCTCCTGCCGCATTTTATGCATGAACTGTGCGGCAAAAGCAGATCCGAGCGCATAGGTCGGGAAATAACCGAAACTGCCGTCAGACCAGTGCACATCCTGCAGGATGCCCTCTTTCGCGTTTTTCACTTCTACGCCAAGCAGTTCCCGGTACATCCGGTTCCAGGTTTCGTCCAGATGTTCCGCAGACAGGGTTCCGTCAAACAGTCCCCTTTCGATTTCGTAGCGGATCATGATATGCAGAGGATAGGTGAGTTCATCTGCCTCCGTACGGACAGCAGAGGGGAAAGAGGCGTTCACGGCTCTTACAAACTGTTCGAGACTGACGGAACGGAGCTGTTCGGGAAAGGTTTCCTGAAGGGAAGGGTAGAGGGCTTTCCAGAACGGAAGGGTCCGGCCGAGATAGTTTTCGCACAGCCTGGACTGAGATTCATGCATGCCGGAGGAAACTCCGGAGGAAAGAATGGATCCGTCATATCTGGAAGAAATGTTGTGTTCGTACCAGGCATGGCCGACCTCATGGATTGTGGAGAAAATGGAGGAAATGAGATTCTGTTCCTCATATCGCGTGGTGGTGCGGCAGTCATTCTCGCATGTCCAGCTGGTAAAGGGATGTTCTGTTTCATTCTGATATCCCCAGCCTCTGTCAAAACCAAGATAGGGGAGAAGAACCGTTTCCGTCCACTTCTTCTGCAGTTCAACAGGAAAGCTCTGCTTCAGAAAGGAGGTATCGATCGGCTCGGACTGGACAACCTTCTGAATCAGAGGAACAATCCGTTCCCTGAGCTTGGTGAAGAAGCTGTCATAGAATACCCGGTCGGTTCCAGGCTCATACTCGTCAAGCATCTGATCATAGACATCCCGGCTGTCGTTCCGGTACCCGAAGAGCTTTTTCTGCCATTCGATCATTCCCAGAAGATGCGGCTCAAAGACGGCATAGTCATTCTTTTCCCGGGCTTCCATCCAGGCATCGTAGGAAGCATCGGATGCCTTTCGGAACGCGACGAACTCCTCCTTGGGAATACAGGTGAGTTTCGTTGTTTCCTTAAAGTACAGAGATGCCTCCCGGCGCAGATCCGCATCCACCGCCGGACTGTCCTTCAGCTGTTTAAGAACCGGAAGAATCTGCGGGTCGGTCTGTATGGAAAAAAGCTCACCGCTGAGGAACGCGGTTCTTTCGTCGCGATAGGCCGCTCCGTCTGAGGGAGCGACCGTCAGCCGGTCGATATTAATGATGCTCAATGCCATTTCATAGGCGGAAAGACGGAATTTCCAGTCGTTATACTGATTCAGTGCTTCCTGCAGTGTCATAAATCCTCCGTGTGTTCTGATTCATTCTATCATAGGACGGATATGCTTTCTTTTCTGTGCTCCACTATGCGGAAAAAAGAGAAAACCG
>CAMNFS010000069.1 GCA_946537255.1 uncultured Erysipelotrichaceae bacterium
ACAAATTCCTCCGCCCGCCGAAGGTCTTTGTTTTCCACAATGGCAGGATGATAAAGCAGTTCATCGTCCTTGATCTTCTTTCCGTCTGTTTTAGCCGCAATACGGCGGACCGTGTCATCGTCCGCATGACTCCATCCGCAAAGACGCTGATAGGCATTCCAGCGGTCATGTTCACATTCTCCGAGCAGTATGACGGTTTCTTCCTGACGGAGTCGCTGTTTGATCCATTCCTCTCTGGAAACCCCGGGCGGACAGTTACAGGTCAGATACTGCATCCTCGCCATGCTTGCAAGGGCCTGGGCAAAGGAACTCTGATAGTTGGAATAGCGATGGAATTCCTCTCTTTCCTTCTCATCCAGAGAGCCTTTGCCAAGATAGGAAAGGTGGACGCTCTCAGCGGCTTTTTCAAGGCGGGGATGGAACAGTTTCTCATAGTCATACCGTTCCTTCAGCTTTCCAAAATAATGGATCGTTGTATCGTGGTCATCAATCATTTTTGCAAGCTCGGAACTTTTGATTCCTGCGGCAATAAAGACTTTGTCGAGCTGATCCTGTTCATAGAAAAAGCGGTAGAGGGCGCGGGCGGTCTGATAATTGAGATTATCATCACCGGAAGTGAGGAATACGGCATTCAGCGGTGAGCAGGAATGTACGATATCCAGGAATTCCGACTCTCTGAGATCTGCTTCGTGAAAGACGATATCATAGTTTTTGCCGGTTCGATCCGATTGGAAATAAGAGGAAAGCGGTGCATTGAGAAATTCGGGACATTCCGCTTTGAGACGGGATGCGATCCGCTTTGCGTTTTTATCCGCGATATGAACGGTCAGACTGCTTTCCGGTTGAATCAGAAGCCAGGAAAGCGTCCGGGCCAAGGCAAGCCCGAATTCCCCGCAGCCGGCAATCAGAAGGGAATAATGCGCGTTCTTCTCGCCGATCGGAAGATGATTCAGAAGATCCATTGAAAGATCCGCTGCCATGGCTTCATTCACATCAAGATAGCGCACATGGATGTTCAAAGTCCGGTCCGGATGTTCTTCTCGCTTTTTCGCAAACCGGCTGTCAATATCGCGGATCAGCTCTGTTTCCGCATGGGTGACAAATACCCGCATGATCGCTTCGGAAGGAGAATGCTTCTCCAGTTTTTCATGAAGGGTGATTGCCTGCTGCAGTGCGTAAACCGGGTCATCGTAGAGAAGGTAGAAGTAGTATTTCGTGCCGCGGTGAGTATAGAGAGAGGTTTCAGGAGATCGAACCAGAAGACAGTGGCATTCTCTGGCTCTGGACTTGAGCGAATCCGACGCGTTTTCCGAAGCGCAGAATACCCGGAGAGATTTCTGGCTCTTCTGATAGAGGGTTTCCGCTATGACGATGCTTTTTTCGTTCAGCTGGGAAAAGACATGAACCTCGCGGTGAAGTCCGAACAGAAGAATTTCAATGACCGATCTGGAAAAACCAAGCACGGCCATGGATGCGGCGAGCGGCCCGGCCAGATACAGAGAGTAAAGAAGAATGATATAGCATGTCGACAGCGCTCCGGGGTGTTCAAAGGCAGGCTTGACATTGCTGTTGACGTTCATGGTGAGCGCGCTGGCTCCGTAGCGGACAGAGGAAAACAGTGCGAAGAACCAGTTTTCCGCACTGGCGGCAAAGTAGGGGAAAACCAGAAAACTGATGGCCACACTGATGTGAACGGTCATGATCAGGGACACGGCATGAATGTCATTCCGTTGTTTTATGGATGCGCGTATGCCGTTGGCAATCACCAGCACTGCAAGGATAAAATATACCGCCATGAAATGTCCTCCGTTCCGGTTTTATTATCGCATGGATTGCACAACCTGCGTTGTTTACTGACACCGAAACTTCCTCGATGAAGAAACAGAAAAAGGAAGTCCCTGAAGAAGGAACTTCCTGTGACTGATCAGGCTTATGCGCGTCTGTGCATGCCGCCGTTCATTCCGCCCTGAGGCATGGATCCATCATTCTGCATTCCCATGCCCTGGCCTTTCATCATGGAGCCGGTGATCTGGGTCTGCTCTTTGCCGTTTACAATCACGGTTCCGCCGGTAAAGGATACACTGCCGTCAAAATCGAACGCGGACTGTCCGGTAATATTGATGGTTCCGCCGCTGATGACCAGGTTTCCATTGGAGTCCACCGCATCGGTATCACCGGAGGCCATGGTAATTGTGACATCACCGCCGGTGAATTCGGCAAGTGTGGTATAGGAACCGGATTTGCGGGTCGCATTGATGCCGTCATCAGATGCGTTCAGAACAATGGTTCCGCCGTTGATCTGAACCCAGGTCGCTTCAATTCCTTCATGTCCTTCGGCAGTGATGGATCCGCTGTCGATCTGGGCAATCGTTACCGCGTGGATGCAGTCATCTCCTGCGCTGATATTGATGGTTCCGTTTCCGATATAAACAAATCCGACCGTGTCATCGTCATCATCACCCGCATGAATGCCGTCCTTGCCGGCCGTCAGTGTCAGGGTTCCGTCGGCGATCCGTATGGAGTCATTGGCTTCAAGGGCATGGTCCTTCGCCTCGATCACATAGGTTCCGCCGGTGATCTTCAGATCATCCTTTGAAGTGATCCCGTTGTCGGAGGATACAATCCTCAGGGTTCCATTTCCGCTCAGCACAAGATCATCCTTTGAGAAGATCACGGCATCTTTTTTGGTATCCCCGTCTTCTGAAAAGGTTCCGCTTACGGTAAGCGTGCTGGTGCCGTCTGTGGTTGTGACAAATACCTTGTCGGCACTGATTACATCAATCACCGGATGGTCAGTGTTGGTAACAGTGACATTGTCCAGTACAATCTGGACCTTTGCGTCCGAAGGGGCGTTCACGGTAACCGTGACATCCGTGGCTTCTCCTGTCAGGACATATACGCCCTCTTCTGTAATGGAGATGTTCTTCCCGCTGCTCAGAGGACAGCTTACTGCCTTGCTGAGATCAGCACTCTGCTCGAGGTCCCGTTCCGTGAACATATCCGCTGTATCAAGCGCCGTTCCTTCCTGCGATGATACGGTATGAACCACCGATGCAGTTTCTTCCGTGCTGAGCGTGGCTGTTACTGCAGAGCTTTCCGCCTTTGCTTCAGCAGTGCTTCCGCAGGCTGCCAGGGTCAGTGCGAGCGTGAAGGCTGTGAGAATCTGTTTTGCTTTCTTTTCGGCTGTATCTTTCATTTCCTGTACTCCTTTCATCAGGTACAGTGTCAAGAATAACGGGGAAAAGTGAAGGTTTTCTGAAGACCGTCTGCATCATTTCTGAAAAAGACAGACCAGGAAGCAGTGAAACAGGTTTTTACACGGGCAGATGAATTTTGGGATAAACTGTTACCATCAGCCTTGAAAGGGGTGATGGTAATTGAAGCGAAGACTCAGAAAAGAGGCGGTGGCGGCCGCTGTGGCTGCTTCAATACTGGCTGCAGGAGGCATTGGCTGGGCAGTTATGAGGATGAAACCTCAGTCCAAGCAGGAAGCCGCTGCTGAAACAGCTGCCCCAGGCCCGGTTGGAACGGTATTCGGGGGCTGGCAGGTGAATGAGAGTTTCGGGGTTCAGGTCACGGCGGAGGAAGGCGAGCGGTTTGCCAGTGCTTCTTCATCCGCGGAGAATGCCGAATATGAAGCCATTGATGTGCTTGCCAAACAGGAGAACGGCCCGGAAAAGAACTATGCCTGCCTTGCGCTTGAATTCAAAACGGATCCTGCGGAAACCAATTACGCGGTTGTGACCGTTTCAGAAACCACACAGGGCACTGCGTCCATGAAAGGAGTCAGAATCCTTGATCCTTCCGATGTACATGCTTCGGGGAGTGCAGGCTCGGAAAAAGAGAAGGGATGGAGTGTACTGCCTGCCTTTGAGCGGGCATCCCTTGCGACAAGCCCCGAGGTGGCACGGATTGCAAGAGAAGCGCTTGCGGATTTTAAAGGAGAGGCGTATCAGCCGGTTGCTCTGCGTGGTACCCAGTCCGGATCCGGAACCAATTACAGAATTCTGACCCGATGTGATCAGAAAAATGGTTCAGGAACGGTTCTGTATGTTACAACGGTATACATAGATTCAAAGGATACCATTCAGGTAACGGAGAATGTCCCTCTGGATCTTCTGTATTATGTATCGGAATAAAAAAACAGATTCTGCAGCATTCTGCGGCTGTCTGTTGTTTCAATGGCGGGTGAGAAACCCCGGGAGGAAAGAAATGAAAAAAATGTATTCTTATGCCGCGGCAATGAGTGCCGCACTGATTCTGACCGGATGCGGCAGGCAGGCGGAACAGGCAAAACCGCAGGAAACACCGGTCCCTTCGGAAGCGGCTGCTGCCGTGACAGAAACCCCCAGAGCGGAAGAAGAAAAGAAGGTCGGAGGCTGGGAAATCAACACGGAGTTCAACTGCTATCTTACAGAAGAGGAAATCAGCCGGTTTGAGAAAGCGATGGATGGAATGGTCGGCGTCAGCTATGAACCGGTGGATATTTTGGCCAGTCAGGTTGTGTCCGGATCCAATTACGCTTATCTCTGCATGTCTAAGACTGTTACAGCGGAGCCCCGTTCTTTCTGGAGCATGATTGTTGTTTATGAGCCGCTGGATGGAAATCCCGTCATCTCCCGGATTCAGGAGATTGATGTGCTTGATCTCAGGACAAAGGAAGCGGGAAACAAAGAAGCAGTCACCGGCGGCTGGACCATAAGGGAAGCGTCCGGCAAACCGGTCATGTTCGCGGATGAAAATGCGACAGCGGCTGCGGAGGCAGTGATGTTCAGTCAGGATGGACTGGCGCTCAAGCCGGCTGCGCTTCTGGCGACCCAGCTTGTTTCGGGAACCAATTACAAGGTTCTGGAACGCGGAGAAACAGAGAACGGAACCGATCTCTATGTAACAACGATTTACAGAGATCTGCAGGGGAATACCGAAATTACGGATAATCAGCTTCTGGATCTTCTCTATTACGTTAATCTGGAATAAGCGCATCTGCCTGTCAGAAAGGCCTGTGGAAGCAGAAAGGGTGAATGAATGCCCCTTCTTTGACAGAGCCTGCGGTTCATTGGTTATGACAGGTATCAGTAGGATGCTTATGACAGACACAGAAAAGACACGGGAAGAGAAGGTCTTTGGACAGGATGTATCCAGGGAGGAGCTGGAACATGTTGCCGGCTGAGATAATTGCGGAAGGAATGCATACAGAAATGGAAAATGCCCCAATGGCGGAGTTTATATTCAGAGATGTTCGATGAATTCGAATCAGCCGGAAGAGGATCCTTCCATTCCGGAAACTCCAAATCAAGGCATGCCCGGTCCGGAAATTCCTTATCTGGTTGAAAAGCCGGATCAATCGAAAGAATAACGGGAAAACCGCTGCTTACCAGCCCGGTCAGAAAATGGCCGGGCTTTTACATGAAAGGCTTTGTCAGAAGACAGGTCTTTGTAATGAGCGGTCAGAAAAACTGACTTGCGTCTTTGATTCAGACAGCGCAGGGCCTGGTTCAGCTCTTCTGTAAAGCATGGCAGGAACCCAAGGTGTCTCTTGGAAACACGGCGGTCCGAAAAAAAGAAAGACAGCGGCGGAAACGCCATCCGTACCGCTGTCATACCCTGACGTTTCAATGAAGAACGAAAGCTCTGCATTTCCCTTATTTCAGTTCTTCAATGGCGGAACTGTTCTGGTTTATGGACAGGAAGCTGCTTTTTCTTTTTCATGAGGTGTGAATACAGATATGACTCTTCGACAGATGATGTATGATCTTTCATATATCCTGCAGATGCAGAATCAAGAGAAGATTCGGAAAGAAGGATGTTCCATGAGCGGAAACAGAATCGAAGACCGTCGGAAATGGTTCTTTGAGTCACCGATCGGTATGATTGGTATCAGCGCGGAAGGAAACATGGTCACTGATGTGAAGTTTATCGATGACCCTTGTGAAAAGAGGGAAGAAGAACCCGCTCCGTATGCGGTACAGCAGACCAAACGATGGCTGAAGGAATATTTCACTGGAAGTATTCCGGACTTTATGCCGGATATCATGATCCGGGGAACCCCGTTTCAGATGGAAGTGTATGAAATACTGAAGACGGTTCCATACGGATCCACTGTGACTTATGGAGAGATTGCGGCTGAAATCGCCGAAAGAAGAAAGATCCGCCGCATGTCGGCACAGGCTGTCGGCGGAGCGCTGAACAGAAACCCGGTCTGGCTGATTGTGCCTTGTCATCGGGTGATCGGATCAGACGGAAGCCTGGTTGGATATGAAGGCGGGCTTGAACGGAAGAAATATCTTCTGGAACTGGAACGGAACCATGGCGGGAAAGGAAGGACTGAAAATGGATGAGCGACTGAAAAAGCAGCTCGAGTTCATACTTGAACTGGACAAAGAAAAGAACATATTCCGACAGACCCATCTCTCAGGAAACGGAAGACGGGAAAACGACGCGGAACATGCGTGGCATCTCGGTGTCATGGCATATATTCTGAAAGAGTATTCCAACGCGGAAGTGGACATCGGCCGGGTCATGATCATGTGTCTGATTCATGATGTGGTAGAGATTGACGCCGGGGATACCTATGCGTATGACGAAGAAGGGCTTAAGACTCAGAAAATGAGGGAGGAAGCAGCCGCCGAACGGATATTCGGAATTCTGCCGGAGGATCAGAGAGAGGATCTCAGGGCAATATTCGAAGAGTTCGAGGCATGGGAAACACCGGAATCCAGATTTGCCCACGCGATGGATAATTTTCAGCCGCTGCTTCTGAATGACAGCAACAACGGCGGTGACTGGAAGGAACATGATGTCTGTCTCAGCCAGGTCATGAAGCGTCAGAATAAAACGGCGCTTGGCTCGCAGCAGATTTTCGAGGTGACAGAAGAACTTCTGGAAAAAAATATCAGGGAAGGAAATCTCCGGAAATAGGAGATTTTTTCCGAGTTTTTCCCAGAAACAGAAAACCATCGGAACAGAAAGTCCGAAAAATCAGTACCCTTTATTTCAATGAAACGATTCCAAAAATCAGCGATAAAACTGAAGAAAACACAAAAAAACAGTAAAAAACCGCTGTTTTGAAGTTCAAAGAATTTTCAAGAATCAGAAAAGATTTTTCTATTTTTTTGAAGAGAGCAGAGTGTTTTAATTCCATTGTCGGAAGGAAGAACACCTGTCCGGCATGAAAAATAGGAGGGAAGAAATTCCATGAAAAAGTTCTTAGCTACAATGGCTTCCACACTGATGGCTGTATCTCTGGTCGGGTGTGGCGCCAGCACATCCGCAGGCACACCTGCTCCGGCAGCTTCGGAAGCTCCCGCAGCAACAGCAGAAGCAGCTCCTGCAGCAACAGCTGAGGCAGCAGCCGCTGCAACAGACGGTGATCTTTCCACAAAGAAGGTTGGTGTCTGCATCTATCAGTTCTCTGACAACTTCATGACACTGTTCCGTACAGAACTTGAGAACTATCTTATTTCCCTGGGCTTCTCCAAGGAAAACATCACAATCGCAGACGGTGCCAACGACCAGGCTACTCAGACAAACCAGATCGATACCTTCATCACTGACGGCGTCGATGTTCTGATCATCAACCCGGTTAACTCTTCTTCCGCTGCTACCATCACCGATAAGGTCGTAGCTGCCAACATTCCGCTGGTTTACATCAACCGTGAACCGGATGAGTCCGAAGAAGCACGTTGGAAGGACAACGGCTGGAAAGTTACTTATGTAGGATGCGACGCTCGTCAGTCCGGTACCATGCAGGGTGAAATCATCGCTGACCTCGGTCTCGATGCAATCGACTTCAACAAGAACGGCAAAGTTGACTACATCATGATCGAAGGCGATCCTGAGAACGTTGATGCGCAGTATCGTACAGAATTCTCCGTCAAGGCTCTCACAGACAAGGGTCTCGAAGTGAACTGCCTCTCTGATCAGGTTGGTAACTGGGATCAGACACAGGGCCAGCAGCTGGTTGCGAACGCTCTTGGTCAGTTCGGCAACGATGTTGAAGTAGTATTCTGCAACAACGATGCGATGGCTCTTGGCGCAAAGCAGGCAATTGCGGATGCAGGCCGTACAGTTGGAAAAGACATCTACCTCGTTGGTGTCGACGCTCTGACAGAAGTCTGCGAAGACGTTCTTTCCGGAGCTATCACCGGTACCGTATTCAATGATCACATTGCTCAGTCCCACAGTTCTGCAGACGCTGCAGTAAACTTCCTGACTGGAAAGACCAATGAATACTACATCGGCTGTGACTACGTCAAGGTTACAAAGGACAATGCTCAGTCTATCCTTGATTCCCTGAAGTAATCTTACAGACAGGCAATTTTGGATGCGGGTGCATACATTGGTTTGTGCACCCGCATTCTTCTTATCAGAAGTGAAAAATCATTTACGGAGGATACAAATGGCGGAGTACAAACTTGAAATGAAAGGTGTCTGCAAGTCATTCCCCGGTGTGAAAGCCCTGGATCATGTACAGCTTGCGATCCGTCCCGGATCAGTACATGCCCTGATGGGGGAGAACGGCGCAGGTAAATCCACGCTTATGAAATGTCTCTTCGGAATCTATTCCATGGATGAAGGAGAGATTTACCTTGACGGTGTGAAAACCGAAATCAAGGATCCTGACGATGCAATGAAAAAGGGTGTCGCCATGGTGCATCAGGAGCTTCAGCCGGTTCCGGCCAGAAGCATTGCGGAAAACATGTACCTTGGACGTTTCCCCGTGAAAAAATATGGTCCGATTCAGGTGATTGATCATGAAGAGATGAACAAACTCTCAAGCAAGTGGCTGGCTGAGCTTGGACTGGATTTCGATCCGAAAGCGCTTCTTGGCACACTTTCCATCGGACAGATGCAGTGTGTAGAAATTGCGAAGGCAGTTTCTCATGACGCAAAGGTCATCATCTTCGATGAACCGACTTCTTCTCTTTCGGATAAGGAAGTTGACTTCCTCTTCAAGATTATGAATGATCTTCGCGACAAGGGCTGCGCGATGATCTATATTTCCCACAAGATGGATGAGATCAAGCAGATTGCGGATGACATTACAGTCATGCGTGATGGAACTTATGTCGGAACGTGGAGAGCGGATGAACTGACAACGGATGAGATCATCACCAAGATGGTAGGCCGTGAGCTTACAAACGTCTATCCGGAACATCACCATGAAATCGGTGAAGTTATTCTCGAATGCGATCACATTTCCTCGATTCACCCGCGTTCCTTCCAGGATGTTTCCTTTAATCTCAGAAAAGGAGAAATTCTCGGATTCGGCGGCCTGGTCGGCGCTCAGAGAACCGAACTGATGGAAGGAATTTTCGGAATCAGAAATCTTTCCGGCGGAACCATCAAGGTTCATGGCAAGGAAGTCAAGATCAAAAAGCCTAAGGACGCGATGAACGCCGGTCTTGGAATGATTACGGAAGACCGCCGCGGTACCGGTATTCTCGGATGTCTTTCGATCAAAGACAATGTTGGTGTAAGCGTATACAACAAATATCTGAAATACGGATTCGTACTGGATCATCCTGCCATCAACAAGGTTGTCGATGACAGTATTGAAAAGCTCCGGATCAAAACGCCTTCCAAGGAACAGCATATCGCCAACCTCTCCGGCGGAAACCAGCAGAAGGTAATTGTCTCGAGATGGCTTGCGAATGATCCGGATATCCTGATTATGGATGAGCCGACACGAGGAATCGACGTCGGTGCGAAACACGAAATCTATGAAATCATGGAAGATCTTGCTCAGCAGGGCAAGGCCATCATCATGATCTCGTCTGAAATGCCTGAGCTGCTTGGAATGGCAGACCGTGTCTATGTCATGTGCGACGGTCACCTGAGAGGTGAAATTACCGATCCGGCTGACATGACACAGGAAAAGGTAATGAGCTACGCAACAATGTTCTGAGTCGGAGGATAAAAAAATGGAAAAGACTAAGAAATTTAATTTCAAGGATTTCATGATCAACTACGGTGTCATTGTTGTCATGTTCATCCTTGTCATCTACACAGGTTTGACATCTAAGAACTTCTTCACGATGAATAACTTCGCAAACATTCTTGCGAACATGAGTTATCGTATTGTCATCGCTCTTGGTATCGCGGGCTGTGTTATTACCGGCGGATGCGACCTCTCCGCAGGACGTATGATCGGTTTCTCTGCCTGCCTTGCCGGAACACTGCTTCAGAAAATCGACTATGCAGGTAAGTTCTTCCCGGGCATGAATCCGCTGAACCCCTGGCTTGTTCTGATCATCGTCATGATCGTCGCGGCGATTTTCGGATCCATCACCGGTTTCTTCATCGCTTATCTGAGTGTTCCTCCGTTTATCGCAACACTTGCCATGATGGAAATCATCTATGGTCTCGGTCTGATCTACACAGGCGCTACTCCGCTCGGCGGATACACTGCGGCCTACACCGGAATTTCCGCAAAGATACTCGGTATTTCCGGACTGGTATGGATTGCCCTGATCATGTCCGGCATTACCTGGTTCATCTTCAACATGACCCGTCATGGAAAGTATATGTACGCAATCGGCGGAAACAAGCAGGCTGCTGAAGTCGCCGGTGTTCCTGTCAATCAGACGATGGTCATTATTTACGCGAAGGCCGCAGCGTTCTATGCGCTTTCCGGATTCATGATCGGCGCCAAAGCCGGCGGTGCTTCTGTCAATACCGGTCTTGGTTATGAAATGGAAGCGATCGCTGCCTGCGCGCTCGGCGGTGTCTCTGTTACCGGCGGCCGCGGTAAGGTCAGTTCGGCGCTGATCGGTGTTGCTGTCCTCGAGCTTCTCAAGGTTGCACTGCAGTACCTTGGTGTTGACGCAAACGCGCAGTACATCGCGATCGGTATCGTTATCTTCATCGCTATTACTCTGGATATTCAGAAATACGTTCAGAAGAAGTAATACCCGCCATTCCGGAGATTCTCCGGTCGGGGAGGTATGCAGGTCAAGCATGCCTCCTTTTTCTTTTTCCATGGACATGGTACCTTGTAGAAAAGGAGGGACCGACCATGAAACGGCTGCTTACTGCTTTTCTGATCGCCCTGATTATCATGCTTGCAGGGGCCGCGATCAATTATTTCGTCTATCTGAAGCAGGGAATACTTCCTCTTGCCTGGACCATGCATGGAGGAGAAATCACCCTTCAGATCGGATTTGGCTGGCGGCTCAGTCATGTCTATGCCATGGGCGCCATGGATCATGATACGATCACCTTCCAGTTCCGTCCGCTTCTGTTTCTGATTCAGTTTGTCTTAACCGCCCTATTGATCTACTTATTCCTTCTTGGATGGTCTTTTCTTTCCGCTTTCAGAAACAGCGGCACGAAGAAATGAAAAACCGGCGGTTTCGCCGGTTCTTTTGAAAGAAGGAATCAGTGCGCCATGTATCCGCAGTCCATGACAAGCTCGGAACCTGTCATGCATCTGGATTCATCCGATGCCAGGAACAGAGCGCCGTTAGCGATGTCGATCGGATCACTGACATGGGGAGCCAGCGGAGAAGTCTCCTTGACTCTGTCCCAAAGAGCAGGGGTTGCCGCAT
>CAMNFS010000070.1 GCA_946537255.1 uncultured Erysipelotrichaceae bacterium
CCAGGAACTTGCCCGCATCATCACGGGAGAATCCGAATGTCATCTGAGTCAGGTCATTGGTTCCGAAGCTGAAGAATTCAGCAGTCTTGGCAATCTCACCTGCAAGCAGAGCGGCACGCGGAATTTCGATCATGGTTCCGACCTTATAGGTCTGTCTGGACTTGGCAGCCTTGATGGTTTCGTCAGCGGTTTCTCTGACGATCTTGGCAACATACTCCAGCTCCTTCGGTTCACCGACGAGCGGGATCATGATTTCCGGAACAACCTTCATTCTCGGATGTCTCTTATTGACAGCCATCGCAGCCTTGATGATCGCGCGGGTCTGCATCTCACCGATTTCCGGATAAGTCACATCGAGACGGCAGCCTCTGTGACCCATCATAGGGTTGAACTCATGGAGTGCGGAAGCGGCTGCTTCAACATCCTTGACGGTGATGCCCATCTCGTTGGCAACATCCTTTGCCTCAGCTTCTGTCTTCGGCAGGAACTCATGGAGAGGCGGATCCAGGAGACGGATTGTAACATTGCGTCCGCCCATTGCCTCGAAAATACCTTCGAAGTCTTCCTGCTGCATCGGTTCAAGAAGATCAAGAGCCTTCTTTCTCTGTTCTGTATCCTGGGCAACGCACAGCATGCGGATTGCCATAATACGTTCTGCGCTGTTGAAGAACATGTGCTCGGTACGGACAAGTCCGACACCTTCCGCGCCGAATTCGACAGCACGCTTTGCGTCAGCCGGTGTATCGGCATTGGTACGGATCTTCAGAGTACGGCGTGCATCCGCCCAGTCCATGAAGGTCTTGAAGTTTCCGGAAATGCTTGCCGGTTCTGTCTTGACGGCACCTTCATATACAAGACCTGTGGAACCGTCGAGGGAAATCACATCGCCTTCCTTGAACTTCTTTCCATTGACTTCAAATGTCTTCTTCGCTTCGTTGACTTTGATCTCTCCGCATCCGCTGACACAGCATGCGCCCATACCGCGCGCAACAACCGCAGCGTGGCTGGTCATACCGCCGCGAACTGTGAGGATACCTTCGGAAACATGCATGCCTTCGATATCTTCCGGAGAAGTTTCAAGACGGACAAGAACAACCTTCTTGCCTTCCTCAACCCATTTCTTCGCATCTTCAGCTGTGAATACAACCTGACCGGAAGCTGCGCCAGGTGAAGCCGCAAGACCCTTGGCGATCACACGATCCTTGGCAGCCTTGAGATCCGCTGCATTGAACTGCGGATGGAGAAGGTCATCCAGCTGCTTCGGTTCAACCATAAGCAGAGCCTGATCAACAGTGACAAGCTTTTCCTTGACCATGTCTACAGCAACCTTGAGGGCTGCGGCAGCAGTCCGCTTGCCGTTTCTTGTCTGCAGCATGAAGAGTTTGCCGTGTTCAATCGTAAACTCCATATCCTGCATATCATGATAATGCTTTTCAAGACGGTTGCAGATGTCGACAAACTGCTTGTAGGCATCCGGCATGGTCTTCTTCAGCTCTGCGATCGGCTGCGGTGTACGGATTCCTGCAACAACGTCTTCACCCTGTGCATTCATCAGGAATTCACCGAACAGTTTCTTTTCGCCGGTAGCCGGATTGCGGGTAAACGCAACACCGGTTCCGCAGTCATCACCCATGTTTCCGAAAACCATGGACTGCACGTTGACTGCTGTTCCCCAGCTTTCCGGAATATCATTCATCTTCCGGTAGAAGATCGCTCTGTCATTCATCCAGGAACGGAATACCGCCATGATCGCACGGTTGAGCTGCACAGAAGGATCCTGAGGGAATTCTTCCTTCAGATTCTTCTTGTAGAATGCCTTGAACCGTTTGGTCAGTTCAACCATATCCTCTGCATCAAGATCGATATCGAGCTTAACGCCCTTCTTCTCCTTGATTTCGTCAATGATCTCTTCAAACTTGGATTTACTGAGACCCATGACAACATCAGAGAACATCTGAACGAATCTGCGGTAACTGTCATATGCGAAACGCTTGTTTCCGGTAGCGGCTGCAACCACTTCAACAACATCGTCATTCATACCGAGGTTGAGAATGGTATCCATCATACCCGGCATGGATGCGCGGGCACCGGAACGGACGGAAACAAGAAGCGGGTTCTTCTTATCACCGAGTTTCTTTCCGGTTTCCTTCTGGAGCCAGGATACATGTGTATCAATCTGTTTCTGAATCTCCTTGGAAATCTTCCTCCCGTCAGCGTAATACGCTGTGCAGGCCTCCGTAGTGATTGTAAAACCCTGAGGAACCGGCATTCCAAGATTGCTCATCTCAGCGAGGTTTGCACCTTTGCCGCCGAGAAGTTCGCGCATGGAACCGTTTCCTTCTGCAAATTTGTAGACGTACTTTTTTCCAGCCATAAGCCATCCTTTCTTTCGATTATTGTAGTCTTTCTACTGATGGAATTATAAAACACGAATAATGATTAAACAAGCGCATTCAGCCTTTCCAGGCACTTTACGGAGCGTTTTGAAACAGGAATGCGCAGAGACTCTCCGCCTTAGTATGCATGCATGTTCCGCCTGTATTTCAGTTCCCCACCTCTTTCCTTTCACTTAGCATCACAGTCATTCATTGCCGCGTGTTTTTCCGGTTTTCGGACACACCATTCCTGCATGTTTCCTCATCGGGATCTCCATCTTTTTTTCATTTTCCGTTTCCAGTCGTTCCTTTTCTGTTTCATACAGCGATCCGGAACGAATCCTTTCACAGAAAGATTCAGGAAAGAAAGAATACGGCCACGCAATGGATCTTCTGCGGAAAGAACATCAGCGGAGTTTTTTACAGTTTCAATTACCCACCGCCTTCAGAAACAGAAATCATGTGGATGGGAAAATATCACAGCGTAAGATTATTTATCCCTAACTGAAAACTTCCTTTAAAGAACCGGGAAACTGCATCATCTTTCAGTCCGATCATGGTCTTGCAAAACCAACTGACTTTCCTGCACATAATACGGAAAGGCATCCATCAGTCCGCCGCTCTCCGACAGTGATAGTGAATGAAATCATCATTCGAAAGCATTCTTGCATGCTTGGCGGCTGAAAGATAAGCACCATACTGTACTTCTTCCGTTAACAAGAATCCGATCCGTTCATCATTCAGACAGACAGGAATTTCTTCCGATGGAAAAACCGGGTTCAATCTTCGATCATCTTCAGTCGATGTGATCCCATCCGCAAAAAATCCCCGGTACAGGACCGGGGATCATTTCAGCTGCTGTGCTTTTTCGCAAAATCAAAGATCACGTCTGCGTAATCCTCATGGTAACGGCATCCGCCGAATCCCGTCGAACTGAGGACAACAAGCTCCGTATCCGAACGGCACGCTCTTGCGCAGTCCTCTGCCATGGACTCAGGTACCATCACATCATCACTGCCATGCAGGATGAGCAGCGGAACTTCACTCTGGCCAAGCTGACGCAGGGTCGAAATATCCTTCATGCTGAAATGCAGGAACTGTTTGACGAAAAGGTCAATTGCCGGTAAGAACGGCCGGGTCGGAATCGAGGTGTACTTATCCGCAAGAAATACGAGTTCTTCCCTGATTTCGGAATAGCCGCCCTCTTCCACAGCCGCCTTGACATTCGCCGGCATGTAATCTCCAAGCGCATTCATAACCGTATTGCCGCCCATGTCCACGCCATAGAGTGTGATTTTAGCTTCCGGACGGAGAACGACGAGATAGTTCACCCAGGAGATAAGATCATAATGCTCGGGCCAGCCAAGACCAGTAAAGCGTCCCTGGGACTGTCCGCTTCCGCGCGGATCCAGAACAAGCATGTTGAAGCCCCGTGCATCCGCTTCCCGCATCAGGTGAAGAAGATCCAGAGCGCAGCGATGGAAGCCCGGAACCATGATCATCCAGAGCGAAGAATCCGGATGATTCTCTACCCGCACTGCATGCAGGGTGAGACCATCATAACTCTGCAGATAATCATCGGTACGCACGCTTTCACGAAGCCAGTCGCTGCCTTCTGCCAGCATCAGACTGTCAGATACGGGTCCATTGGGATGGAACCGGGAATGTGCGGAATCAAAGGCCTGACGGAAAATGTAATACGCGTAGCTGCTGTACGCAGCTGCCCCTGCAGCAGCTGTTCCGAATGCCGCTTTCAGAATGGAGGTGCCTAAACTTTTCTTTTTACTCATACTATAAACTCCTGATGATCTTTATTCGCAGTCATGCAGACTGTTGTCTGTTAAAAGAATTATAGCACAATCATCTGCCGAGCTCGGAAAGTCTTGCGAGCACGGCATCAAGCTGACGGCGGTAATCCGTCTGCTTCTGTTTTTCACTGTCCACCTTTTCCTTCGGTGCCTTGGCAAGGAAGCCTTTATTGGAAAGAATCTTCTCGGAACGGTCCAGTTCTTTTTCCAGACGGTCTTTCTCCTGGTTCAGACGGAGCGTTTCCGCTTCCACATCCATCAGCTGTCCGCTTGGAATATACAGACTTCCGCCGGTTACCGGATGAACGGAAAGTTCACCGGCAAGATCCGGACAGTAGCTGACTTTGGCAAGCCGTTCCAGCATTGCGCGTTCGGTTGCCCCGACCTGAACGGTATTGCCGTCAAGATCACGGATCACAATATCAAGATGGGTTCCCGGCTTGAGATCATTCGCTGTCTTGACTTCCCGTATTTTGGAAATCACTGAGATCAGACGGTCCATTCCTTCCAGATCTGTCACAGGCAGATTGGCTGTCTTCTCCGGCCAGGTTTCCAGACAGATGCTTTCCTTTTCGTGCGGCATCATCTGATAGATTTCCTCAGTCACAAACGGCATGAACGGATGCAGAAGCCGGACAATCGAATTCAGCATGACAAGCAGTGTGGACTGAGCTCCCTTCACGACAGAAGGATCCGTATCGGAAAGGCTCGCCTTGGACAGTTCGATATACCACGAGCAGAAATCATTCCAGACAAAGGAATACAGCTCATTTCCAACCAGCGCGAATTCATATTTCTCCATATTTTCCGTGACATGATCCAGAACAAGATTCAGCTTACTGAGAATCCAGGCGTCACTGGAAGAAAGGACGGAAAGATCCACATCCTTCATGGTCATGTCATCCGGAAGATTCATCAGAACAAACCTGGACGCATTCCACAGCTTGTTGATGAAATTCCAGGAGGCTTCTACTTTTTCCGGAATATAGCGCATATCCTGTCCCGGAGTACTGTTGGTCGTCAGGAAGAAGCGAAGCGAATCGACACCGTACTGATCGATGACCTCCATCGGATCAATTCCGTTGCCAAGGGATTTCGACATCTTTCTGCCTTTGGCATCGCGGATCAGGCCATGAATCAGAACATCCCGGAAGGGACGGTTTTTGGTGAAGTGCCGGCCCTGGAACGCCATTCTCGCAACCCAGAAGAAGATAATGTCATATCCGGTAACCATTGTGGAAGTCGGATAATACCGCTGATAGTCTTCGGTTTCCTCCGGCCAGCCAAGAGTGGAAAACGGCCAGAGCGCAGATGAGAACCAGGTATCCAGAACATCTTCATCCTGCACCCAGTTTTCAGGATCTTCCGGAGCAGTCTCTGAGACATAGGTTTCTCCGGTTTCCTTGTTGTACCACGCGGGAATCCGGTGTCCCCACCAGAGCTGACGGGATATGCACCAGTCCTCAATATTCTCAAGCCACTGTGAGAAGACCTTTTCAAAGCGTTCCGGATAGAAATGGATCTTTTCCTCTTCATTCTTCTGATGCGCAAGCACATCCTCCGCGAGCGGTTTCATCTTCACGAACCACTGCTGGGAAAGATACGGTTCAACAACGCAGTTGGTGCGTTCCGAATGCGCAACATTATGCGTAATGTCCTCGATCTTGATGAGATTGCCTTCGGCCTTGATCCGATCAATCAGCTGATCACGGCATTCATAGCGGTCCATCCCTTCAAACACTCCTGCCAGGGCATTCATCGTGCCGTCAGGATTCATGCAGATGGGTTTGGACAGACCATGGCGTTCCGCGATCAAAAAGTCGTTCGGGTCGTGTGCCGGCGTGCACTTCATCGCTCCGGTTCCGAATTCAATATCCACATAGTCATCACCGATGATCGGAAGTTCTTCCCCGTTTGCCGGATTGACCGTATGCATGCCGATCATGTCCTTGAACCGCTCATCCTTCGGATTGACTACAACGCAGACATCACCGAACATCGTTTCCGGACGGGTCGTCGCGACCGTGAATTCCTTCCCTGTTTCACTGACCCGGTAACGCATGTAATACATTTTTCCGGGATCGTCCTGATAATTCACCTCAATGTTGCTGAGAGCGGTTCTTGCCTCGGGATCCCAGTTGATAATCCGCCAGCCCCGGTAGATCAGTCCCTCATTGTAAAGAGTGACAAATACATGCCTGACCGCGTCATTGAAGCCTTCATCCATCGTGAAGCGCTCTCTTGTATAGTCAAGACTGTTTCCGAGCTTCGCCCACTGTTTCCGAATGGTTGCCGCGTATTCTTCTTTCCACTGCCATGCCCTTTCAAGAAACTTTTCCCGGCCGATATCATAGCGGGAAATTCCTTCTGATTTCAGACGCGCGTCCACTCTTGCCTGGGTTGCGATTCCGGCATGATCCATGCCCGGCAGATACAGCATGTCGAATCCCTGCATCCGCTTGTATCGGGAAATGATATCCTGCAGTGTATTGTCCCAGGCGTGGCCGATATGAAGAATACCGGTGACATTGGGCGGCGGAATCACAATGGTAAACGGGTCCTTTGATTTGTCTCCGGCAGTGAAATAGCCGGCCTTGACCCATTTGTCATACCGTCCTTCCTCAACGGCGGAATGGTCATACTTGGTTGCTAGATTCTTTTTCATGTCCTGTCACCTTTCTTTTCTCATCAAAAATAAAAACGTCCCGTGCAAGGACGCCCTGAGCGTGGTACCACCTTGGTTGCTTCTCAAATGCGTAACGTGCAGCAGACGGCAGTTCTTACTCTTTGTTCAGAACCGCAGCTCACGGAGGACTTCCGATCCGCTCTGCCTGTTTCCATTCCACCTTCCGGAAACTCTCTGTGTGGTCAGTCATCGGATCTTACTTGTTCCGGTCATCGCTAAAGGGATTATATCCTCCATCAAGGGCATTTTCAACCGCCTTCTGCATCTCTTCCGTCGGCATCTCATCAAAAGGAACCGACCAGGAAGATCCCTTCTCTGCCTCTTTCTTCACCGGTTGTTTATTCTCTTTTTTCCGAGCCGGTTCCGCCGGCTTCTTTTTTTCTTCCTTCCTTACCTTCCGGTCCGTTCCTTTTTCCGGTTTCATACGGGAAGAAGACTTCGCTGCTTTTTCCGTAACCGTGCGGGAAGAGGCAGTTCCATCCGCGTGATTGGTAACCTCAAGAATGGTCTGTTCCCTGCGGTGAAAAAGCCGGCGGTGCTTTTTCCTTGCCGGTTCTCTTTTTGCGGAATCCACTTCCTTCGTACGGGAAGATGGCTCTTTTGAAGCGGCATCGGAGGAAGGAAGAGACGACAGTGCCGCTGTCGGCATCTCATCAAACGGGACTGCCCAGGAAGAAGGAGCTTCGTTTGGTTCCATATTTTCGCTGCGTCTTGAAACAGGTTCTGTTTTCTTTCTTCCTGAAACCGTTTCGGTGTTTTCCCCTGCTTTCTCCTTTTTCTTTTTCCGCTTTGAATGGTCTGAATTCCCTTCCGAAACAACAGGAGGCTGCGTCTGATCCTCGCTCTTTGCGTGTCGGGGTAAAACCGGTTCCTTTGGAACAGATGAAACAGGTGGATTTTCCTCTTCTTTCCTTACGGAAAGCTGAACGGTTTCCTGATCTTCAAACAGGGTTTTCCAGTCAGATCCTTCCGATTCATGCTCATCCTGTGAAGGTTCTTTGACTGAAGGCTCTTCCATCTTTGAATCGTCCGGCTTTTCTTTGATTCCGGTATCCTTCTTCTCTTCCACAGCAGGTGCTGTTCCGGTTTCCGCTTCCTGTTTTTTCCGATTCAGCAGCTTGGAAAGAACCGGAATGCTGAAGCGGGTGCTCCCCTGCGCTTCCAGTTCCTTTGCAAGTTCCTCATCAACCACATATTCCGGTTCCGGTGCCGTCACGCCGGTATCTTCTGTTTCTACCCGGGTCCATTTTTCAATCCAGCGTACATTGACAATCCGGTGCACAAGCACACAGACCAGAATAAAAAGCACAATCACTCCTGCCAGCCGCACATAAGGCTCTGTCTCAAGAATCATGTACAGGATCTGAAGCAGAATATTGAGAATCAGAAAAATACCGATTGTCATACCGGTGACCGTCATGTAATATCTGAGCTTCATCGCGCCGATCCGGCTTCGTGGGTTGGCAGACTTCATACTGCTTTATCTTATCTCATTTCCTATTTCACCGCATCATGGAACTTCCCTGGCATCCATATGCTATGATGCAGGTATGTGCTGCAGATATCTTTTCTATGATGGAGAAAACAAGGAAATAGAGGACCTGATTGCACGCGCAAAGGAAGCCTTTTCCTATGAGCTTTTTTCTTCGCTTGCCCTTCAGGAAGTCTGTCCGGGATCTTCCGCATTGTCCTTTCTGTTTGACATACGCTATCAGAAACTTCGGGCGGTTCCGCTTCTATGGGGCTATCAGTCAGCCAGGCTGGTCATCAATGCCAGAAGCGAAACCTGTTTTGACCGTCCGTTCTTTCAGAACAGCCATCCCTGCATTCTTCCTGCCAGCGGATATTATGAATGGTCCGGACAGCCGAAACAGCGATACTACTTTCATCGGAATGAAACCATTCATCTTTGCGGTCTGTGTCAGCGGCAGAGCGATGGTCTTCACTTTGTGATCCTTACAAAACCAGCTGAGGAACTGCAGTCCCAATTTCATGACCGCCAGCCTGTGATTCTCAGCAGGAAAGACGCGGAACTCTGGTGCAGAACAAAAAACCGCTCCATTCTGGAACGGTCCGTATCACCTCTTGATGTGCTGCCGGCATGATCCATGCATGCCGGTTTTTTTCAGAACAGCGTAGTCTGACTGCCGGGACGGCTCATGCCAAGATGCTGATAAGCCTTCTCCGTCGCGACTCTTCCCCGGCTGGTCCGGTTGACGAAGCCGATCTGGATGAGATATGGCTCATAGACATCTTCAAGGGTTGTTGTTTCTTCACTGATTGAATTGGCCAGTGCTTCAAGACCGACCGGCCCGCCTCTGAACCGCTCAATAATTCCGCGCAGATACCTGAGATCCACTTCATCCAGCCCGAGACTGTCGACATGAAGACGTTCCAGGGCGTCCTTTGCAACGGATTCGGAAATCACACCATGATTGAGCACCTGCGCAAAGTCACGGATTCTTCTCAGCAGACGGTTGGCAATCCGCGGGGTTCCCCGGCTGCGGCGGGCAATCTCATAGACTGCCGGCTCTTCAATGACTACCCCCAGCACTCTGGCGGTTCTGCGCACAATGGATGCCAGCTGATCATGATTGTAATATTCCAGTTTTGAAACAATGCCAAAGCGATCACGCAGCGGCGAAGAAAGATCTCCTGCCCGGGTTGTCGCGCCGACAAGCGTAAACGGAGGCAGATCCAGACGTACACTGCGGCTGCCTGCTTCCTTTCCGACGATCACGTCAATGCAGAAATCCTCCATCGCCGGATACAGGACTTCTTCCACAACCTTCGGCAGACGATGGATTTCATCGATGAACAGTACATCGCCCGGTTCCAGGATGGAAAGAATCGCCGCAAGATCTCCCGGTTTTTCTATGCTCGGCCCGCTGGCAGTCCGGATATTCGTATGCATTTCATGGGCAAGAATATACGAAAGCGTTGTTTTACCAAGACCCGGCGGGCCATACAGCAGAACATGATCCAGACTTTCATTCCGCTGCAGGGCGGCCTGAATGAAAATCCTGAGGTTTTCCTTCAGTGCATCCTGACCGATATACTCTTCCAGCGTAGCGGGACGCAGACTCTCCTCTTCCTCTCCGTTTGCCTCGGCGGAGAGAAGACGCGCTTCATCACTCATAGCTTATCCTCCAAGTTTCTTTTTCATGAGAAACTGCAGGCCGATCCGGATATACTCCTCCGTTCTGACCCCCGGCTTCTTCATCATATAATCCGCAGCGGAAGAAATATCGTTCTGCCGGTATCCAAGATTTCTGAGGGCATCACATGCCTCTTCAATTTCCTTCGGATAGGTCTGTACCTCCTGTTTTGCCTTTACGGCAACCGGAACCAGCTTGCCCTTGAGATCAAGAACGATCTGACTTGCGGTTTTCGCTCCGATGCCCGGCATGGATTTCAGGACAGTGACATCTCCGTTTTCTACAGCCAGGATGATCTTATCCGCATCCGCTTTGGCAAGCATGGCCATTGCGGTCTTCGGTCCAAGACCCTTGACGGATATCAGACGCAGGAAAAGTTCCATCTCCTGCTGACTTTCAAACCCATACAGAGAAAGCTCTGTTTCCGTATAGTGCAGATAGGTATGAACGGTGATCTCTTCTTTCAGATGGATGCGGTCCGTATGAGGATACATGACCTTCCAGCCCATGCCGTCATGGTCAATCACCAGCCAGTCGCTTCCATAGCTTTCCACTGTTCCCTTGATAAACGCAATCATATCCGTCCTCTCATCAATCGTTAAAGTCCATGATATAGGTTCCTACGATCACCTGATCGCCATCTCTGCATCCTGCTTCCTTCAGGGCCGCATCAATTCCCATCTTCGCAAGTGTTCTAGCAAACGCATAAGTATCATCCGCATTGTCAAAGTTCACCTGTTCGGCAAGACGGTCCACCTTGGCGCTTTCCACCTTCCATCTGCGATTGCCGAGATTTCTGATTTCAAAGTCCGGACGCTTCGGTTCATAACGGTACACGACAACTTCCTCTTCCGGTTCCCTTGTCTCTTCTGCCTTGCGGGCTTCTTCAATCTTTTCCATCGCCGCGTACAGAACCGCTTCAATGCCGGTATGCGTCAACGTGCTGCATTCCATGACCTTAAGATCCGGATACGCTTTGCGAAAGCGTTCAAGCTGCCCGGAAGCTTCCTCGGTATCCATTTTGTTTGCGACAACGATCTGCGGACGCTGAGCAAGTTCCGCGTCATACTGCCGAAGTTCTTCATTGATGATCCGGTAATCCTCCAGCGGATCCCGTTCCCAG
>CAMNFS010000071.1 GCA_946537255.1 uncultured Erysipelotrichaceae bacterium
AACCCTCGACCCACTGATTAAGAGTCAGTTGCTCTACCAACTGAGCTAAGGAACCGCAACTCACAGTGCTTGATTATAATAACCCACTCCTAAATTGAATGCAAGCATTATTTTTGATAATCTTCATTTTTTTCTGAAAAGTACATATAATACCGTATTGTGGAGGTACTGATATGAGAAAGTTACTGACAGCTGTCCTGACTGTATTTATGCTGGCAGGCTGTAATTCTGCACCTGCCGCATCTGCTGAGCCGGCGAATTCTTCCGGAAATCATGGCTGTGATGCGTTTGAGGAATGTGAATCCACAACGGAAGCCAAAACAGCATCCGGAACAGCGTTTAAAACAGAATATGAGGCATTGAACGGGATGACGAATTCCAGCGGAAAGGAACACCGCACCATTACAATCCCTGAAACAAACCCGTTTGTAAAAACTACTCCTGCTGAAGTGATTCAGAAAACAGAAGCCGGGGACAGCTTCTGGCTGTATATCGGTGATCCGAAATGTCCCTGGTGCAGAAGCGTACTGGAAACCGCAGCCGCAAAAGCAGCGGAATATCACGTGGATCAGATTCTGTATCTGAATATCTGGGATGAAGACGGAAACGAAATCCTTCGTGATAAGTATGTACTGGAAGAGGGCAAACCGGTGAAACAGTCCGACGGCGCTCCTGAATACGCAAGGATGCTGGAACTGTTCCATGATGTACTGTCTGATTACACCCTTGAAGCGGAAGATAAGACCAAAGTGGAGATCGGAGAAAAAAGAATATTTGCGCCGAACTTTTTCCGGATTGAAGGCGGAAAAGCAGTGCGCATGACAGAAGGAATCTCCGAAAAGCAGAAAGATTCAAGAGAACCGCTTACGGATGAAATCCTCGCCGATGAGCAGAAACTCTTTGATGCCTTTTTCAAGGGCTGATGGTTCAGAAGAAGATGAAAATGAAAGATGCGGAAGAGAAGTGATACTCCTTCGCATCTTTTTTGTCTTCTGTTCTGAGAAAACGGATCAAAGCTGTCCGAACATTTCTGAATCGTGTCTGACCCAGCGCAGATCAGAGGCTGTCATCACCAGGATATCGCATGCCTCAGATACCGTCTGAATACCGCTCTCTATCCGCTGCAGTCCTGCGGTTGTTTTTATCAGCAGTTCGGAAAAGGAAACAGCGTCCCTGATCCGCAGCTGATGAAAATCAACTGGTCCGCTGTGAATCAGAGCCTCCGCAATCCGATTGTCTCCCATGGTGGTAATTCCATACACATTCTTATCCGGATATTGATCTTTGAACTGATCCGCATCGGATGGAAGAGAAAGAACCATTGGCTCCTGTGCGCTGTATCCGCTGAAAAGAAGAGAAGGACGCGGAATATGATTGTCGGTAAACCATTCCTGCATGGATGCGGCTGCTTCCTGAACAGTCGAGGGGTGTATGGAAGAAACTGCCTTTCCAAGAAGAAAGGAGGCGGGCAGACCGTTCGGATCGGCATTTCCGCAGTAGCTGACTGCCATATTCCTTCCTATGGGAAATGTCTTCTGTTCACTGTCCGTGACAACATAATTGATCTTTCCATATCGATCTTTTTTTCTGCCGGTGACCCTGCAGTCACTGGCAAGAATCAGAGCTCCGGGTATTTTAATGTGCAGCAGCAGGGTCATTTTCAGAATTCCATGACAGTTCTGAGCCAGCTGTCCGCAAGCTGCGGCCAGACGGATACTTCATGGTTTGCCTTTTTGGAGGAGTCCTTGTAATCCGGATTTCTTCTTGGCTCAAACTTTCTGATCATTTCCTGGACCAGATCAGGATCTGCTTCCGGAACCCTGCCATCCTGGCACGCTTCCAGAAGACGGAAAACCGGATCCAGGGTAAAGAGGCTGCAGTATTTCCGTTCAATCAGTTCTTCTGTCGAAATGGAAAGACCATGTCCTCCGGTTGTGAATACATGATAGGAGAAAGGAATACCGGCCTGCTTCAGCGCCTTTGCTATCAGAAAACTGTTTTCCACCGGCACTGATTCATCTCCTGCAGTCTGAAACACAAAGGAAGGCGGGGTGTCTGAATTCACATGACATTCCATGGACCAGTGCTGAAGAAGCTCCGGGGAAGGATTGTTTCCAAGCAGTGCTTCCATGGAATGCTGGTGAGTATACTCACCGCTGGTGATGACCGGATAGCATAACAGCATCGCATCCGGCCGGCAGCTGATTCCTTCATATTCCGGATCACTGACCGTATTCCAGTAATTGCCGAGCGATGCGGTAAGATGGCCGCCGGCGGAAAACCCGCAGACAAAGAGGCGGTCCTTGATCAGATGGAATTCCTCTGCTTTTGAGCGCAGAATCCGCACGGCTCTTGCGATATCCTTCAGTGGCTGATCCATCAAAGGATCAAGGAAGAGAAGGTTGGTTGTATAGGTCAGAACAAAGGTCTGATAGCCTGCTTCATGAAAACATCTCGCGACGGGTTCTCCTTCCCGTTCACTGCAGTAACCATATCCCCCGCCCGGCACAACCAGGATGGCAGGGCGATCCGTATCATCTTCGTGCAGGAACGCGTGTACATTGGGAATGAAACCAAAGCTGTGCGGTCGCTGATATTCTTCCGGCTTCCAGATATTGAATGAGGAAGTAAGCATAAACTGAGTCTCCTTTACAGAAGTGATTATATCGGAAAAACAGAAGAGAAGCGGATCAGCAGTCAGGGAAAAGACAGTCATTCTGATTTGTATGCATGTCCGTCTCTTTTTGGAAGTTCACTGTTTAAGAATCAGATGTGTTTCAGTACAGAAGGGTGACAAAGCGGATCTTTTCTGTTCGGCACTGCTGTCCGTCTATTGTGATTTTCATCAGGGAAAGCGGTTCGGATGGATCGCGGGATTTCCAGACAGAGCCGGGATTGAGCAGCCGCACGCCATCGATCGTCTGATCAAGATAGGTGTGGGTATGTCCGAAGAACACCATATTGTAACCGCGCTTTTTTGCTTCTTTGGCAAGGATCGGATAATCCGGGGCACTTCCCTTCAGGAACTGATTGCCGTGAATGATCCAGATATGAAAGGGGTCAATGGTAAGAGAAGCCTGGGATGGGAATGGGAAACAGCGGTCCATGTTTCCGGCGACCGTCAGAAATCCATTCATCTTCTGCGGGGAAACAAGGCAGTCTCCGCAATGAATGTAGTAATCCATGTCAGGCAGTTTTTTCAAAACGATTTCCATGGCGTCCTTTGCCTCATGGGAATCTGACATCAGAATGATCTGGGTCATGGTTTCCTCCTATGAAAAAAGATGCTTGGATCCGTGGATCAGATGCGTTTCATGCCATATCAGATTCCTCGAAAAAGCTCATCAAACCGACGGGTTAAGGTGTCTTTTCACTTGATTCCATATCTCTCCTTTACGGTGTCCTCCAGGGGATAGGGATCGGTAATGATCTTCGCTCGTTCCGCCATTTCTTCCGGTGAGCAGACCTGAAAGCATCCGATTTCCTTCGCCTCGGAAGAGCTTCCCTCATTGACAAGCAGTCGATTGCGCTTCTGATCATACCAGAAGGCATTATCGGCACAGAGATCCCGGACCGACTGGTTCAGAGAAAACCGTTGGATACAGCTGCCGGTAAACAGATACAGCTGATCTTCCAGAAACCGCCAGTTGGAACTGTCCTGATCTCTTGCGGCCGCGCTTACCGCGCTTCCGGTATATGTCTTCAGAAGAGCTCCGGATTCGTCAATGCAGGAGAGAATTCCATCCACACTGAACAGATACAGGTTTCCTTCATGAAGACAGAAACTGGCAATGTTCCGGGTATTGCATGGGATGGAGGTGATCAATGTCCCGTCTCTGCCATGTACCTCAATTCCTTCCGGCGTCCGCAGGGCAAATCCATTCGGATCGACAGAGACATAGAACGGACTTTTGTCTGAGAAGGAAAGAACAGGGGAAGCGGAGGAATCGGTATCCTTGAGAGTCAGAATGACCTTCTGACCCTGATCATTCTGATTCTGCAGAAGGATCAGCACTTCCTCATGATCCGGATAGGGAATGAGACCGCTGATGAAATAATCTTTCGAAAGGTCCTGGGGAAGAGGAACCGTGTGTTCCTTTGCCTCCTGAGTGACAGGATTTCTTCGCTTCACGCAGAGCTCTTTTTCCGGTGTGAAAGATACCATAAACAGATCATCCTGATCCAGGGCGCAATGAAACTGACTTCCATCCTGGATGGTGAAAATCACCTCCTGACTGCGCTCGTTATGGAAAGGATCCAGAGTAACCAGCAGGGTATCGGATCCGCTTCTGTCCACATAGATGAAGCGCTGATCACTCAGAAATCCCTTCGCGGATGGATCGGCGGAAACCGGTTCGCTGAGCAGCTTCTGATCACTGGACAGATCATACAGATCAATGAACTGATCCGGATAATCCAGACTCTGGATTGCCATGAGATCTTCCTCATCCGTGGAGAAGGACTGAATGATCTTTGTCCCGGTGGGGAATAATGTCTGATAGACGGGGCTTTTCACGCCGCTGTCAAACTGGATGATCCGGCCGCTTTTCTTCGGTACGGCAAGAAAGCTGACCTGATCATTGTCATAAGGTTTTGCCCGTTTTGCCGTAAGAATATCCGGTATCAGAAGTGTGGACAGCGCGTCCTTGGAACTGCCATCCGGATAGCAGAGGGCAAATCCTCCGTTGTCGAGAACCGAAAGGACGGAAGAGGCATTCATATTGATCACATCGCATACCACTGCCGGCCATTCGCTGCGATGAAGAACGGTGCCGGTAGTGGTATCGATAATAAACTGCAGATTGGCAAGACTAGCCAGAAGAAGCTCTCGGTCTTCCGCTCCGGAAAAAAGACGCAGATCAGCGGAACTGCCAAGCGTGTAGGAAAGCCGGTTCTGCCAGATTCTGCTTCCGGAGTCGGGATTGAAGCAGGAAAGGACAACAGTCATGTCACTGTAAAGGGTCATATTCGTAAACGAAGTGGTTCCTTCCATGAAGTCGGTTTCGTTTTCAAAGATCAGAAGATTCCCATCTTTCAAGGAGCGGATGTCTTCCACGGCATGAAAACTGCCGGGAAGAAGCTCTGAATGACCGGTGTCGGTATGATGAACCACAATCTGTTCCAAAGAGGAGGGATCACTTTCATCCTCCTGTACACTGATCAGGGCTAGACTGCGCTCGGGAAAGGCGAAGCATTTCGACTGCATGTAGGAAGAATTCAGAACCGGAAGATCCTGGTACAGCATTTTTCCGTCGTGGGTTCCGTCTTCTGAAAACCAGACAAACCCATCCTCCGTGGAACATGCAAGAATGGATGCGCCGGGATCGAAGTGATGATAGTACGAACGTAAGGGCATTTCCTTACTCCAGACGGGCTCACCGGTTTTCCAGGAAAGAAGAGACACGCCGGTGCTGCTGAGAAGAAACAGGCCGGACTTGGTTGGGTAGAGGTAGCAGGGACTCGGGCAGGGCACCGTGATTCTTTCTTTATTCTGGGCAAGATCAAAGAAATAAAGCATGCTGGTCTGATCAAAACAGACCATCGTTTTCGCGTCCGGACTGACCCAGAGAGAGGAAAGAATGCCGTCTGTCTCAAACTGCCGCACGGCAGTGTATTCATTCCGGTCGCTGTTATGATAAAGACCGAGCGAAGAGGAAAGGGCGTACATCGCTTCGCTGACTAACGGCCGGTCGCTGTTTTCCGGCATGGCCGCAAGGGCAAGATGCGCTGCCGTAATCCGATCGTGCTTCTCCAGCGCTTCCAGAGAGGAGGCGGAAAGATACAGGGACTGATTGATTCTCGACTGATCAAGGTTTTTCTGCGCCAGCTCGTAGTTTTTCTGGATTTCCTTCCGACTGTAGATCAGATGGGCTATAAAGACGGAAAGCGCCAGAGTGATGATGGAAGCGGCGGCCGCGTATCTTCTGACGGTATACTGATGCCGGCGGCGCATCAGCTCGTCATACGAACAGCCGATCATTACTGCAAGGAGTCTTGGCAGTTCTGTTTTTCTCGCCTGGCGGAACGGCATCCGGTAATCACAGGAAAGCGGCTCGATATCATCGGTGATTTCCAGTTCCGTCCCGTCTTCCTGTCTGATTCTGCGGGTCCGTTTCAGCAGCCGTTCGGGTATGACATCCATGGGTTCTCCGGCGGAAAGAACCGTCAGGACATGGTCCTGATCGTGATGCTCGAGAAACAGACTGATTTCCCGTTCTATCCATCGGGATTCCTTTGTGTCCGGGGAACAGATGACAAGCAGAAAGTCACTTTCCCTGAGCGCGTTTTCAATATCATCCGTAAGGCTCGAGGTTGTCGGCAGCTCGCTTTTATCCCGGAAGATCCGCTCAATCCGCCGGATGCCGTATTTCTTCTGAAGTTCTTTCGGTATCGGAAACCGCTCCAGCTGCTTCTGAAGCTCCTCTGCTACTTCAATATCCCGCGGTGTATGCCGGTAGGAAATAAACGCATTGTATTTCATTGTCTTCCCCTTTATGCAAGAACGTTCTGAACGATCGTTTTCTTCCTCCATTGTATTACAGCTTCGAGCGGATCAAATGGTTTCTCATGAGGATCAGAAACGGAATGATCCCTGCCTTTCTGTCTTTTTCATGTCTTTCCGGAAAAAAGAGAATCATGAATCACGATCGGTTTTAAAACAGAAAAATCTGTTTCGAGTTTTTCGGTTCCTGCAAATATAATTGAGACATATGAAACGGAACCTTCTTGTCTATCTGAAAAAATACTGGCTGTTTGCGGTAATCGCCGCGTCCTTTATGATTGGAGAAGTGCTTGCGGATCTCTATCAGCCCGGCATGATGGCGGATATTGTGGACCGCGGGATTCTCGGTATTGGAAACAGCGGAACACCGGATCCTTCCTATGTGGCTTCCTCGGGGATGCGGATGATTCTGGTTGTGCTGCTGGGAGGAACGTGCGGCGTGCTCTGCGGGGCGTTTACCAATTATTTCGGTCAGAACTTCGGGAATGAAGTGCGCAAGGCCTGCTTTGAGAGAATCATGCATTTTTCCTTTGAACAGACCGATGACTTTACGAGCGGCTCGTTGATCACCCGGATCACCAGTGATGTCACCCAGGTTCAGAATCTGGTGATGCAGTTTACCCGGGGACTGGTGCGCTGTTCGATGTTTCTGATCGGCGGAAGTATTGCCCTGATCTCTCTGGATCTTACTTTTTCCCGGATCGTCATGATCGCAGTGCCGTTAATCTTTCTTGAGGTCGGATTTGTCATATGGAAGACCAACCCTCTGTTCCGTCTGCTTCAAAGACGTCTGGACCGCATGAATACCGTCATGGAAGAAGATATCTCCGGGATCCGGGTGGTACGCGCGTTCGTTCAGGAAAACCGGGAAGCGGAGCGGTTTCATCAGGCAAACTATGAAATGGCGGATACGCAGTTCAGGGTTCTGGTCATGATCAGCTGGATGCGGCCGGTCATGAATATCATTCTGAATCTTTCCATCGTTGCCTTGATCCGCCTTGGCGCGGTGCGGGTGGCAGAAGGAGCGGTTCAGCCGGGTGTTCTGATGGCCGCGATTACCTATATCACGCAGATTCTGAACGGGCTGATGATGCTGGCGATGATCTTTCAGACCCTTTCCCGAGGCTTTACCAGTGCCGGCCGTCTTTCCGAGGTTCTGGAAAGCATGCCGAAAATCAAGGATGGAAAAAAGGAAGCGCCCGCCCGTTCCGGAACCGTGGAATTTGATCATGTAAGCTTCTGCTATCCCGGCTATGAGACACCGGTGCTGCAGGATATTTCATTGAAGGTCGCGTCAGGGGAGACACTGGCGGTGATCGGAACAACCGGAAGCGGAAAGAGCAGTCTTCTGAATCTGATTCCAAGATTCTATGACACAGTAAAAGGCCGGGTGCTGGTGGATGGCATGGATGTAAGAGACTATAAGCTTGCGGAGCTGCGCAGCCGGATTGCCCCGGTGCTTCAGAAAAGTGAACTGTTTTCGGGAACCATACGGCGGAATATCGCCCTGAGCCGGCCCGGTGCTTCAGAAGAAGAAATCGTGAGTGCCGCAAGGACCGCGATGGCGGATGAGTTCATTGTCCGTCAGCCGGATGGATATGATACGCAGGTTTCGGAAGGGGGTTCCTCCCTCTCTGGCGGACAGAAACAGCGGATCGCAATCGCAAGAGGTCTTCTGAAACAGGCGGAGATACTTCTTCTGGATGATGCGACGTCCGCACTGGATCTTTCTACTGAGGCAAGACTGCAGGATGAGATGAACCGGAACTATTCCGGAATGACAAGAATCATAGTTGCCCAGCGCATTGCCTCCGTCAAACGGGCAGATCGGATCGCGGTGCTTGACCATGGCAGGCTGGTGGCCTGTGACTGTCACGAGAAACTGATGGAAACCTGTGAAGTCTACCGGGATATCTATGATTCCCAGCTGAAGTCTGCGGAGGTGATCGAATGAGCTACCAGTCCAAAACTCTGCAGCGCGGCTTCAGCCGCAGGCCGGAACGCGGCGCGCCGGTGGAGAAACCGAAATCCGGAAGAAATGCCTTCGCAAGACTGCTTTCCTATTTCCATGAGGAGCGTCCCCGCATTCTGCTTCTGTTTCTGATCGTGACGCTCAGTGTGATCGGATCCGTGCTTGCGCCAAGATTTCAAAGCCAGGCGATCGACAGTATTACCACCGGAAATACGGAGTCTCTGGGTAAAATTCTTCTTTCCATGACGCTGCTGTATCTTCTTTCCGGTGTCTGCACCCTGATTCAGGGCTGGCTCAGTGCCTCTTTGTCCCAGTCGGTCGCAAGACGTCTGCGGGAGGATCTGTTTGACAAGGTGATTCATCTGCCGCTTTCCTTCATTGATCAGCACAGTCATGGAGATCTCATGAGCCGGATGACCAATGACTCCGACAATATCTCCTCCGTGATTTCTGACTCCCTTGGTACGATGTTTTCCGGGGTTCTGACGCTCTGTGGAACCCTGTTCATGATGTTCTCGCTTTCCTGGCGTCTTGCCTTACTCTCCTGTTCGACGATTCTTCTTACAGTGCTGGTTACCACTCTGATTACAAAATCCATGCGGAAGTTCTTCCTGGAGCGTCAGATTCTGCTTGGAAAGCTGAATGGTACCGCGGAGGAAATGATTTCCAACAGCCGGACCGTCACAGCCTATGGGCTGGAACAGGATTCCATCAATAGTTTTTCTTTGACTGCGGATGCGCTGACAAAAACCGGAACAATAGCGGAAGTGATCTCGGGATCCATGGGAC
This sequence comes from uncultured Erysipelotrichaceae bacterium, assembly GCA_946537255.1. Lineage (GTDB taxonomy): Bacteria > Bacillota_I > Bacilli_A > Erysipelotrichales > Erysipelotrichaceae > Bulleidia. The sequence continues at coordinate 9,264 of CAMNFS010000071.1, forward strand.
CGATGATGAACATGCTGAATAATCTCAGCTTTGTGGTAGTTGCGGTATTCGGTGCCTATTTCGCGCTGAACGGCTCTGTATCCATCGGTACCATTTCAGCCTTCATCATCTATTCCAAACAGTTTTCAAGACCGATCAATGAGCTTTCCCAGCTCTATGGTCAGATCCAGACCGCTCTTGCCGGCGCGGAGCGCATCTTCTCTGTTCTTGATGAGCCCTCGGAAGCCGAAGGCGGAGAGATTCTTCCTCCTCCGGTGAAGGGAAGAATTGTTTTCAGGAATGTGAATTTCTCCTATGTTCCGGGAAAGCCGGTTATCCGCAATTTCAGCCTGACCATAGAATCCGGTCATAAGATTGCGCTTGTCGGGGCAACCGGATCCGGAAAGACAACCCTGATCAATCTTCTGCTTCGCTTCTATGAAATTGACAGCGGTGAAATTCTTCTGGACGGGAAAAACATTGCGGAGCTTTCCCTTGGAGATCTGCGGGATCACATCGGTATTGTTCTGCAGGATACGGTTCTGTTTCAGGATACCGTCAGAAACAATCTGACCTACGCAAATTCCGATACCTCCATGGAAAAGGTAAGAGCCGCGGCCAAAGCAAGCAACGCGGACTACATGATTGAACATCTGCCGCAGGGCTATGATACGGTAATTACTTCATCCTCTCTTTCGCAGGGACAGCGGCAGCTGCTGGCAATCGGCAGAGCATTCCTTTCTGATCCCGACATTCTGATTCTTGATGAGGCGACATCCTCCGTTGACACAAGAACCGAAAAGAATATTCAGGATGCGATGGCCAACCTCATGAAAGGCAGGACAAGTCTCATCATTGCTCACCGGCTTTCCACAATTACGGACGCAGATGAGATCATTGTCATGGATCATGGGGAGATCATTGAAAGAGGAAATCATAGGGAACTGCTCAGGGCAAAGGGAAGATATTATGAACTGTATATGACCCAGTTCCGCGGTGGTGTGATATGAGAAAGACAGGAAAACAGAATGAGAAAACCGGAAGAAAGAATTGAGGCGGAAGGAAAAGTCCTGCCGGGAGAACTACTGAAGACAGACAGTTTTCTGAATCATCAGGTGGATTCAGAACTGATGGAAGAGATCGGAGAGGAGTTTGCCAGACGGTTTTCTGAGTATGGTGTTGAGAAGGTACTGACGATTGAGGCAAGCGGAATTCCGCCTGCATTGATGACCGCAAGAGCCCTGAAGGTGCCGATGGTCTTTGCGAAAAAAAGCGGCAGTTCAAACATCGGAAAGAATGTCTATACTGCTGCGGTTCATTCCATACCTATGACCGGGATTTCATGATTCAGGTTTCCAGACCCTATCTGAAAAAAGGCGAGCGTATATTGATCATTGATGATTTTCTCGGACAGGGGGAAGCCGTCCGGGGCTGGTTCAGCTCTGGCGGAAAGCGGGCGCAGAGCCGGTGGGAATCGGTACGGTAGTGGAAAAGGGCTTCCAGAATGGTTCGGAAGTCATAAAGGATCTTGGAATTGACCATATCAGTCTTGCGGTCGTCGAATCACTGACGGATGGAGAAATCCGTCTTCGTCGTTTATAAAAAAACAAAGAAATACGAAGAGAACTGCCGGATCCGGC
>CAMNFS010000072.1 GCA_946537255.1 uncultured Erysipelotrichaceae bacterium
TTCTTCCTGTATTCATCTTCGTTCTGATTGTTTATTACTGGCCAATGCTTGGTGTCAGATATGCATTCTACAGCTATAAGTTGAGAGATATCCACTGGGTTGGTCTGGCAAACTTTACGAAGTTGTTTGCAGAAAAAGAATTTTGGCAAGCGTTTGGCAACACATTAACACTATCAATTGGAAAATTGGTTCTGAATACATTTGTTGCAGTCTTGATTTCAATCTTCTTGAATGAAATGCTGAATCTCTTCTGCAAAAAATTTGTGCAGACTGTTATCTATCTGCCGCACTTCATGTCATGGGCGGTAGTAGCCGCAATCTTTACGTTATTCCTATCCACTTCTTCTACTGGGTTTATCAATGAAACACTAAAGAGTTGGGGATGGATTACAGAAAGTATAGACTTTTTACACTCGAAGGCATTATGGCGACCAATCTTTTTCGCTATTGACCTATGGAAAGAAACAGGTTGGGGAACTGTTGTCTTCTTTGCTCAGTTATCCGGTATTGATCCTGGACTCTATGAGGCTGCAGATATTGATGGTGCTACTAGAATGCAGAAGATCCGCTATGTCACGCTTCCGGCTCTGTCTAATACAATTATCGTTGTATTAATTCTGAACCTTGCGAAGGTTCTGAACATCTTCGAGCCGGTATTCGTTCTGTATAACACCCGTGTACTTGAAGTATCGGATGTTATCTCGACTTATATCTACCGCAAGACATTCCTTACAGCGATTCCTGACTACGGCTATACCACAGCTGTCGGTCTGTTCAAATCTCTCGTAGGTATGGTTCTGATGCTTGCCAGTGACTACGCAAGTAAGAGAATCCGCGGCCGCGGTATCATGTAAGGGAGGGATAAGAGATGAAAAATAAAACTACAGTATTCGATATTATTCTGTATGTCGTCTTTGCAATCCTGACCCTGATCATTATCATCCCGATCTGGAAAGTTGTATCTGACTCCCTGAACGCAGTAGGCGTCTATAAGTTCCAGCTCTGGCCGAGTGATTTCACTCTTGCCGGTTATCAGACCATTCTGACAACGGAAAAACTGTTCCGTCCGTTCCTGAACTCTGTCGTTACGACACTTGTCGGAACCCTGCTCGGTCTTGCGATGGCTACCCTCGGTGGTTACGTTCTGAACCAGTATGACATGCCGGGCAGAAACCTGCTGTCATACTTCCTGCTCATCACCATGATCTTCTCCGGTGGTATGATCCCTGAGTATCTGGTTATGAAGCAGCTCCACCTGGTTGACTCCATGTGGATCCTGGTTGTCAAGCATGGTATCAATGTTTACAACCTCGTTCTGATGAAGAACTTCTTCGAAGGAATTCCGCATTCCCTGTACGAAGCTGCAGAGCTTGACGGATGCACTCCGATGCAGATTTTCTATAAGGTTGTTCTGCCGCTTTCCAAAGCTGCGCTCGCATCCATCGGTCTGATGTTCGCGGTCACAATCTGGAACGACTATTCAACCGTACAGATCTACATTACAAATCCGAGTCAGGTTAACTTCCAGTATCAGCTGAGAGTCATGATTATGGATGGTGACACACCTACGACTGCGTATAAGGTATCTCAGAATACTCTGTACTACGCGTCCATCGTCTGTGCGATTCTGCCGTTCATGATTGCCTATCCGTTCCTGCAGAAATACTTCGTTACAGGTATCAACGCAGGTGCAGTCAAGGAATAATACCTCGATTCCACACAACCGTAACAGGTATCTGATTTGTAAGAAAACAAGGGCAGGAGAGCGGATGCTCGCCTGCCCTTAATTATTAAACTGGGTTTTGATTGGAGGCTTTATGCAGAAAATTATCTATCTTGGTGACAGTACCGTAACATGGAACCATATTGCCACATATCCCCAGACCGGTCTTTCCCAGGGGCTTCTGTGGTATGTGAAGGATGATGTGTTTGTCCGCAGTTTTGCCATTAACGGCAGAAGCACCAAATCCTTTATTGATCAGGGCAGGCTTGAAGCAGCGGAAAAGTGCATTCAGGCAGGGGATATCGTACTGATCCAGTTCGGACACAATGATCAGAAAATGTCGGATCCTCTGAGATACTGTGATCCATACGGAACGTATCAGGAAAATCTGAAGAAGATGGCGGATCTTGCCAGAGGAAAAGGCGCATACCCGGTCATTCTTTCTTCGATAGCGAGAAGGCTGTTTGATGAAAAGGGAAACTTCCTTCCGGGAAGTCATGGGGAATATCCCAAAGCGGCTCAGGAGCTTGCGCAGAGGGAACAGATTCCATTCATTGAGATGACAAGGAAAACAGAAGAATATCTGACAAAACTGGGGGACTTCGCTTCCCGGCCTCTGTTTGTATACCCGAAGGATAACTCCCATCTTCAGGTCCATGGCGCGGTGATCTTTGCCGGATTCATCGCGGATGGACTGCAGAAGCTCGGCAGTCCGTATGCGGATGTGCTTGTCAGCCGGAACGCGAAGATCATTGATGAGGATGAAGCGCCGTCGGAAGACCCGTACATGGTGGAAAACATGGGCCCTGCGTTTGCGGATCCCAGTCTGAATCTCGACGCATTTCAGAATGAAAAACAGGATTGATTCCTGAGTGCTTATGAAACTGAAACCTTCTGGTTCGCTGAGGACCGGGCAGGAAGAGCGGTTTATCTACTACTATAAAAAGTATAAGAATAATCCGCTTCTTGTTCTGCTTGGCCTCTATAAGGGACAGTATTATAAGTTTCTGATCAGTTCCGTTTTCTATCTGATCAAGCATTCACCGGCCCTGTTCTCGCCGCTTCTGATCGCAAATGTCATCAATGGTGTTCTGACAGGAGGGGATCAGGCAGTGCGCGCGATTCTTGTGAATGTCGGAATCTGGATCGCCCTGCTCGCATTGCATCTTCCTGCGAATTATCTCCATTCCAAATACAAAAGCTCTCTGACAAGAGGGACGGAGGCAGGGCTGAGAGCAGCTCTTGTCGACAAGGTATCGGAACTTTCGATCCTGTACCATGTACGCATGCAGTCCGGAAAACTTCAGTCAAAGATCATCCGTGATGTTGACGCCATTGAAGTGCTGTCCTCGCAGCTTTTCGTGAATCTGATCAATATCACCATGAATACCGTCATCATGCTGACGCTTACGGCCGCGAAAAACCGGTATGTTCTGCTGTTCTTTATTCTCGTTGCCCCGATCGCTTCGCTGACCATCTTCACATTCCGGAAGAAAATCCGGGTTGCCAACCGGGATTACCGTCTGGAAATGGAAGAAACCTCGGCCAGGGTGATGGAAATGGTGGAAATGGTACCTGCGACCAGAGCGCACGCGCTGGAAGAAGTGGAACGGAAGCGGATGATTCAGCAGCTGGAGGAAACGGCGGAAAAGGGCTACCGGCTGGATATGATTCAGTCCAACTTCGGTGCTGTAGGCTGGACCGTCTTCCAGGTTTTCCAGGCAATCTGTCTTGGCTTTACCGCCTTCATGGCGCTGAAGGGATACATACTGGTCGGTGATATTACATTCTATCAGTCCAGCTTCACCTCCGTGGTCAATCAGGTCACCGCGTTCATCAACCTTCTTCCGATCATTACCAAGGGTCTCGAATCGATCATATCGGTCGGAGAGGTTCTGACCAGTGAAGACGTGGAAGAAAATGACGGCAGGGAAGAGCTGAAGAATCTGAAGGGAGACTTCACATTCGAGCATGTCGGATACCGTTATCCGGAAAGTACGGAAGATGTTCTGAAGGATTTCAACCTGGAAGTTCCGGCCGGTAAGACGATTGCGATTGTCGGTGAGTCAGGCTCCGGCAAGAGCACTCTGATCTCTCTGGTTGTCGGATTCATGAGACCGGATACCGGAAGAATCCTGATAGATGGAAAAGATATGTCGGAAGTCAATCTGAAGTCCTACCGCAGACAGATATCGGTTGTGCCGCAGTCCCCGCTTCTTTTTACCGGAAGCCTGCGTGACAACATTACCTACGGGCTGGACAGTCCCAGTGAGGAACAGCTGAATACGGCTGTGGACGCTGCCAATCTCAGGAAACTGGTGAATGAACTGCCGGATGGTCTGGATACCAGACTTGAAGAACATGGTGCGAATCTGTCCGGCGGGCAGAGACAGAGAATCGCGATTGCGCGGGCAATCATCCGGGATCCGAAGGTGATCTTTCTGGATGAGGCGACTTCTGCTCTCGATGTCATTTCCGAACGGGAGATTCAGGAATCCCTGAGCCGTCTGATCAGCGGCCGGACAACATTTGTGGTTGCGCATCGTCTTTCCACGATCCGCAACGCAGATCTGATCGTTGTGATGGATCATGGAGAAATCATTGAAAAGGGAACCTATACAGAACTGATGGAAAAACAGGGTATTTTCTACCATATGGAAAATATGCAGATAACTCTCGGTCATGAATGACGGGAAGGAGGAACGATGGATATTTTTAAACCGGATTCCAAGTTCATGAATGCGCTTGGATTGCTTGCAAATCTAATGATTGTGAATATTCTGACACTGCTGCTGTGTCTGCCGGTCATTACCGCAGGCGCGTCTTTGACAGCGATGTTCTATGTCCTCATGAAAATTGCCAATGAGGAAGAGGGAGATATTCCTCAGCAGTTTTTCTCTGCCTTCAAGGCAAACTTCAAACAGGCGACGATCATCTGGATCATTATGATTGTGGTCTATGCCGTGATGTTTGTGGACTGGCGGATCACCCGCATGCAGGGAGATCAGTTTTCCGGAATCATGCTGATTCTTCTTTACGGGGCAATCATTGTTATCTATCTGATTTCTCTTTATGTATTCCCGGTTCTTTCACGTTACAAAAACACAATCGGCGGAACCTTCAAGACCGCATTTGCCATGGCGGTTTACGGCATCACCGGATTCCGGACCATTCTCTGCGGTCTGATCAATTTTGTTCCGCTGATTCTTCTTTATCTTCTCGGCTATGCAGTCGTTCCCGTCTTCCTGGCCTTCTGTTTTTCCGGGCCGGGTTATGCACGGACTCTAATCTATCGAAACCTGTTCAGAAACTATGAAGCAGGCGGACAGGAAAAACAACCATCAGAAGAGGAGGAAACTGAATGAAAAAAGAGGTTGCGGATCAGATCAGCGAATACATCGAATATCTGCTGGATCAGTCAAGTGCTGAAAAGCCAATGTGGAACAAAGAGCTTGTCCGGGAAGGAAAAGCAAACAAATGGAACTATATCGACGGCTGCATGATTACCGCACTGCTTTCTCTGTATGAGATGAGCGGGCGGGAACGCTATTTCAGTTTTGCGAAGGATTTTGTGGATTATTTTGTTCAGGAAGACGGAACCATTCGTACCTACAATGTGAAGGAGTATAACCTGGACAATATCAATACTGCGAGCAATCTGTTCTATCTGTATGACAAAACCGGGGATGAGAAGTACAGAAAGGCCCTTGACCTTGTCAGAACCCAGCTGGATACCATGCCGCGGACAAAGGAAGGAAGTTTCTGGCATAAGGACATCTACCCCAATCAGGTATGGCTGGACGGTCTTTACATGGCTGAGCCGTTCTATATGAACTATGAGACAAGGTTCAGAAAGATGGAAAAGTGCAGCGATGTCATTCATCAGTTCAAGAATGTTGAAAAGAACATGAAGGATCCGAAAACCGGGCTGTACTACCATGGCTACGATGAGTCAAGAGAGATGTACTGGGCCGATCCGGTTACCGGATGCAGTCCGAATTTCTGGCTTCGTTCGCTTGGCTGGTTCTCCCTTGCCCTGTGTGAGACAGCCATCGCCTGTGATGAAAGTCTGTATTACGAGAAGCGGTATCTGATCTCACTTCTCGAAAATCTCGCGGATGCGCTTCTTCCTTATCAGGATAAAAGCGGAATGTTCTATCAGGTTCCTGACAAGCCGGAGGCAGAAGGCAACTATCTGGAAACTTCCGGTACTGCTTTGATCGCCTATGCGCTTCTGAAAGCGGTAAGAGTCGGATTTATCGCGCCGCGCTATGCAGTGATGGCAGAGAAGGCGTTTGATGGAATCTGTGAAAAGTATCTGTCCAAGAATGAAGACGGAACCCTGAAACTCGGCGGTATCTGCCTTGTTGCGGGGCTGGGCGGAAAAACCCACCGGGATGGATCTCTGGCATATTATTTCAGTGAACCGGTTGTGGAAAATGAAGCGAAGGGCGTTGCGCCGTTCCTGCTTGCATATACGGAAGTTCTGAGAAAAGAAAACGGGTAAAGAGGGTGCCCGAAAAGGAGAAAACGTGAAATTTCAGGTAATTGCCGTGACAGTCCGCAGTATTACTGTTGAACGGATCAATAATGACTATTATGAAAGCACACCGTGCCGTGTCTATCTGAATGATCAGCTGATCAGGGAAAGTGCTCTGAATGTGATCAGTGTGTTCGGACTGGATCCGGATACGGAATATGATCTCAGGCTCGCAGGAGAAGACGGGGAGGCGTCGGTCAGCTTCCGTACGGAAAAAGAGACAATTCTTCTCGATGTCCATTCCTTCGGCGCAAAGGGAGACGGCGAAAAGGATGATACCAAAGCCATACAGGCCGCGATTGCGTGCTGTCCGGTCGGGGGAACCGTTCATTTCCCGAAAGGCACTTATTTGACATCTTCCATTTTCGCAAAGAGCGGAATCAACCTCTGGCTGGATCAGGGTGCCGAGCTGCTTGGATCAACGGATCGCAGCAGTTATCCGATCCTGCCGGGAATTGTCCGCAGCCAGTATGACAATTCAGCGGAGGAGAACTTCGGATCCTGGGAAGGAAATCCGCTTGACTGCTTCGCGGCGGTCATGAGCGCGGTCGGCGTTGAGAATCTCAGGATTTTCGGAGAAGGAACCCTCAACGGCAATGCGGATCAGGGAGACTGGTGGCAGAATCCCAAGGTGAAGCGGGGTTCCTGGCGGCCGCGGCTTCTGTTTCTGAACAGATGCAGAAATGTGACGGTGCAGGGAATCACGGTGAAGAATTCACCGAGCTGGACGGTTCATCCGTATTATTCCGATCAGCTGAGATTCCTGAATCTCACGATTCAGAATCCGTATAACTCGCCGAACACGGACGGGTTTGATCCGGAAAGCTGCACGGATGTTCTTCTGCTTGGAACGAAGATTTCGGTCGGGGATGACTGTATTGCCATCAAGAGCGGAAAACTGTACATGGCTACCGCCCATCATAAGGTTTCGGAAGGAATTGAAATCCGCAACTGCTCACTTGAAAAAGGGCATGGCTCCGTGACAATCGGATCTGAAATTGCCGGCGGCGTCCGTCAGGTTCATGTCTCTCACTGCCGTTTTATCGGCACGGACAGAGGTGTACGTATCAAGACCAGAAGAGGAAGAGGGGAAACCTCGGTTCTTACGGACCTTGTATTCGAGAATATCGAAATGAAGGACGTCAAGATGCCGGTGACAGTGAACATGCATTACTACTGTGATCCCGACGGTCACAGCAGTTATGTGCAGAGTCAGGAACCGGCTCCGGTTGATTACAGGACACCGGCTGTCGGAACCATTACCCTGCGCAATGCGAAGATCAGCGGAGTGAGTTCCAGTCTTGTCTGCGCATGCGGACTTCCGGAATCGCCGGTGAAGAAAATCAGCCTTCAGAATATCAGGGCGGAATACTGCCCGGCGGCGGAAAGAACCCCCGCTGTTCCGGTTATGATGGATGGTTTTGATCCGGTCAGCGGAGAAAGTCTCTGGCTTAAGAATGTCAGTGCACTCTCTGCGGAAGACATTGAAATTCATGGAGAGGATGTCAGTGATCCGGTTTTTATCGGCGATGTAAAAGCCGAACTGAAGGATGTCTTCATCAATGAAAAACGTATTTAACAGAAGAAAATAAAGGAGCAGCGAACAATATGATCCAGTATGGCCTGCGTCTTCACGACGCGGAAAAACTGCCGCTGGAAGAACAGCTTGCGGCAGTCAGAAAACAGGGATTTACATGCGTGCATCTGGCTTTGTCCAAGATTCAGGGAATGACGGCTGATCCAGTCGCTCTGACACCGGGATACGCGATGTATCTGAAACATGCGTTCGCGGATGCGGGGCTGGATATTGCGGTTCTCGGAAACTATCTGAATCTTGCGACTCCGGATCCGGATGCCTTGAAAAAGAATCAGGAAAAGTACACGGCCCATCTTCGCTTTGCGTCCATGCTTGGCGCGGGCGTGGTCGGAACGGAAACCGGAAATCCGAATACGGATTATAAGTTCGATCCGGAAAAATCCCATACAGATGAAGCTCTGGAAACATTTATTGCCAATCTCCGTCCGGTTGTCCGGGATGCGGAAAGATTCGGTGTGATTCTTGCGATAGAGCCGGTATGGAGACATATCGTCTATTCCCCGCAGAGGGCAAGAACGGTTCTGGATGAAATCCATTCACCGAATCTGCAGATCATCTTTGACCCGGTCAATCTGCTGGACGAAAGCAATCTGGACCAGAGAGACAGCGTACTGAATGACGCGATGACACTTCTGGAAAAGGAGATTGCCGTGATTCATCTGAAGGACTATAAAACCGAAACCGGTCCCCGCACCTGCATGGCTGCGGGACTTGGTGATATGGATTACCGGGCCGTTCTGAAGTTTGCGAAAGAAAAGAAACCGTTTATCCACGCCACGCTTGAAAACACAAAACCGGAAAATGCCCGGCAGGCAAGAGAATATCTGAAGAATCTTGAGGAGAGCCTCTAGAAAGAGAGATTGATATGGAATATCAGAATCCGATTCTGTTTGCGGATTATTCGGATCCGGACGCGATCCGTGTCGGAGATTATTATTATCTGACCGCATCCAGTTTCAACTATATTCCGGGACTTCCGATTCTTGTTTCAAAGGATCTGGTGCACTGGCAGATCAAAGCCTATGCTCTGAATCAGGTTGAAGAGGATGAGAGTCAGGGAATTCCGCATGAAAACAGTGCGGCAGTCGCGGAGCGCTTTGAGTTTCCCCGCCATTCTGAAGGCGTATGGGCACCGTCCATCCGGTTCCACAACGGGAAGTATTACATCTATTATGGAATGCCGGATGAAGGAATCTATGTCGTAACGGCAGAGCATCCTCTCGGTCCCTGGTCAAAGCCGGTCTGTGTCCGACCGGCAAAGGGATTCATTGATCCGTGCCCGTACTGGGATGAGGATGGCCGGGCATATATTATTCACGCGTATGCCCGCAGCCGGATCGGATTCAAGAGTATTCTCGGCATTTTTGAAATCACACCGGACGGAATGAAATGCATTTCCGAGGATCAGTTCATCTTTGATGGAAATGATCCGGCACATCCGGCAGTAACCATCGAAGGACCGAAGGTATATAAGCGGAATGAATACTATTACATTCTTTCGCCGGCAGGCGGTGTCATACGCGGGTGGCAGGTAGCCCTGCGCAGCCGGAACATTCACGGACCATATGAAATCCGGACGGTCATGGATCAGGGCAGTACCATTATCAACGGGCCTCACCAGGGCGCTCTGATTGATTCAAAGGATGGAAGAGAGTGGTTCCTGCATTTCCAGGACAGAGGGCTGTATGGCCGTATCTGTCATTTACAGCCGGTGGTCTGGAAGGATGACTGGCCGGTGATCGGAATGGATGAAGATGGGGATGGAAAAGGCAGTCCGGTTTATCAGTATGACATGCCGGAAGAAGCAGACAGGGAAACACCGCTGAGTGCCTCTGATACTTTCCCTGCCCATCGGATCGGCATGCAGTGGCAGTGGATGGGAAATCTGAAGGAATCTCCTCTGGCGCAGTCCGGAAGGGAAGATGGACTCGCGCTGAAGGCACTGAATCTCTCAGGGGAAGATGACCCTGTTCTCTGGCATTGTTCCAATGTACTGACCGAAAAGCTTGTCATGCCGGAGTTCTGCATGGATTTCCGGATCGACGCGTCGGGTCTGATGAATGGCAACCGGGCTGGCGTCATTATGATGGGCGGCCAGTACACCGCGCTGTATGCAGAAAAAAACAACGACAGTGCAAGAATCTGTCTTGTGGAATCCGAAGGAGATGACGCAGATAAGAAAGAAGTTCTGAAATCGGCATTTGATATCCCTGTGCAGGAACTTGGGGATATGACTTTCCGGATGACGTTCATCCGGACCTCCCGCGCGGATGTCTCTCAGCAGGGAACAGTCACTATGAAAGATGCCCAGGCAGAGGATCTCTGGTTCAATAACTACGACGGTCCTAAACCGGAGCTTCGGATGTTCTTTAAAACCGGAAGCGGCAGCTTTACGGACAGCACATGCCGGTTTACTCCCTCCGATCATACCTGGGTCGGCGCCAAAACCGGACTGTACGCGGTTAAGAAGAAAGGCGCGGAAAGCGGAACCGCGGAGTTTCTCTCTGTTGAAGCGAAAGAACTCTGAGATCATCGATCGCATAAGAAAACGGCAGCTCATGAACTGCCGTTTCGTATT
>CAMNFS010000073.1 GCA_946537255.1 uncultured Erysipelotrichaceae bacterium
CTATATTCACCGGGCGAATTTTCAGATCATCGACAAGGGACTGCTGAACTGAATCAAACAGGCTTCATCAACTCAGGAAGGGATTCCTCCTGGGTTTTTTTCTGCCGGATGGAATGATATCCTTAACGGCTGTATTGAAAATCCTGAACTTCGGGTGTCAGTTTATTTCCGATGTTATTTACGGACACAAGCCACAGGATCATTCTTCTGCAGATGAAAGAAAGAAGGCCAGGCATTTTTTATGGTTTCTGAAGGGGAAAAATGCTTTTGCAAAAAATCGGGGTACAGTTTAAAATTAAGGAGAAGAAGGGGGCAACCATAATATGAAACGTTTTTTTTGTGCGGTACTTACAGCAGCGATGATGTTCAGTGCTGCAAACCTCAATGCTTTTTCTGTGTCAGCGGAAGAACCGGCTGAAACGGACACAGCAACGACACCGGAAGAAGCAGAATCCCAGGAGCAGACGGTAACAGAAGAAACTGAGGGCAGAGAATCTGCTGAGACAGAAGAAGTCACAGAATCAGTTTCTTCAACTGAAACTGAGACAAAAGAGCAGACTGCAGTGGAGTCAGAACCGGTAAATCCTGAAACTGCGGATCCCGTGGCAGAGAACAAAGAAGAAACAGATCCAGCAGCTGAGGATGGAAGTGAGGAATCCGAAGCACTTATGGACGGTACTTCCTCTGAAAAGATCGAATATACGGTTACACTGAATGGAAACGGCGGCACTGTCCTCAATGATGCCAGCAACTATGTTGATTCCACAAGTTTCCTGCATGTATCCGGGAAACAGAAGGCAATTAAGAATAAAGTCAATCGGTTCGGTTATAAATTTCTCGGCTGGTCCACGGATCCCAAAGCGGAAGAAGCTGAATACAAAGCAGCTGTCAAATACAGGAATTTTTCTGAAAACGGCAGAGATGTCACGCTGTATGCGGTCTGGCAGTTAGTTGATTATACTCTGATTCAGTATGGCAATGGCGGCACATTCGCCGGAATGGATAAACCTGTGAAAAGCATTTCGACAAAATATAACGCTGAAAGCGATATGTCCATTTTCAATCTCAGCATCTCAAAGCCAGGATTTACATTCCTCGGCTGGGCCGCAAAGAACGGGAATCCCAAGGGATCGAAATACTATGTCATTCCGAATGTGAATAACATCGTCAACAGAGCCGGAAGCTATAAGGCAATTTATGCAGCATGGCGTCCGAATACCTATACTGTCACTCTGAACGGAAACGGCGGACAGGTTGTCAATGATGCAAGTTCCTTTGTTTCATCAGCTTCCTTCACTCATACATTCGGAACAAAGAAGGCTATTAAGAACAGAGCAGCCCGTAGTGGATATAAGCTGCTTGGCTGGTCAGAAGATCCAAATGCTCAGAAGCCGACCTATAAGACCGGCAAAAGTTATAAACAGTTCTCATCCGAAGGGAAAGATGTCGTGCTCTATGCCGTATGGCAGCTTCAGAAATGCAAACTGACTCAGTATTCCAACGGCGGTGTTTTCGAAGGAGATACCAGGTCGAAATCCAGCAAGGTCACAACATACACCGCGGAAAGTGATCTGTCAGTCTTTAATTTAAATATCAGCAAAACCGGATATCATTTCGCCGGATGGTTTGTTTCCAAACAGGCGGAATACCCTCTGCCGGAATCCCATTATCCGTTTCTGATTCAGTATGCCGGAAAGTACAAAACGCTTTATGCAAAATGGACACCGAAGGAGTATACCGTTACACTGGACGCAAACGGCGGAACATTTACCGGTGAAAGCGGAAGTTCTTCCACATCCTCATTCCGTCATACCTTCAGTAAGAAGAAGGCGATTAAGGCGAATGTACAGAGAGACGGCTATACGCTTGTCGGCTGGTCTCTGGAAAAAGATGCCGCCAAGGCAGGATTTAAGAACACTTCCAGCTACAAAGCATTTTCATCAACCGGTGATGATGTGAAGCTCTACGCCGTCTGGAAGAAGAAAAAATAAGCGGAATACAATCCGCAGTCCGTTCCCGGCAGTTTATCATAAAGCTGCCGGGATTTCCGTTTGAATGGGGGATACAGATGGGAAAGCAGAAACTACAGTATAAGAAACCTCTGCCAAATCCAAAAGAAGAGCAGTCCGGATCTCAGGATAAACGGACATGGAAGCTGATGCAGATTCTTCTGAACGGTTATCTTCTGTTTCTGGGGCTGGTTCTGCCGCTGTACATTCCAGATCACTATCAGGCGATCGGATATGATAAATTCATTCTCTGGCGTACGGTATCCGTGTTTGTGCTTGCCTGTACGGGAATCCTTTATCTGAGTCTTCTGTTTCAGAGGAATCCGGATCAGGAACTCCTGGATCCCTGGAACCGGAAGAACTCCGTTACGGACTGGGCCATGCTTGCGTATGGGGCTGTGATCACCGTTTCCTTTGTGTTTGCCCATGATCATGAGGAAGCGCTCTGGGGCACCTTCGGCTGGCAGATGGGATGGCTGACCCAGATGATCATTCTTGTTTTCTATTTCCTGTATTCCCGTCTTTTTCGCTGGAATACCCGAAGTATTTTCATGCTGGCAAGCGGTTTTTTCCCAGTCATGCTCATCCAGCTGATCCAGCGATGCGGACTGATTGCCTTTGATAACTATCTGAATGAGGAAATCTGTGTTTCCACAATCGGAAACATCAACTGGTACTGCGGGTATCAGGCGGTCATGGTATCCGTGCTGATCGGTTTGTTTGTCCTGGAAGATGCCTTTGAAAAGAAACGGGTCTGTCTCTATGGTCTGCTGTGTTTTTTCGGGTTGTTTTCTCTGATTCTGAATGGATCCAATGCCGTTTATCTGTATCTTCTGGCAGTTTCCGGAACCCTGCTTCTTCTTGGTCTCTGCTTTCGTCAGCTGCTGGTGCGTTTTTTCGTTCTTCTGGCAGAGTTCAGTCTGCTTGCCTGGATCATGAATCTGCTCTGGATCCTGAGCCCTGATCTGTACCGGAGATTTACGGTCTATGAAGATAACTGCATCGGTTTTTTTGCCAGAAATCATATCGGTCTCTTTCTGGCTGCTGCCTCCATTTTCCTGATTCTGTTTCTGAAAAAAAGAACAGACGATAAGCCTGGGATTCTCTCTTTGAACACTGCCGGAAATCTGCTTGGAGGGATTCTTGGTTTGGCGGTTGTGGCGCTGCTGTGCGTTCAGATGACAGGGATTCCGTATCTTCCGGACCGCTGGGGAAACAAGCGAGGCGCGCTCTGGCGGTTTTCCAGAAGAGTCTTTCTGGAGTTTCCTTTTTTCCGCAAGCTGATCGGAGCCGGTCCGGACTGCTATTTTACCTGGTATTTCAGCAACTGGGATTATGTGGATTATATTGATAAGCTTTCACCGGGATGGATGTATGCCAATGCCCACAGTGAATATCTTACGGTACTGATCAACACCGGCGTGTTCGGTCTGTTATCCACAATGGCAGTTTATTTCACTTCCTTTTTTCACGCGGTCCATCATCTGGAAAACCAATCCGTTTTCATCCGTAAGAGATCCCTGATCACCATTCTTTCCATAGCCGGTACACTGGCGGTACTGACGGTTTCTTTTGAAACATTGGTTCTGATGCCGTATCTGTTTCTCGTTTTCGCGTGTGAGCAGGAAGTTTCAGCAGAAAATGAAACAGAACAGGAGCACGGATCCTGATATTGATTTTTTGACTATTTCTAAAAATCTGTTACTATGATTGAGTCATCCGACCGCAATGAATATTCGGAGCGATACGAAGACGATCACAGTTTTCCATTTTCTGTGTTTGATCTCTGTCAGATGACAGGGATCGGTTTTTTATTTCATGGAGGTGAAAGGATATGGAAGAAAACAGAATTGCTGTTATTGCGATCATCGTTGAAAATCTGGATCAGACGGATGAACTGAACCGGATTCTGCATGAATTCGGTCCCTGGATTATCGGCCGTATGGGAATTCCTTACAGAGCCAGGAACATTTCTCTGATCAGTGTGGCGGTGGATGCCCCGACAGAAACGATCTCTGCGCTGACCGGAAAGCTTGGCAGGCTTGAGGGTGTTTCCGTCAAGGCCGCGTATTCCAAACAGTAAAAAAGGAGAGGAAAGAAATGAAGAAACGATTGAGTATTATGCTGGCAGGTTTACTGCTTCTGGCAGGCTGCGGAAGCAGCACCAGTGCCGGCACCCCGGCACCGGCCGCAAGTCTGGATCCGGCCGCGGTTGCCGAGGCACAGAAAGAGGCTGAGGCGGTTGCGCAGCAGGCGGAAGCCGTAGTACAGGAGGCCGCAAAAGACGCCCAGCAGATCATTGATACCCTGAATGCGGCAGCTGACATTAAGATCCTGGCTCCCAATGGTGCACCGGCCATGTCCCTTCTGCCGGTTGTGGAATCCGGAAGTAAGAATGTGACATTTGTGGATGGCGCAGATGCACTTCAGGCCGCGTTCGTCAATCCGACTCCGGAGTATGATGTGATCATTGCCCCGAGCAACCTCGGACTGAAGCTTGCCTCCGCGGACAAGACCAGCTACCGTATGCTGGGAGTTGTGACATGGGGCAACCTCTACATGGTAGGAACAGCAGATACCTCGGACGATCCTTCCACATGGACAAAAGTCGCTTCCTTCGGCGAACAGTCCGTTACCGGTATGGTTTTCAACAAGGTGTTCGGCGATAAGCTTCCCACAGATGCGATTACCTGGTACAACAGCACGGCTGAGGCAAGCGCGGCTCTGCTTGCGAAGGAAACCACTGTTGCGATGCTCGCAGAACCGAATGTCACTGCCACGATCGGCAAGGCAAAGGAAAACGGTCTGGATCTCAAAGTGATTTCCGACATTCAGCAGCTTTACGGCGAGGGCGGATTCCCTCAGGCAGCTCTTTTTGTCCGCAAGGATAAATATGAAGAGAACAAGGCAATCTATGACAGTCTGATGGCGGGACTCAGCGCTGCTTCCACGGAACTCAATGGCCTTTCGGAAGAAGATCTTGTCAAGCGGATTGAGGCAGCCGGCGGCGCGGAACAGTTCGGTATCCCGAGCACTCAGGTTGCCGCAAAGACCTGGAAAAAGATGAATATCAATATTGTGTCCGCAAAGGATCATATGGATCAGCTGAAGGATTTTGCCAAGCTGTTCGGTATTGAAGATATCAGCGGTGCAGTGATTCAGTAATCTGAGATCATCAGAATCAGAATGGAAAAGGGCAGGAATCTGCCCATTTTCTATTTGAAAATCCGTGATTTCAATAACAACTTGGACGCAAAAGTGTATAATACGGAGGAACAGATGAAAAAAGGACATGTGCTCAGTATATTGATTCTGCTTGTTTTATGGCAGATGGCAGCGGTTTCAGTCGGAAATGACATTCTGATTCCGTTTCCGCTCGAGACACTTCGCTGTTTTGCTTCATTGTTTGCCCAGCCGATGTTTTATCAGGCAGTAGGGAGTACGATTCTGCGGGTAACCCGCGGATTTATTCTGTCTCTTGTTCTGGCCATGGTCATCGCGGTTCTGGCTGAGCGTTATGAAACCTTTCGCAGTCTGTTTGCGCCGATTCAGATCATCACCCGCACCATACCGAATATCAGCTATATGATTCTGGCCCTGATCTGGCTGGGATCGGAAGGGGCTGTCAGCGCGGTGAGCTTCATGATTCTGTTTCCTGTGTTCTACAACGCGTTTATCAACTGTCTCTCATCAGAGGATCCTGCTCTTCGGGATGTGGATCTTCTGTATCCGGAGACATTTCTCATGCGTCTTAGAAGCAGGATTCTGCCTGTCCTATTGATTGAGATTCTGCAGACCGGGAGAACAGCTGCAGGTCTGGGACTAAAGGTAGGAATCATGGCGGAAATACTGGGTCAGGTCAGAACCGGAATCGGCAGGCAGATGAACTTTGCCAGACTGAATCTTGATACAACCGGCATTCTTGCATGGACGCTGGTCATTATCCTGATTTCCGTTTTGTCTGACAGGATGTTCAGTTGGTTATTAACAGAGAAGAAGAAGGAGGAGCAGTGATGGAGAGACTGAATCTAGATTCTCTGAGGACAATCGATGCGATTGTCGAACGTCACCGGGAAGAACCCGGTCCGGTGATCGTCATGCTGCACGATGTGCAGGATTCATTAGGGTATGTTCCATTTGAGGCGATGGAGAAAATCGCCGAAGCAACCGGAACAAGTGTTGCGGATGTATATGGAGTCGTATGTTTCTATGCTCAGTTTACGACCAGTCCCAAAGGCAAGCATGTCATCAATATCTGTCTTGGTACCGCGTGCTATGTAAAGGGTGCGCAGGCGCTGATTGATGAGACGGTAAGCCTGACCGGCGCCGAGATCAACCGGACCAGTGAAGACGGTGTTTTCTCACTGGACGCAACACGGTGCCTGGGTGCGTGCGGTCTTGCGCCGGTATGCATTATTGACGGCAAGGTATTCGGAAACTGCACCAAGGAAACAGTGGTCAGCGAGATCAACCGGATCAAGGCCGCTGAGAAAATGGCGTGAGGGTATAGGAGAATATGAAAAGCATAACAGAGTTAAATGAACTCCGCGATCAGTCCCGCGGACGTGTTTCTCTGCGTGAGAGCGGAGAAAAAGCGGCGGATTCGCCGATCCGCATGGATATTCTTACCTGCGGAGGTACCGGATGCAGTGCTTCCAGTTCCGAAAAGATTATTGAAAACCTCAAGGCAGAACTTGTGAAACGCGGGATTGCGTCGGAAATCAATCTGGTCAAGACCGGATGCTTCGGTCTTTGTCAGAAGGGACCGATCGTTGCGATTTATCCGGACAGAGTTTACTACTGCCATGTAAAGCCCGAGGACGCGGAACGCATTGTTGAGGAACATGTCGTAAACGGACGGGTCATTGAAGACATGCAGATGTCGGATGAGGATCCGGAAACCCATGAGAAGATTCTTGATATCGACAGGATCAAGTTCTATGAGAAGCAGAAGCGTATCGCGCTTCGCAACTGCGGTAAGATCGGTCCTGAGGATATCAACGAATATATCGCTGTTGACGGATATCAGGCCCTTGCCAAGGCACTCACTTCCATGACTCCTCAGGAAGTCATCGATGAAATGAAGGCTTCCGGTCTCAGAGGACGCGGCGGAGCCGGTTTTCCTGCAGGCGTGAAGTGGCAGTTTGAGAAGGATCAGCCAGGGGATGAGAAATATGTCATCTGCAACGCGGATGAAGGAGATCCGGGCGCGTTCATGGATCGTTCTATTCTCGAAGGGGATCCCCATGCAGTGCTCGAAGGCATGGCAATCATGGCTTATGCCGTCGGTGCCCATCTTGGATATATCTATATCCGGGCGGAGTATCCGATTGCCGTTCACCGTCTCAAGATTGCGATCCGTCAGGCCCAGGAACTCGGACTCCTTGGCAAGAATATTTTCGGTACCGGTTTTGATTTCGATATTGAAATCCGTCTTGGCGCAGGTGCGTTTGTCTGCGGCGAGGAAACTGCTCTGATCGCTTCCATCGAAGGCCAGAGAGGCATGCCGAGACCCAAGCCGCCTTTCCCGGCAGTCAAGGGTGTATGGGGCAAGCCTACCAGCATCAACAATGTTGAAACCCTTGCCAACGTCGCTCAGATCATCAATAACGGTGCGGCCTGGTATTCTGCCATGGGTACGGAAAAATCCAAGGGAACCAAGGTGTTCGCGCTTGGCGGAAAGATCCGCAATACCGGTCTTGTTGAGATTCCGATGGGAACCACACTTCGTGAAATCATTTATGAAATCGGCGGCGGCTGCCCGAACGGCAAAGCGTTCAAGGCAGTTCAGACCGGCGGACCGAGCGGCGGATGTCTCACAGAAAAAGAACTCGATACTCCGATTGACTATGACAACCTGATTAAGGCAGGTTCCATGATGGGATCCGGCGGTATGATCGTCCTTGATGAGGATAACTGCATGGTTGACGTTGCCAAGTTCTACATGGAATTCATTGTGGAAGAATCCTGCGGAAAGTGCACCCCATGCCGTGTCGGTACCAAACGTCTTCTGGAAATGCTCACCAAGATTACCAAGGGTGAGGGAACCATGGAGATGCTCGATGAAATGGAACAGCTCTGCAAGGACATCAAGGATACTGCGCTCTGCGGACTCGGCCAGACGGCTCCGAACCCGATCCTTTCCACACTGTCTCACTTCCGCTCCGAATATGAAGCACACATTCTTGAGAAGAGATGCCCTGCGGGCGTCTGTAAGGATCTTCTTACCTACTCCATTGATCCGGATAAGTGCCGTAAGTGCTCGCTCTGCTCGAGAGGCTGCCCGGTCGGCGCCATCAGCGGTGTTGCCGGCAAAGAAGTATTCAAGATCGATCCGGACAAGTGCATCAAGTGCGGAAGCTGTCTGAACGCATGCCGCTTCGGCGCGGTTGTGCGTCGTTAATGGAAAAGGAGGGAAATGACGATGACTGCTGTACATCTTCGTATCAATAATGTCAATGTGACTGCAGAATCCGGAATGACCATCCTGGACGCAGCCCGTTCCGCCGGAATCAATATTCCGACGCTGTGCTATCTCAAAGATATCAACCGTTCCGGCAACTGCCGCGTGTGTCTGGTTGAAGTGAAAAACGGACGTACACTTCTGAGCGCATGCACCACACCGGTCAGTGAAGGAATGGAAGTATTCACAAACAGTGAAAGAGCATTAAGGGGACGCAGAAATACTGTTTCTCTGATCATGTCCAATCACAACAAGAACTGTCTCTCCTGCAAGCGCAGCCAGAACTGTGAGCTTCAGACACTCTGTGAAGAACTCGGCATCCGGGACAATAAGTTTGAAGGCGAGCATACGGAACCTCAGTATGACGACTTCAGCTATGGAATTGTCCGCGATACCTCCAAGTGTGTTCTCTGCGAACGCTGTGTCGAGACCTGCCGCAAGGTACAGGGACTTGGAATCCTTGGTCTTGAAAACCGCGGCTTTAAAACCATTGTTGCGCCGGTCTACAACAAGAGCTTCCAGGATGTCAACTGCATGCAGTGCGGCCAGTGTGTCATCAACTGTCCGGTCGGAGCACTTACGGAAAAAGAAAACATTCAGGATGTTGTAGCTGCACTCAATAATCCGGACAAGGTTGTGGTTGTACAGACCGCTCCGGCTGTTCGGGCATCACTTGGTGAGGAATTCGGAAATCCGATCGGAACCAGAGTGACCGGAAAGATGGTTGCGGCGCTTCACCGCTGCGGCTTCGACCGTGTCTATGACACCAACTTCGGTGCTGACCTTACCATCATGGAAGAGGGCAATGAACTGCTCGACAGAATTCAGAATGGCGGAACGCTCCCGATGTTCACCAGCTGCTCACCGGGATGGATCCGGTATATTGAATATCAGTATCCGGAGCTTCTGCCGCATCTGTCCACTTCCAAGAGCCCGCACATGATGTTCGGCGCGATTGTAAAGACTTACTGGGCAAAGAAGCATAATGTAGATCCCAAGGATATCTATGTGGTTTCGATCATGCCGTGCATTGCAAAGAAATCAGAAATCCAGCGTCCTGAAAACAAGACGGCTGAATACGTCGATGTGGATGCGGTTCTTACAACCCGGGAACTCGGCAGACTGATCCGTCTTTACGGAATTCAGTTCAATGATCTTCCGGATGAGGAGTTTGACAGTGATCTGCTCGGTGACTACACCGGCGCGGCCGTTATCTTCGGCACCACCGGCGGTGTCATGGAAGCAGCGCTCCGTACCGTCAAACAGCAGCTTGACGGAAAGAAGCTGGAACAGGTAGACTTCATGGCCTGCCGCGGTATGGATGGAGTCAAGGAAGCGGAAGTGGAACTTGCCGGAAACAAGATCTGGATTGCGATTACTTCCTCCATGACAGCAGCCAAACCGCTGCTGGAAGAAGTGAAGGCAGGAACCTCCAAGTATACGTTCATCGAAGTCATGGGTTGCCCGGGCGGCTGTATCAACGGTGGCGGACAGTCCATTGTTCCATCAAAGATCAAAAACGGCAAGCTTGGCTACGGATACAAGGAACTCCGAATGAAGGCACTGTATGATGAGGATGCGGCATGTGAGCTGCGGATCAGTTCTGATAATCCCCAGATTCAGCAGCTGTACAGGGATTTCCTTGAAAAACCGGGAAGTGAACTTGCGGAAGAACTGCTTCATACAAGCTATTCTCCGAAGGAAAAGTTCCATATCTTCGACTGAAAACTATTTGTGAGACAGGTCTGATCCCCATGGGGTTCAGATCTGTTTTTTCTGTTTCAGACACTTTAG
>CAMNFS010000074.1 GCA_946537255.1 uncultured Erysipelotrichaceae bacterium
TTAGACATCTTAACGCTTATATTTCTGCTTTTCATTCCGATTCTCAAAGTGATGAGTATCTGTTTTATACAAGTCACAATTCAAAAAAGACGAAGATGTCTTCAGGAACAGTTGATGCGTTTCTGAAGCGGTATGCGAAAATAGCGCATGAAAAAGATGAATCTTTTCCTTTGAACCTACACGCGCATATGTTCAGGCATTCTGTTGCAATGTCGATGTATAAAAATGCGATCCCGATCTCGTATATTAAAGATTTTCTTGGACACGCCGACCTGTCAACGACCTCAGTATATTCATACGCTGACAACGAAACAATTAGGAAAGCTTTGGAAAGCGTTCAAGATGAGATCCCATCATCATTACCAAAAAATAAAAAGTGGAAAGGCAAAGAAGAAGACCTGATGAAGTACTGCTGTATTGACTGAAAACATTATCTTCAAAAACCGCAGCTGAAACACTGATGAATAAAGATTATCCGATAGAAATTGAAGATAATCTTTTTTTGAAGATAATATTTCGGCTGGCTGAACCTGCCTGAAACCGGAGAGACCATTCTTTAAGGAACGGAAGGTCAGCTGACGCGGTTCTTCCGGCTTCCTCCTGCTTTTGGATCCATCCGCGCTTTTACTGCCGGGGTACTTCATGATGGGAAGAATTCATGTACAATAAAACTGCGACGCATTCCCTCTGTCAGGACAGTTTACCATTCATCAAATCAACCGCTCGACGCGCCTGACAGTACATGCATGCAGAAGAGAGCGGGAAACCAGGGAGGAACATAACCATGAATGCCATTGACTACTCAAAGAAGACCAGCTGGTTCAGTCTTCCGGAGATTACCAGGAATGTTGACACATTCTACATCTTCGCCACGGATTACATCATGTCCAGCTTTGAAGAAGGCGCTTCCGATTACGCGACGCTGGATAACGTCGAGATGCGGGAGGGCATGAAGCTTGAATTCAGGGATCACGCGACCGCGTACGCGGATGTCACCAATGTGTTTGCGCCATTTTACCGCCAGTGCGGTCTGCGGTACGCGGGGGAAGTAATTAAAAAGACCGGGAACTTTGACCAGGCGCTTCTTGGTCTTCCATACGAGGATTTGACCGCCGCGCTTGATTATTATTTTGAAAAATGCAACAACGGCCGCCCGTTCATCATTGCCGGCCACAGCCAGGGCTCGGCCATGGTTCTTCTGCTTCTGAGAACGTATTTCAAGGATCATCCGGAGTACTATGAACGAATGGTCGCGGCCTATGCCATCGGATACTCTGTGACCACGGAGTACCTCGCGGCGAATCCGCATCTGAAGTTTGCGGCCGGTGAAACCGACACGGGCGTCATCATCGCCTGGAATACCGAGGGTCCCGGAAATGTCGAAGCCAACGCGAAATCCGTCGTCATACTGCCCCATACCCGCAGTATCAACCCCCTCAACTGGAAACTGGATGAAACCTATGCTCCGGCGAGCATGAATCTTGGCTCCATCATCGTGGATGAAAAAACCGGTGAGCCTGTCATCGGGGATGCCGGCGCCGACGCGCAGATCAACCTTGCCCGCGGTACCGTCGTGACACATGCTCGAGCGGAGGCGATGGCGGAGGATGTTGCCAGGGTCGCCGCGCAGTTCTTCGGACCGGATGGAAGACACGGAAACGACTATACCTACTTCTACAACAACATCAAAGACAACGTCGCAAAACGCATTGCGGCGTATCAGAAAGCGCAATAACTCCAATTCACAGCTGTTTCTGTGACACTCAGAGCCTTGTATTCCTGTTATTTTCCATTCCACAGGATGACAGGCTCTTTTTTGGTGAAGCACGCGGGGAGTGAATGCGTCCGGGTCCATGATACGATGAAGTCATGAACCGGTTTCTTGCGGCAGTCATGGTACTGTCTCTGTTTCTGAATGGATGCGCCAGAGCCCTTCCGGAAGAAGGGGTAAAGCTTCATGCCCTGATCGTTTCCGATCTGCATTTTACTGCGGACCCGGACGTATCCACCGCGGTTGTCGCAGCCATGGCGTACAGTCAGAAACTGAGCGAGGCACTGACGCAGGAGGTCATTGCCAGAAAACCGGATGTTCTGATTCTGACCGGGGATCATACCAACTCGGGAAAGAAAGCCGACATGACAGCGCTGCGGGAACTTCTTGAGAAAGTAAAAAAGGAAGGCATACCGGTGGTCATGACCACCGGCAATCATGATTTCAACCTGTGTACCGTGAATCAGTATCGAAACATTTACGGCCCCCTGATGGAAAAAGAGACAGAGGATCCTTCCTCCCTTAGCTATGCGGTAACGATCAAGGGCGTGCGGCTGCTTGCCATGGATGACAGCTCGTTTGATCAAGGCGCCTCCGGCACATTTTCCGATGAGACGATGCGTTGGCTGAAAGGGCAGCTGGAACAGTCACGGAGAGAACGGATTCCGGTGCTGTTTCTTTCCCATCATACGGTGCTTGCGGCAAAGCAGGATCCCGGTCAGGTCTGGCGCATTACCAATGAAGGGCTTGTCGGAATGCTGAAACAATACGGGGTAAGGCTCTGTCTCAGCGGCCATCTTCATTCTTTCATGACTGCGGAAAGCGGCAGCCTTCACGAAATCGTCAGCGGAACCCCGCTGACCGGTCGTCATGAAATCGGGATTCTGGATCTCGATGAAACGGGTGTGAACTATCATACCGAACCGCTGGATCTGAGAACCTATGGGGAAGAAGGGCTGTATGAGGCAATTGCGGCGATGGATCAGAACGAAAGAAAACAGCGGGAAGAGGTCTTTGCCGGTATTCTGGCTCAGGAGAATGTCCCCGAAAAGGAAAGAGCCGGTATTCTTTCTTTGGCCATGGAATTCTTTGAATATGCGGAGGAAGGCACGCTGGTAAATCACGCGGAAGCGCTGAAGAACAGCCCGTATTATGAAGGAATGATTCAGGCGCTCTGGAATCATAACTATGGGCCGTGGATGAAGGAACTGACGGAAAACCCGCCCCGTAACGGGAAAGAGCTTTCCTTTTCCTGGTAAAAGAAAAACACCTGCAGAAAATGTTCAGGTTCTGCGGGCGTTTTCTTCATGCAAGGTATTTTTTCAGGATTTCCTCTCTTGGCAGAGGCTTTGAGAAATAGAAGCCCTGCGCCTTGTCACAGCCGATGCTCTGAAGGAAGCGGAACTGATCTTCTGTTTCCACACCTTCGCAGAGCGTGACCATGTTCAGCTGCTTGGCAAGAGAAACAATCATGGTGACAATCGGAACACTTTTCTCATTGAAGTTTCTGAGAAACATCATGTCGATCTTCAGCACATCGAAGGAGAAGTCCTTCAGCACGTTGAGGGAGGAGTAGCCGCTGCCGAAGTCATCGAGCCACATGCTGAAGTGATCCTGACGCAGATGCGCCATGTTGATCTGCAGTTCCTTGAGATGATCGGTTAATGCGCTCTCCGTGATTTCCACATCCAGCAGACTTCCGGGCAGGCTGTACTTTTCCGTCATGGAATGCAGAAACTTCGGTACGTCATAGAGATCAAAGTCATGACGGGAGAAATTCAGGGATACCGGAACCACCTTTCTTCCCTGATCGATATCCTCTCTCAGATGCTGGCAGACCTGTTCGATAATGCACTGATCCAGCTTGTGGATTTCCCGGTATTCCTCCAGGGTTTCAATGAACTGATACGGCGGCAGGAGTCCGTATTCCGGATCATCCCATCTTGCCAGAGCCTCCAGCCCGACCAGTTCTCCATTCCCGCCGGCGCACTTTACAACCGGCTGGTAGAACACCTTGATCCAGCCGTTTTTCACGGCGGTGTCAATGGTGTTTATGATATGCTCACGCCGCTTCAGTCTGGCCTCGAGCTCACTGTCATATTCCTGATAGAAGCGGATGTACTGCCGCTTCAGAATCGAACAGGCGGTTCTTGCCCGGCTGATGGCCAGCCCGACATCGTTGCCGGACATGGCAGGGATACATCCGCCGGTCTTAAGATCGAGCCGTACCAGCGGATCCAGGGCCGCCACCCGCTCTCTTGCCTCATATACCTTGCCCGGGGCGGTTTCCTCCGCCGCGAAGGCTACGAAATGGTCATCCGAAACACGGGCGATCGGGTCATCCGAGAAGACATCCTTCAGAATCCCGGCAATCTGCTGAAGCAGCTCATCTCCTCTTTTGTATCCGTACTTTTCATTGCAGGCCTTGAACCGCTCGACATCGAAGAACAGGAAGATGCGGCTGTTGCGGTCCACGGCGCTTGACAGCATCATGGCCGTACAGGTACGCCGGAACCATTTGACATTCGGAAGGGAGGTCAGATCATCCTGGTCGTTGATCTCGGCAAGATGCCGGTTGCTCGCTTCAATGCCTTCGGCCTTTTCCGCCTCGGAAACCTTCTGGTGATAGGCGGACATCGCAATCATGAAGGTTGAGATCCACAGCGTCAGGAGGTTGATCTGGGTTGCCTCGGTTGCCGGCTTTACGGCATCGATCATGAAATAGAACGCCGTAAAGGTCAGGGATGAAAAGAGGAAGGACTGCAGCGGCCGCCAATAGAGAATGCAGAAGACAAATACCACCATGGTAATGAAGGAAAGCACCTGCTCGCCGCCCGCGTAGGAGGCGACACCTGTCTGTATTCCAAACACGATGCATATGAAGGAAAACAGCCAGAGAATTCCTTTCCCAAGCATCCGGTTCGCGGTTTTCCCGCGCAGAAAGCGGATCGCGTAGATTAATGCGACAACCGCTGCGGATAAAAGAATCACATAATTGCGGTAGTGACTGAACAGCCACTCAAAGCTTCTTGGCCAGGAGATGATGACAATCCGGGTCAGCCGCGCAATCATCCAGATTTCCAGCAGGATGACGATGACTGACATATATACCACTGCCCGCATGTTGGAGCGGAACAGGTACTCCTCGATGTAGTTCCTGTCGTCCCCAAGGCCGAGCCATTTTTTTATGGAATCAAGCATAAACCAACCTTTCCGGATCAATGATCCATCCTATCATAAACATTTTCTCACAAAGGAATCATTTTTTCTTATTTTACCGCAGCCGGCAGGACTGAATCTCGACTATCTGGATCTCTTTCTTCTGCATCATCCCGCTTCAATGAACTGCAGGGCATGGCTGGCCTGGATACAGACGGCCGGCCTTTTGCCTTCGGGGTACGGGCGAAGACAGACCGGAAACAGTATAAGGTACGTTCATTTTGTGCATCTGGAAAAAAAGGGAATATTTGTAGAAAAGCACGGGAATTCAATCTAAAATAAAATCAGATACCTGATATGGATGCGTTTTTTCATTCTCAGAAAGCAGATCGGTGTGTTCATCCGACATGCAATGTAAGCGCTTACGGAAGAAGAAAACGCAGTGAAAAGGCCGCTTGGGAGGTAACTGTATGACAGGCAGATTATTCAGAAAAATCACCGCCGTTCTTCTGGCTGTGGCCATGTCCCTGAATTCGGATATGGTTCTTTTCGCGGAAAAGGACGACGAAGTTCCGTCGACTGCGGAAGTAAGTGAGACAGAGTTGGAAGAAACACCTCTGGAAACAGAAAATGAGGTGTCGGAAGAGGGCGTGGAAGAGCTTCCGGAGCAGACAGAAGAACTGCCTGAGGAAACCGGGGAGGAAAATCCCCCGGTATCGGAAGAAGTGGAAGAGACGCCTGAGGAAAAGACGGAAGAAACCGATCCCTCTTTGAATGAGGAAACCGTCGTTATGGAAGAAGAAAATAATGGCGAGCTTTCTGATGACGAACAGGGAGAAGCACAGGGCGAATGGCAGGTCGTCGGTGTTTTTGCGTGTGATGCGGATGGCTTGGAAGAAAGCGAACCACTCGATCTGAATCAGGAAGAGATACCAGTCGAAGATCTTGCCAGAGAGATTGAGGGATATACCTGGGAGGGCTTTGCCTCGATCGGGGAGAAGACAGTAACCTCCATCGGCAGTCAGTCCTTTACCTCGGAAGGCTACACCTTCAGCTATGGGAAAACCTTTCCAGGAGAAGAAACTGTTTATGTGACCTTTCCCTACACAAAAAACGTTGAAGAAAAGGAAACCCACTTTGAATATGAAGACAGCCGGGTAAGAATTACGGCGGATGCCGGAGAATCTGCCGGTCTTCCCAAAGGGGCGAAGATCCACGCGGATTATCTCTCACCAGGCAGCAGCGAATACAACGCGGCAGTTTCGGCAGTACTTGCGGATACGGACTATGATCCGGACAAGGTGCCGGAGTTTGTGCTGTATGATATCTATTTCACGGCAGATGAGAAGCGGATTGAACCGAATGACAGCGTTTCCGTTACGATGAGCTTCAAGGAAGCGATCCGGCCGGATGAGGCAAACGGGGAGATCAGCTCCGCGGAGGTGGTCCATGTTCATGACAATGAAACCGCGGATGTATCGGAAGAGGAAGTAAGGACAGACCATAAGGGTGATATTGAAGAGATCAGCTTTACCGCGGATACCTTCTCCTACTTTGGCGTCAAGTATACCGTTGACTATACCTATGACGGTTATGCCTGGTCCATGAACGGTAATTCATCGATCCTGCTTTCCGATCTTTTCAAAGAGCTGCACATCGACGCGGATGCCGCAAAGGCAGACCATGCGGAATTTACCAATGACGCGCTTCTTTCCATTACACCAATGGAAGGGGACTTTGTGATTGAAAGCCTTCAGCCGTTTGATACGGCGGAAACCCTGACCGTCTATATGACCAACGGAGACCGGTACATCATTGAGGTAACGGATGAGGCTCCGGTCACCGGAACGGATACGGATCTTAAAAACTTCCTTTCCAGCGCGGATGTGCTGACCTCCAAAACAGAATCCGGTGCCTATGAGGTAGCGGAAGGAGAATACTATTCCGCGGTGCTTGCCTTCAAGGAAACCCCTTCCCACCAGTTCCCGACGGAAACAATGACCTATGATCTGCCGGAAGGTCTCGAAGCGGCGGATCATGACGGTACGATTGTGATCAAGGTCACGGAAGGACAGACGACCTATGAGGTCAGGGGCAATGAATATCATATTCATGATGGAAAGCTGACATTCAGCTTCAACAGCAGTGATCCCAATTACGACCGGCTGCTCGCCTCCAATAACGCCCGGTTCAGCATTTCCTTTGACGCGACGTTTACCCGGAATAAGGTTCATTTCTCGGATGAAATCACAAAGGAATTCGATATCAGTACGGAAAACAGCGTGGAAGCGCAGAAATCCGCTTCCTTCGACAGAAAGAACAATGTGGTGAACTATACGGTTTCCGTAAAGTCCACCGGCCACAGCAGAAATGTCATCGTAAAGGATACGATTACGGCCGACAGTAATGTCATCACACTGAACAATGATGTAACAGCGACTTCCAGCACCGGCAAGCCGGTTTCAATGACCGGCGGGGTGAGCGGGAATTCCTTTGAATATACCATTCCCGATATGGCCAACGGGGAAGTCATTACCTTCAGGTACTCCGCCGCTGTTCATCCCGAGAATCTTGTAAAGGATGCCAAGGGCGCCTATGTGACGATCGGAAATAACAAGGTTTCGGTCAGTAACCAGGATCATCCGACGCCTTCTGAACGGGAAGTTCATACAACGATTGAATACACCCCGGAAATCTCCAAGGGAAACGCCTCGATCGGCGAAGACGGGAAAACCCTGACCTGGACGGTTCGTGCCAATCCCGACCCGAAGGTATCCATGGCCGGCGTGAAGCTGACGGATACGATTCAGGAAAAATCCCGGCAGATCATGAAGTTCTCCGGCGAGGGACTTACGGTCATGGTGAAGGACGCAGCCGGAAATCCCGTCCGTACGGATGAAGTGACCTGGAGTTCGATCAGTGTCGATCCTGACAAGGATGCTTCATGGAGCTACACGATTCCGGAAACTGACGCGGGCAAGGCGTATGAGTATGAGATTGTCTATCAGACCGAGGTCGATACCACCGGGCAGACTGCCCAGGTCACCGTCGGCAACGATATTGAAACCGACAACGGAAAGAAGAGTTCCGGCGGCGGAAGCGTCGCTCCGGTCGGCGGAGAAGTAAAGATCTACAAGAATGTCAGTGAAGTGAATCTTCCGGATAAGAAAGTCACCTGGAATGTTTCCTTCAACGTTCCGAAAGACGGATTATCCAAAGCGGTTGTGACGGACACCTTTCCGAAAAAGTGGCTCAATTCGGGCTGGGCTGTTGAGACCGGGACCGTGACAAATATCAGCGGACTGGCGGATGGGGAAAGCTATTCCATTGCAGAAAACGCAGAGAACATTGTCATTACCTTCTATAAGGACGCCGCAAAGACAGCGGCAGGTCTCATCGGAACCGGAAAAGAGAGAATGATCACTCTTACGGTGGAAACGGAAATCAATGAGGAATGGCTGGAAGAAGCCAAGACAGAAACCTGGAAAGTGGACCATCAGAATGATGTATCCCTTGACACCGGAAGCAGTGTGGAAACCGCCAGCGCGATTGCGAAGATTTCCGGCGCGCAGATTGAAAAGAGCGCCGCGTACAAGGGACTGCGTGACGCGGATGGCGTAAAGCTTCCGTACTACCGGTATGAAATCCATCTGAGAGGTTTGACGGAAAGCTCCTTCCAGATTACCGACAGCTTCCCGACCGATCTTCTGATTCCATACAACGGGGACAGTGATGCCTTCTATCTGTATGGCGGCGATCAGTACTATCAGGGCAATCAGGGCGCAGCCAGAGTGAACTATGTGGAAACCGGAGACGGAATGGTTTTCCAGGTGACACCGGACTCCCTGCCGATGAACGGAGAGAATTACTACAATACCTACAAGCTGGTCTATTATCTGACCGTCCGGGACGCCAGTGCCCTGCAGAAGATCACCGGTCAGGCAGCCGCCGCGGATGATCATACGTTCCACATGAACAATACCGTTTCCTGGAACAATGAAACCGCCGGGGCGGAAGTGACCTATTCCTACGCCGGCATTACCAAGGAAATTCTCACCAGCGACGATGACCTCAGGAAGACGGATGAGGATATCTACGCGGATTTCCGGCTGACTCTGAACCCGGGCGCTCAGACCATGAACGGCGGGGATCCGATTGAAGTGACGGATTCCTTCACCAATATGAGTATTGATTATGGAAGCATTCAGGCTGATCCTGCCGAGGGAGTGTCCTGGGATTTCAACGGGAATACCGCGACATTCACCATTCCGGATGCGACGAAAGTAGTCATTACCTACCGGGCAAGGATTACGTTCAAGGATATCGGCAGCGCCGGTGAGACCGTCAAGGTCAGCTTTTCCAACCGGGCTGACATGTACACCTACCATGATGAGATCAACAAGACCGCCGAGCGTCATAACAGCGGCGGCGGCGCGGCCGATATCTATGAGATCAACCTCATGAAATATGAGGCCGGCAATATGACGAAGCGTCTTTCCGGAGCGGTCTTTGCGCTGTATGACAAGGACGGTAAGCCGGTGAAAAACAACCGGGGTGAGGAAGTCACCTTTACAACCGGCGAAAACGGAATGATTACGGTCAAGGGCGACCAGGCCAGAGAAGGCTGGGCGCTGAACGCCAATGAGAAATACTATCTGAAGGAAATCGAAGCACCGAGCGGATTCATGCTTGCGGACTTTGACTATGAATTCACCATCTCCGAGGACGGCACAACCGATTACGAGAGATACATCTATCACAGCGGCGATACCATGTCCGCGAAGAACTATCCCGGTACCCAGGTCGAAGTGATCAAGGTATGGGAGGACGAAAAACCGCACAGTGATGACACCATTGTGGTTCAGCTTTTCCAGATGATGGATGGCGGAGAACCCTCGGACAGTATC
>CAMNFS010000075.1 GCA_946537255.1 uncultured Erysipelotrichaceae bacterium
AAATCCATGTATTACAGTTTTCCTCCAGGCACAAGGAAATGGAATAAAAATGATATGTGTGGGTTGATACGAAAAAGTATGAACTCAAACTAATAATCGCAGACGAAAAGGTCCTGATTATAATCATGCAAGCATGTGATCAGATTGACGGGATTGAATTAGCCACCGCAAGCAGATACGCAAACCAGATGATCATTCCGGCATTCATGCAGAACGTGTCGATTCCATTTGTAAAGGGAGATGCCGGCACAAAGAATTTCACGATAGTAAAAATGGCCATCCAGAGAACAGGAGAATACAACATCGCTTTTTTAGATAGAACAGTTTTATTTCTCAGCACATACGCGCTCAGAATCACCAGCGGGATCCCCGCAAGCAGCCAGGAAATTACCTGAGATGGTCTCATGATCCAAAGCAGATCCATTGCCAGTCTTTCTGCCTGTGCCGCATCGGCGTTTTTCATCATCCAGGAATACCCGGCGATCGATACACTGACGGTGAAATGAATGATCATCCATCCGGCTGGAAGTAAAGACATCCAGAAGCCGAACCATTTCTTCCCTGTTTCTTCCTTCAGCAGTTCTTTCATTCGGACACATCCTGCCATAAGAAACGGAATACCGATTGCCCCTGTCACAAGCGCTGCCCTGATCTTCCATAGCGCATAGCTGATGCCATGGCCTGCTTTGATCACTGTAAAGGCCGCATTCACCGGACGGGGATCCACATAGCCCAGCAGCCAGTCTCCGATACCGAAACATACTGCCCCGATGATTCCCGCCAGCCAGTATTTCCTGTCAGATGACGAATCATTTCCATTCTTTTTCTTTCTGTCACTCATGGAATCCTTTCCTTCCTGTGTTAGTTTTTTCTAACCGGATTATTTCACCAATCTATTCAGAAAGCCAGGGATCCTGTTTCTGTTTTACCGGATCTGCCGGTAGAATAGGAACAGAGGTGACGTATGAAAGAATTTCTACGCTTTGTTAAATTTGCTCTGATCTCCGCAAGTGCAGGCCTGATTGAATTCGGTGCCTTTTCCCTTTTCAATGAGCTGTTCCATCTGCCGTACTGGATGTCTTATCTGATTGCCCTGGTGCTATCCGTGCTCTGGAATTTCACACTGAACAGAAAATATACCTTCCAGTCCGCTGCCGATATTCCTTCCGCCATGTTCAAGACTGCCATGTTCTATGTTGTATTCGTTCCCTTTTCCACCTGGCTGGAACATGCCCTCACAGGCCTTGGATGGAATGAGTATCTTGTGACAATACTGAATATGCTTCTGAATTTCGGGCTGGAGTTTGTATATCAGAGATATTATGTGTTCCGTGATTCCATTGACACAAATATTCAGAACAGAGAGAACCGCTCCTGATGAGAACCATTGTCATTGGAGATATTCATGGCTGCTGTGATCTTCTGTGCAGGCTTCTGGAGTCTGTTTCTCCAGCGGAAGATGACAGGCTGATCTTTCTGGGAGATCTCTTTGACCGCGGCCCTTCCTCTTTTGAGGTATTTGAAACCGTCCGGAATCTGGAAAGAAGGTTCCAGGAAAATTTCATTCTTCTTCGCGGCAATCATGAAGACTATCTGCTTCAGGAAGATCTTTCTCCGGAACTTCGATTTGTATGGGAACAGGTAGGAAGACCCGCAACGGTAGAAAGCTTCCGCAGCCATGGCTGGGATATGGAAGATACCATTCCCTGGCTGGAGAGCCACTGCCGGCTGTTTTACAGGGAAGAACGGTTTCAGTGTGTCCATGCCGGCATCCGGAAGGAACCGATAGAAACTAACGATACCCATACGCTTCTCCATGATCATCACATCGTCCTGAAGAATCAGTACAGAGGAAAGCTTACCATCACCGGACATATCGCTCTCGATATGCCCATGTGGTTTCCAGGAAATGCCAATCCGCAGATCCTTCCTCTTTATAAGAAGGTCCCCCTTCCGGATCATGGCGTGATCTGTATTGACACTGGATGCGGAAAAGGCGGTCTTCTGACCGCCATGATCATTGAGAATGATTCTTTTCTTCTGTATTCCGTCTAGATATGCTGAGGCCTATTTCTTCAGGAACTTCTCATCCGCGGAGGAATCAGAGGAATCCGTAACATACCGTTCCGCTTTCATATGCAGATCATACTTCTCCCGAAGCTGTGCGAGTTCCTGCATCATCGGCGAGCTGTGATGGCTGTCCAGCGCTGCCTGATCCTTCCACATGTCAATCAGAAGAACCGTTTCCGGATCATCCATCGGAAAGAAATAGGCATACTTCTCATTGCCTTCCTCTTTCCGGATTCTCTCCGCGATGCCGGAGGCTTCCATTTCCTTTGCGAATGCCCTGGCGCTTCCGTTTTCTCCCGTATAATACAGATTCATGACAATACTCATATCCTGTTTCCTCTTTCTGTTTTTATTATATCTCCTTGTTTCATACCGGAGCCCGGATCGCTGCGGCGCGTTTTCTTCCCTCAGTGGAAATAGCTTGAAATATACGTAATAATAAAGGAAAACAACAGGAGAAACGTCATGCGGAAACTGGAAGATGAGGAACTGGATGCCGTACAGGGAGGCCTGGAACTCGACTGGCAGAGTACCATCGATGCGGCAATCGCCTTTACAAAGAAATACGGAGGTACCAGACAGGATCTGCTTGCCCGTGTTCAGGAAAAACAGAACATGCTTGGATTCGTGTTTCCAAATGAAGCGGAGCTTCTGAAAGTCATTCAGTATATTGACAGCAGCTGGTAACCCCGGCTCTTTTTTTCCTTATATAATTGCAGTACAGACAACGGAGGAATGATATGTACGAATCCATTATGTGGACTTATATGAAGGAAGAAAAGGATGTGTTGAGTCACCTGCTTTCCATCTCCTTCCATAACCAGTGTTCCTTTTTTGATGAGATTACATCGCTTTTTATCACAGCCCACGGCAGCTCCTTCAACGCCGCCCTCGCGGTTTCCTCATTCTTTACTTCCCTGACCCATATTCCGGTTTCTGTTTATACTCCTTCGGATTTCATCCACAACAACCCCTCTTTGGACTGGATGGATCCTTCTCATACCGCCGTGCTTGGAATATCACAGACCGGTTCCAGCCGGGGTGTGCTGGAAGCCCTTGCCATGGCAAAACAGAAGGAATTTCCCATCGCGGCAGTTACCGCTGCGGAAAACTCCCTGATCGACAGGATCGCGGATAAAACCTTTTATCTTGAATGCGGGGACGAACAAAGCAACGCGAAAACCAAAGGCTTCAGCGCGACTCTGCTTCTGTTAATGATTCTGGCAATGGAAACCGGAAAACGAAAGGGCATCCTGAAGGATCTTTCCGTTTTTGAAAAGGAACTGCGGGAAGAAATCGAAGCCATTCCGTCTGTCATGAAGGAAACCGACCTCTGGTGCCGGAACCACCGCTATGGGAAGGGAATGAAGGAACTGTTTGTGATCGGCAGCGGAATGAACCGCGCGATCGCATCCGAAGGACAGCTCAAGCTCATGGAGACCATGTGCATTCCTTCTGCCGCCAATGACATGCAGGAATTCTCCCATGGCATGCACAGAGCTCTCACCCCTGACAGTCATGTGCTTCTGCTTGCCGGTGACTGTGACAGACAGCTCTTTGAGACCACCTTCCATTATCTGAAGAAAAAAGGAATTCCCGTGCTTCTGATCTGCGGATGGAAAGACACCCCGAAAGATGACGCAGTCTCTGCCGGATATTATCCCCTGACCCAGTCGGTTCTTACCATTACAGCCATCCTTCAGGTGATCTCTGCCTTTGTGCCCGAGATCAACGGGCTCGATCCCAACCGGGATGCCAACAATGATTACACCGAAGAAGCAGAGACCCGTACTGCTTTATATTTGTAATACGGCGGAAATCGGAATTACATAAACAGCGCATAAAGAAAAAAGGAGGCTTTTCTGTATGAAAGAATTACTGGATAAAATACACAAACCCGGATGGACCTGGCATGACATCTTTATCATTCCGGTGCTGCTTGCGATCTTTTTCTCGGTAGTCGGAGGTCTAGTCGGCTCCGTGTTTCCTCCTTTGCTCAATCTGCTGATGAAGGGATCACCCCTGGAACCGCTGAATGATCTGTATGTTCCGTTTATCGGTGACTGGATTGTCCTGCTGCTGTACATGCGGTTTACCACTTACAACCGCCCGATTCTCAGGGCGATCGGAAACAGACCGAGACACAACAGGGTTCCCTACGCGCTTGTCGGTATTCTGATCGGCTTTCTGATGAACTTCTTCTGCGCCGGCATCGCCATGCTCAACCGGGATATTGCCATTACCTTTGATCATGTCAATATTCTGTATCTGGTTTATCTGCTGGTCATTGTCTTCATTCAGTCCTCCTCCGAGGAACTGTTTCAGAGAGGCTTTGTCTATCAGAGAATCCGCAAGGGATACAAAGGCTTATGGCCGGCAGTACTGATCAACTCCCTTGCCTTTGCCATTCTGCATCTCGGCAATCCCGGTATTTCCATGATGTCCTTTATGAATCTTGCCCTGGTCGGAATCTTCTATTCTGTCTGTGTCCGTTATTTTGACAGTATCTGGCTGCCGATGGGCATACATGCCGGATGGAACTTCACCCAGCATATTCTGCTGGGGCTTCCAAACAGCGGTATTGTCAGTTCCTATTCCGTATTCACGCTGGATGCCGCAAACGCAAGAAACAGCCTGGCTTATGATACAAACTTCGGTGTGGAGGGAACGCTGACTGCCACTCTGCTTCACCTTGTGCTGACCGTGCTTATCGTATATTTCGGGGAAAAGAAAAAGGTTACTTCCTACAGCCCCTGGCTGGATCAGCAGACTTCAGATTAAAGAAACGATCGGTTTGACATGAAAGAAAACAGACTGGATGATACGACACTGGAGGCGAAACGCTCTTCGATCTCTTCCGGGATAACCAGTTCCAAGATGCCGGAGTGGAAGTGATCCATACCGGTCCTGGAAAAGCGGATATCTATAAATTTCAGGGCAGTGAGATCAAGGTTGGTCTTGCGGAAAACCTGGTATTCTTCCGACGCGATATGGGCCGTCCTGCCAGCAGTTACTCCGAGCTTTACGAGTATCTGCGCATGGCACGGTAAATAATCACAATGACGTCAGTCTGATATGGACTGACGTTTTTCATTTCTCTGAGGTAAAACCTGAACTCTTCTATCCATTTAATCTCCGATCCGCGTGGCGGAAGGACTGCCGGTTCGTATAAAGAGTAGGAAGGAACTGACAGAAACTGTCAGTGAAAGGAAAACAGAAATGGAAGAAAAGAAGACTCTGGATCAGGAAGAACAGGAAAAGGTCAGCGGCGGCTATGCAGGGAAGGCAAGCGGATACTGCCCTTATACAGAAGACCGCAGCTGCAGAAACGAACTTGTCAACGGATTTGACAATGAGAATGAAGAATGCAGAACCTGCGGCTGGCGTGCCTGGTAATACCAGCGGATTCCTTCGGTAAAAGTCTGACTCTGACCGATTCGTTCGGTCAGTTTTTTTGGAAGAATATGGATTGTGTTCTTTCCGGGAATCACTATGATAACTGCAGTATGCATTGATCTTTGATCAATAAGCATACATGAAACAGGAGGTTTTCTTGATATGACAGAAATACTATGGAGAAAAGGTGCTTCAGCCATCCTTTCCTCTGCTCTGATTCTGACGCTTTCCGGGTGCGGAGCGAAACCGGCACCCGCGGAAGAGGAAGCCGAATCGGAAACAGAACCGACAGCGGAAACCGTGACGCCGGAAACATCGGAACCCCGGGCGGTGGAAAACGGCAGTTCCGATACAGCCAGTGAATGGAAAGCAAAGCGGCGTGAAGCGTGGGTCGACTACGTACAGACCCAGGCCGGCAACGATACCATGCATGAAGAAATAGAAGCCCAGGCCATGAAATACGGGGATGTGACCATGCGGTTTACCACCGAGGTGGTCGGAGAAAAACCGGAAAACGGCTATCCGCTGTACATTGCCCTGCATGGCGGCGGAGAGGGAGATACTCCCGATGTCAATGACAGCCAGTGGGAAGACATGCAGGGTTACTACCGGAATAATCTCGACTGCGGCGTCTATGTGGCGTGCCGGGGCGTACGGGATACCTATGATACCCATTCCAATCCGGAATCCTATCCGCTTTATGACCGGCTGATTCAGTATATGATCCTGAAGGAGGATGTCGATCCCAACCGGGTTTATCTCGAAGGCTTCAGCGCCGGAGGGGATGGTGTCTATCAGATTTCCTGCCGCATGCCGGACCGCTTCGCGGCAGTGAACATGTCCAGCGGACATCCGAATAACATTCCTCTCGACAACCTGTACCGTCTGCCGATCATGCTGCAGGCAGGAGACGGAGACACGGATTATGACCGCAACACCATGACCGCCAGATACGGGGTGCTTCTGGATTCCCTTCAGTCCGAATACCCGGACGGTTATGAACACCGGGTACTGATTCACTATGACCGGGGTCATAACTATGAGGATTACGCTGCGGATCCCGTTCAGGTCATCACCAATTACGCTGAATGGGTCAGTGATCCGGCCAATACCACCCCGCAGCTTGAAACAACCGACAGCTTTCCGCCGCATTATATGGCAGGCTTTACCCGCAATCCGACTCCGGAATCCCTGATCTTTGATCTTGGTACCCGCGCCGAGCTTCGCTCAACCGAGTTCTTCTACTATCTCAGCGCGCCGTATGATACAAAAGGGAAAATAACCGTATCCGTAAAGGACAACTGTGTCATCGTCACTACCGAAAATCTGGAAGGTGATTTTCAGATCTGGTTCAACGAAGACATGATTGATTTTGACAATCCGGTTCATTTCTCAGTGGACGGTCATGAGAAGGATCTTACCCTGACTCCGGATGAAGAGCTTCTGAAACAGACCACTGCCGACCGCGGGGATCCCAGCTTCCAGTTTGAGGCCAGTGTTTCCTACAGTGATCTTGTCTCTGACTGAATCAGACCATCTGACAGAGCCCAGTCTCTGTCTTTTCTTTTCCCGCAGGCTCCCCTGCATATTTTTAAAAAGTTGCATGGATTTGATAGTAAAATAAATCCATAGATTACATTCAGGAGGAATTTAACTATGAATCTGTTGAAAGTATTGCTTGAATCCATGTTTGCGGAAGAAGCTGTAAAGAGTCTTTCAAAGGTGACCGGCCTGTCTTCTTCGCAGCTCAAGAAAATTATTCCGCTGGCAGTTCCCCTTCTTCTGAGATATCTCACCTCAAACGCTTCTTCAAAGGACGGTGCGGATTCGCTTCTGAAGGCGCTTTCTGATCATACGGATGAAAGTTCCCTCGCCGATCAGATTCTGAACGCGGATGAAAAAGACGGCGAAAAAATCATCGGCCATATTCTCGGCCTTGACAGCAGCTCCGCCATCTCCAAGCTTTCCAAGAAGTCGGGACTTTCTTCTTCGGACACAAAGAAGCTTCTGGCCATGATCGCTCCGGCTCTGCTTTCCTCTCTTTCCGCGGCTGTCAAGCCGAAGAAAAAGACTGCGAAGAAAACCGATGATGATCTTTCTTCCCTGCTTTCTCTTCTGACCGGCGGAAAAAAGAGCTCCTCTAAGAGCTCCGAGGAAAAAGGCCTTGAGTGGCTTGGATCCATGCTTGCGGAATCCTATGGCAAGGACGAAAAGAAGAAGACCACAAAGAAGACCGCTTCCTCCAAAGCGGAAGACAAGCTTTCCGAAGAACTTCTGAAGGGACTGCTTGGCACCGAAGAGAAAAAGAAGAGCAGAAAATCGGATGCGGATGTCACGGCACTGATCGGTTCTCTGCTTGGTGAAGCCGCCGGCGGTAAGGACACCACCGAAGACATGCTGGATGGCAAGGAACTGATTTCCCTTCTCAAAAAACTCAGCTGATCAGACTTCGAGTACTCAGTGATACGAAAAGAAGACGTAGCCCGTCTTCTTTTTCTCTGCATGGCGGAGCCGGTTTTCCAAACTGTGCCGCGACGGTGGAAGACGGCAGCTGGTGCAGAGAAAATGATGCCTGCAATTCCGGTGCGGTTGATTACCGGGATATGAGATCCTGCCGCAGAGCGTGGAGATAACAGAAGTCCGGAACAAATCATCCCTGTCTTCTTATCTGCGTCCGCTGCTGAAAAACCCTGGATAATTTCCAGAGTTTTTTTGTGTGCCTTTTCTTCTTTATGATTTCCTGCCGCCTGCTTCATTGACCCCGATCAGCTCTTCCAGAGTCCGGTAGAGATGATCCGGTTCCACCGGTTTTGAGAGATGGGCATTCATGCCGACCTGCAGAGAATGCTGAACATCCTCATCAAAGGCATTGGCAGTCATCGCGATAATCGGAATCCGCTTTGCGTCCTGACGCTCCATGGACCGGATCGCCGCAGCTGCCTGAAGTCCATCCATCTCCGGCATCTGCACATCCATCAGAATCGCCGCGTAATAATCCGGCGCGCTTTCTGCGAACATCTCCGCCGCGATGCGGCCGTTTTCGGCATGGTCGATTTCCGCCTGCTTTACCCGGAGCAGTTCCTTGACAATTTCCGCGTTGATGAAGATATCCTCTGCCAGAAGAATATGCTTTCCCTTAAGATCCGCCCGGTTTTTCTTCTTCAGAGCCGACAGTCGGTTTCTTCTTGCGATCCGCAGGAATTCATCCGTAACTGCCGCCGCGCTCAGCGGTTTGGCAAGGAAGCTGTCAACCCCTGCTTCTTCCGCCTGATCCATGATTTCATCCCAGTTGTACGCGGTAAGAATAATGACTGTCGTCTCCCCGCTGCATCGCTTCCGGATAGCGGATGCGGTTTCTATCCCGTCCATTCCCGGCATCTTCCAGTCCAGCAGCACCAGGCTGTAAGGCTCCTGCTTGGCATAACCGACCTCCAGCATGTCAAGCGCGGTCTGGCCGCTTTCCGCTGTATCCGCCCGGATTCCGGTATCCTCCAGAATCATGCGGGCATGTTCGCGGGCAATCGGATCATCATCCACAACCAATACCCTCAGATCCCGGATACTCATCTCATCAATATCTGTCACCGGATGACTGCAGTTCTTCAGAGTGATCACGATCGTGAATTCCGAGCCGACTCCTTTCTCTGATTCCACGGTAATCGTACCGTTCATCAGCTCAACGATGTTTTTCGTAATCGCCATGCCAAGCCCGGTGCTTCCGTATTTGTTGTTCCGGCTGCTTTCTTCCTGAGTAAAGGGTTCGAAAATCTTCGGAAGAAATGCCGGATCCATACCGATACCGGTATCTCTGATCGAAAAGCGCAGCGCGGTCTGATCCTCATAGACATTGACGCGTTCAATCGTCATACGGACAGATCCGGGAGCGCTCGTGAATTTGATCGCGTTGGAAAGCACATTGATCAGGACCTGCTTGAGCTTCATGTCATCCCCGATATAGTAATCATCCACTTTTCCAATGATCCGGCATTCAAAGGTCAGACCCTTGTCGCTGCATTGCGACATGACCATGGTATTGATCTGTTCCAGCATGCCGCTGAAGGAGAATTCCTCCTTCCGCAGCACCAGCCGTCCGGATTCAATCCGGCTCATATCCAGAATGTCATTGATCAGAGAAAGAAG
Source organism: uncultured Erysipelotrichaceae bacterium (assembly GCA_946537255.1). Classification (GTDB taxonomy): domain Bacteria; phylum Bacillota_I; class Bacilli_A; order Erysipelotrichales; family Erysipelotrichaceae; genus Bulleidia. Next base: position 9,607 of record CAMNFS010000075.1, read on the forward strand.
ATGTTTCGCGCTGGAGCTGATCTTTTCAAGATATTCCCGGGTCGTATCCGAGAGCGTCTCATCCCGCAGCGCCAGGGTATCAAGCCCGATGATCGCGTTCATGGGTGTCCGGATCTCATGACTCATATTGGAAAGAAACGCGGTTTTTGCCTTGTTTGCCTCTTCCGCCGCGGCCAGCGCTTCACTCAGTGCCCGGTTTTTGGCAAGTGTTTC
>CAMNFS010000076.1 GCA_946537255.1 uncultured Erysipelotrichaceae bacterium
CGCGAATTCATATCCGTATTTTCTGTAGGTTCCTTTCACAAGTACTGTCATTTTTACACCTCTTTGCACTCTATGGCATCATCATAGCAGAACCGCGCGGATCTTCTGCAGTGATTTCTTTTTTTCTGGTACCATAGAACCATGGATTTTCAGGTAAATCTTACGACCGTGCCGATTCGATATGAATGGCTGAATGATCTGTATGAACAGACGGATCAGAGCTTCTGTCTGAACCGGGTTCCCGTACCCCTGAATGAGGAGTTCAGCCGTCGGTATTTTCATGCCGTTCAAAGCGGGATGAACGGCGGGCTGCCGTTTCGGGCATGGGAAATTCTCGCGGACCGTCAGTCCGTCGGAAAGGCGGAGCTGACCCTTGAAGAGGATGGGAAAGCGGAAGTGGATCTGATCCTGCGCAGGACATGGACTGGAAAAGGAATCGGAAGCCAGGTGCTGGAGCTTCTGAAAAGGGAAGCGGCGGATTGGCATCGGTGTAATGCCATTGCGGCATATGTAAGAGAGGATCATGTGATCATGCGGCACGTCCTGGAAAAAACCGGATTTCAGAGCCGCCGTCGGTTCAGTGCCGATATTGTGACCCCGGACGAAGCCGCATACCGGGTCACAACGGCCTTTGGAAGGGAGTATATTCTGAATCTCTATGAAGCGGCGTGAGAACAGACAGACCTTTCAGCTGAAGAATGTCAGAAAAGAAATCTGGATCGGACTGATCCTGATGGTACAGTTTGTGATTCTGTTTCTGTATATTGCCGGAAGTCCGATGGTTGATTTCGAAAAACTGCGTCATTATAAGAAGAAATTCGAGTATGAGGAGTTTGAGCTCTGCGGAACCGGGGAAGGAAAGCCCTATGAGGATTACCGGATGATCACCGATCAGACCTCCGATCAGTACAGACTGATTCATGAATCCCTGACGGTGGATCCGAAAACCGGATTTCTTCTGGATAAGGATGGATTTCTTGCGGCGGCGCTTGGCTATAAGTTCGGAGGGATCGGCAGCCGTTATTATTTCACTCTCGATACCGGCATCGTGCTTCCGCTGATCAAGACGGACGCCAAGATGCCAAAAGACGCGACAGACGGGTGTGTTGTGGATGTCAATCATACCGTCATTGAATTTGTCATTGATTCGGACGCGGCGGCGGCGTATTTCGGAACCGGTCCGAACGGCTATATCCTGAACGGCAGCTTCAACAATGACCGCCGTCTGCACGGCTCCATTGTAAAGATCGAACATGTGCTGGACTGAAGCACGTAACATGCATGCAAGTCATGCGGAAGGAAAGGGAAGAAGCGTATGCGTCTGAAAAAGTCATTCAAGTATCTGATCTGTCTGATCCTTCTGACCGGCATATTGCCGGTGGGTGTCCATGCGGAGGAAACGGACGTTCCGCAGGGATATGTGCTGGAGGAGGTCGTGGTGCTCAGCCGCCACAATATCCGGGCACCGCTTTCAACCACGGGTTCTGCGCTTGATACCGCGACCCCGCATACCTGGACGGAATGGTCCTCGAACGCAAGCGAGCTGTCACTGCGCGGGGGAATGCTGGAAACATCCATGGGGCAGTATTTCCGCAAGTGGCTGGAAGAGGAGGAACTGATTCCGGAAAACTACCGGCCGCAGGGAGAGGAAGTCCGTTTCTATGCCAATGCGAAGCAGCGGACAATCGCGACTGCCCAGTATTTCTCCAGCGGATTTCTGCCGGTAGCCAATGTGGAGATTGAAACCAACCAGGAATATGACAGGATGGATCCGGTGTTTGAGCCGGCTCTGACCTTCCTCAATGATGCCTATGCGGAGGAGTGCAGAAAGCAGATGGCGGAAAAAGAAACGGATCTGACCGGGGAATACGCGCTTCTTTCCAGGGTAACGGATCTGAAGGATTCCCCGGGTTATAAAAACGGCAGCGTCACGGATTTTGAAACCGGCGACAGTGAATATCTTCTGGAAATCGGAAAGGAGCCCGGTGTCTCCGGCTCTCTCAAGACCGCTACCACCCTGTCAGATGCGCTGGTGCTTCAGTATTATGAAACGGCGGACGCAAAGGAAGCGGCCTTTGGACATGACCTGTCCTTTGAAGACTGGAAATCCATCGCGGAAATCAAGGATATCTACTGTCAGGTGCTCTTCGGTACACCGCTCCTTTCGGCCCATGTCGCTCATCCGCTTCTCAAGGTCATTGACGCGGAGCTGGAGCGAACGGACAGAAAGTTCTGTTTCCTGTGCGGACACGATTCCAATCTGACCAGTGTCCTTGCGGCGCTGGAGACAGAGGAGTATGAGCTGGACGGAGCGATCGAGGCAGATACGCCGATCGGTTCCAAAGCAGTGTTTGAGAAATGGAAGGATCCGGCCGGGAAGGAATACATCCGGGTCAGAATGATTTATGAATCTGCGGATCAGCTCCGTGCTGTCCCGCTTCTTGATCTCAGGAATCCGCCTGAGATCCGGACCCTTTCCTTTCATGGACTGAACGGGGAAAACGGCCTGTATCCGCTAAAGGAGTTTGATGACCGTCTCAATCAGTGCATCCGGGCATATTATGATCAGATGAATGCGTATGGCATTTCTTCCGCAGGTATTCCGGATACCGCCGACAGATAACCGGTTGTAAAGGGAATGATGAAAAGACGAAGAACAGCAGGATCTGCTTCCTTCGTCTTTTTATACATTTTCAGAATCTGAATGCGTCGTCGGAAATGGGATAATTACTTCGACAGAAGGTCTGTCAGCGGGGAGAGCATAATAAACTTGCAGCTTCCCTGATCATGATGCTGGATTATAGTTTTGTTTTCTGAACCGATCGGAATCGATTCGATACATCCCATCCGGATAAAAAGAAGGAAGAAATCGGATCCGGAAATCTTTGGATAAAAAAAGCCGCCTGAATGAGATCAGACGGCAGGGAATGGTTCATTCCGCACGCAGCGCATCAATCGGATTGAGCTTGCTGGCACGGTTTGCCGGCGCCCATCCGAAGACAGCACCGACTGCGACAGAGAAGAGGAAGCCGATCAGAATCGCCATGATATTGACAGTAAACGGAACACCGATGATCTTTGAGGCGATGAAGCTGATCAGCTCACCGATCACAATTCCGATGTTTCCTCCGACCAGAGAGAGAATCATGGATTCCAGCAGGAACTGGATCTGAATCACAATCGGTTCGGCTCCAAGCGCCTTGCGCAGACCGATTTCTCTGGTTCTTTCGGTTACCGATACCAGCATCATGTTCATGATTCCGATTCCTCCGACCAGAAGCGCAATGCTTGCGATTCCGCCAAGCAGCGCCGACATCATGGTTGTCACGGTATCCATGGCATTGAGGATCGAAGACAGATTCATGATGTAGAAGGAATCCTTGGCCCCGTTGAACTGGCCTTTGACATAGTCTTCGATAGCCGCAACCGTTTCATTTATGCGGGAAGTATCTTTCGTATAGACTTCGGCACTGATCATGGTATTCTGGCCGTTCATCAGCATCCCGTTCTTATAGGGAATGAATACCCGACCTTCCTTGCCGCGGTTTTCCTCAAAGGCGAAGTCATCCGCATAGTTGGCTTCCTTATGAAGAATACCGACAATCCGATACTGAATTCCGCCGACGCGTATGCCGGAGCCAAGCGCGTTTCCGTTTGGAAACAGGACGGACTCCGCGTCCTCATCAATCACACAGACAGGGATGTTTCCGGACATATCCTTGATCGTAAGCGCTCTTCCTTCCCGGATCGTGCCGTTGCGCAGAAAGAACTGCTCATTGCGGCCGAGTACGCTGATTTTCTTATAGATGGTCTTATCCTTTACGACACTGGTGTTTACGGTAATCAGCGGAGAAACGCTCAGGACATTGTCAATCTGCGATATCTCGCGGAGTTCATTATCCGTCAGTCCCTCCTTGACAGGGGTGCCGTAGATATTGACCTGCAGGGAACCGGCACCCATGGAGGAAAACTGTCCAAGCATGCTCCGGGTCGCAAAGCCGACAATGGAAATCAGAGAGATGACCGAACCGACGCCGATGATAATGCCGAGCATTGTCAGAAAGGAGCGCATCCGGTTGTTCCGGATATTGCGGATCGACATCTCAAAGGTCTGTACCAGCATTGCAAAATTAAGCATCGGCTGTTTCACCTCCTTCATAGAGGTTTCCATCCAGAATCCTTACAATTCTGCGGGCATGCGCGGCAATGTTTGCGTCATGGGTGATCATGATGATGGTACGGCCTTCCTCATTGAGTTCATGGAAGATTTCCATCACCTGTTTTCCGGTTGCCTGATCCAGCGCGCCGGTCGGCTCATCCGCAAGAAGCAGGATCGGCGTGTTGACAATGGAGCGGGCAATCGCGACGCGCTGCTGCTGACCGCCGGACAGCTGAGAGGGCATATGGGTCATCCGGTCCTCGAGACCGACCCGCTTCAGCATTTCCTTTGCCCTTTCCCGGCATTTCCTCCGGCTTGCCCCGGCATAGATCATCGGAAGCTCCACGTTTTCCAGGGCGTTCTGATCCTTGAGCAGATAGAACGACTGGAAAATAAAGCCGATTTCCCGTGAGCGGATATGGGCAAGCTCTGATTCGGAAAGGTCGGCGATTTTCTGGCCATGGAGAAAGTATTCGCCGCTGGTCGGTGTATCCAGACACCCGATAATATTCATAAGTGTTGATTTGCCGGAACCGGAAGGACCCAGTACCGCGACAAATTCGCCGCGGTATACCGTCAGACTGATGCCCTTGAGCACCGTGGAGACTTCATCGCCCATTCGGTACTGTTTGACGATGTCCTTCATTTCCAGCAGAACTTCCCGGTTATCCTGCATGCGTGTTACCCCAGTGTGACGACATTTTCTTCGCTTGGTTTTCTTACGGACGGTGTGTAGAGCACAATATCGTCAGCGGAAAGTCCGCTCTTGATTTCCGTGTAGATGCCGTCGGAGTCTCCGGTCTCAACAGGGACCTCCTTCATTCCGGCTCCGTCCTTCACTCTGACATAGGCGGTGTTGTCCGGATGAAACAGCACAGCCTCCGCCGGCAGACACATGGCGCCGGAATGATTGATAATATCCAGACGGACCTCACAGCTCATGCCGCTGCGGACCACTTCGTCAGAAGGAAAGTCCACATTCGCGCTGTAGTAGGAAATACCCTGATTGTTGTCCGCGGTATTGGCAATGGAACGGATCGTTCCCTGATAGTTGCGGCCGATGGCATCCACGTAGATTTCCACCGGCATGCCTTCCTTTGCGTTGATCACGGAGTATTCATCAATCTTGATCTGGATGGACATGATATCCAGACCGGAAATGACGGCAGCCGCGGAGTTGGTTGCGGCGACCTCGCCCTCATGCAGGGAGAGGGAGGTGACGGTGCCGGAAACCGGCGCGGTAATCACATAATCCTCAAGCGATTTCTGAAGATGATCCAGTTCAATCTGGCTGCTTTTATCAGCGGAGTTTGCCTTGATCCTGGCAATCGTATTTTCATAGTCACGAAGCTGCTGCTGGACGGAAAGGGCGGCAGCGTTGTAACTGCGCTGAGAACTTTCAAAGTCCAGCTGCGAGTTTTCCACTGTCTGTTCCAGTTTGTCTTCGGTATCCGAACGGGAATGTTTCGCGGTGACGTAGGCTTCGCCTGCGGCGTTGTATTCCTTCATGGCGGCATCATATGCCTTCAGTGATCCCTGCATGGCCGTATAGACCGGCTCGATTCCTTCATAGACCGCAAATGATTCATCATACGCGGACCGGGCTTCTGTTTCCGCCTGAACGGCTTCTGACCAGGCGGCCTGCTTCGCTTCTTTTTCCGGAGAATCTTCCGGCTCCGCCTCATAGGCAAGCCGGGCCAGCTCCTGAGCGCTGGCCGCAAGGCTCAGAGTGGATTCGGCGCTTTTGAGCGCGGTCTCCGCGTCCATGTATTCCTGAGTGACCCTGCCGATGGTTTCCGGATCCGGAAGTGCTTCTTTTGTGACTTTTACGGTTTCTTTTGCGTCCCTTACTCTGCGCGCCGCCGCCGAGACCGCCGCGTCCGCTGAATTCAGCCCGCTTTCAAGCGCGTCCTCCGCATGGTCCAGGGAAAGCGCCGCGCTGTCCAGGGAACGTCCGGCACTCAGAAGAGAGGAGTTCAGCCCGTTTTCAAGCGCCGTCTTATAATTCTGATATGCGGTTTCCGCGTCCTTGATATTGTAGTAGGAGGAAGTTCCGTTCTGGGCCATCATTGCCTGCTTCAGGGCAATCTGGTACTGAGCGGCAGTATCGTCCATGACGGCGATGACCTGTCCCTTTTCCACATAGTCGCCTTCCTTTACCCGGACGGAGGTAACCAGACTGCTGACCTTCGGGATGATCCGGTAATCGGAATTCGGCTGCACGGTTCCTACAAAGCTGTTGTAGATGCGCAGATCCTGCGGCTTTAGTGAGGTACTGGAATAGGAGGCTGATTCGGAGGGTCTCGTCACAAAAAAGATAATCGCTGCGAGGATTCCTGCGGCCAGAACACCGGTCAGGATTTTATGTTTGGAAAACCATGTTTTCAGTTTATTCATCATTATTACGGTTCCTTCTACAGGGGTTTATTATAACGTATCTCCTGTCATAAAAGGCGGAAAAGTAAGTGCCTGATGAAGAACAGAGCACGTTCTCTCATGGATGAGGCAACAGGCATCCGGAAAGCGAATCGGCAGAAGATGGACATTTCACGCGGAATCGGTCAGGATAATACCATACGGGAGAACAGATATGCCTGGAGAAAAGATTTCAGAACTCAGAAAACGATATGGTATGACGCAGGATGAACTGGCCGCAGGGCTTGGCGTCAGTACCGAGCTTGTGCGGGCATGGGAAAGCGGACTGCGTCAGCCGGGGATTGAAATGATTCTGCGGCTTTCCGAGATATTTCATGTTTCAACGGATTATCTTCTGAAGGAAGACACGATGCCCTCTCTTCAGCGGAAGCGGACAGACACCCGCGCCAGTGACCGTTTCATGTATCAGGAACAGACGCAGGAAGAAATTCCCTGTTCTGATGAGGAAGAGGAATACCGTGAGGATGAAAAGGATACCTTTTCGTCCTTCAGGGAAACCGTCGGAAAAACCTTCTTTGACTCAAAAGAGGAAAACGGCACCTATATTCTTTCAAAGGATGAGATGACGGACTATGTGAAAATGCGCCGTAAGAAGGGAAGTATTACCGGAGCCGGCGTGGCGGAATGTGTCGGATGCGTGATTCCGATCGTGATGCTGGCGGGAATTCAGGAAACCTTTTTCCCGATGTTTCCGAATCTGCCGGTGCTTGGCGTCGCAGTGATGTTTCTGCTGATTGCCCATGCGGTTACTTTGTTCATGCGGTCTTCGCGGCTTGGCCAGGAGTTCCGTCATATTGAGGAAAGTCCGTTCGTAATGGAATATGAGGCGGAGGATCTGTTCCGTTCGTTTGAGAAAACGGAAAAGGAAGAATCGGACAGACGGGTGACATGGGGTGTTGCCCTGTGTGTGCTTTCGATCATTCCGGTCATTGTACTGAGTGCGGTGCTGGGAAATTTCGGAACGGTGTTTACCACAGCCGGAGTCAGCGGGATGTTCGCCATGATCGCTCTTGCGGTGAATCTGTTTGTGACTGCCGGCTATCAGAAAGGTACATTGAAGATTCTGAGCCAGAAGGGAAAATACAAGCCGTCCGTCAAGAAAAACGCGGCGGATTTCAGAAGCGTTTACTGGCTGGTCATGACCGCTGTCTACCTGGGCTACAGCGCATCAACCGGTAACTGGCATATCAGCTGGATCATCTGGGTGCTTGCCGGCATTGCCTATCCGATTGTGATGGGGGCTGAAAAAAAGGAGTGACGGCATTCCTTGATTCCAGATCTTACTTTACGCATTGTCCCGGGCAGCTCTAATTTATAATGAAACCGGAAGGAACAGCAGAATATGGAAATCAGAAAGATCGTAATTACCGGAGGCCCGTGTGCCGGCAAGAGTACCGCGCTGAGCTGGATTCAGAACGCGTTTGTAAAGCATGGATATACGGTGCTCTTTGTGCCGGAGACTGCAACCGAGCTGATTACCGGCGGGGTTGCGCCCTGGACCTGCGGTACGAATTTTGATTATCAGAAGTGCCAGATGAAGCTTCAGCTGGAGAAGGAACGGATTTTTGAATCCGCCGCCGCGACCATGAAAAAGGAGAAAATCCTGATCGTATGCGATCGAGGAATGATGGACAACCGTGCCTACATGACGGCAGAGGAATTCGCGGCGATTCTGGAATGGCTCGGTCTCAATGAGGTAGAGATCCGGGATGGCTACGATGCGGTATTTCATATGGTGACTGCCGCAGATGGGGCAGAGGAGTTTTATACCAACGCCAATAATCAGGCCCGCTATGAAGACAAAGAAGCGGCGATTGCATTGGATGAAAGAATCAAGGAGGCGTGGACCGGTCATCCGCACATGCGGGTGATTGACAATTCCACCGGCTTTGAGGAGAAGCTCAAGCGGCTGATTCAGGAGATTACCCTGTTCCTTGGCGAACCGATTCCGATGGAAATCGAACGCAAGTTCCTGATCAGATATCCGGATCTTCGCTGGCTGAACAGCCTGCCGAACTGCCGGAAGGTTGAGATCATTCAGACCTATCTGATCGCACCGGAGGGAGAAGAGCTCCGGGTGCGGATGCGGGGAGAAAACGGGCATTACCTGTACTACATGACTTCCAAGAAGAAGGTTTCGGATGTCCGGCGGATTGAGGTGGAGAAACGTCTGACCCAGAATCAGTATATTGATCTTCTGATGGAAGCGGATCCATCCCGCCGTTCGATCCGCAAAACCAGATACTGTCTGATGCATGAGAATCAGTATTTTGAGATTGATGTCTATCCGTTCTGGCAGGATCAGGCAATTGTGGAGATTGAGCTCACGGACGAGAACGAACCGATTCACTTTCCTCCGCAGCTTGAGGTGATCCGGGAGGTGACCTCTGATCCAAACTTCAAAAACGCGGCCCTCGCAAGAATATAGGAATATTCAGGAAAGCACGGAAGGCGGATGCGGCAGATGGAGCTGAACAGCCGGTCCCCGCGGACATATACTTCCAGGCATTCCTGAAGATC